>JAFGJN010000161.1 GCA_016929055.1 Candidatus Zhuqueibacterota bacterium
ATCGTTTTGATCGTTTTCATCGTTAAAAATCCTTGAAATCATTGCTCCGTAACCGGGTACCGGCCAAGTCATTGCCTGCGGTCGGTCTCGCAGACATTCCACCGGTCTATGGACCAGTCATGCATTTCCTGGCGATCGGCTGAGAACATATCTATTGCGAAACGATCCAGTCAAGGTCGTTCTGAGCCGACGCCATTCGGTTTTATTGAAAAGTTCAATTATCGATCATCTGATTGAACTCTTGTTCGGTCAAAATTGGGATGCCGAGTTCTTTGGCTTTATCGGCCTTTGATCCCGCATTCTCTCCCACAACAACATAATCGGTATTGTGGCTGACCGATGCAGCCGCACGTCCACCCAATTGCTGAATCCGCTCTTCAATCTCTTTGCGGCTAAAGCCGGTGAGCGTTCCGGTGACCACGATTGTCTTGCCCGCCAGTTTGTCGCCCATCGGTTTGGTCGCTGCTGTAAATTCAACTCCGCCCGCCTCGAGTCTCTCGATCAAATGCCGGTTTTCTTTTTGTGCGAAAAAAGAGTTCACACTTTCGGCGACTTGAGGGCCGATTTCGTGTATTTTTTCAAGTTCTTCTGGTGTGGCTTGCATCAATGCTGGCAAGTTTCCAAATGCCTGAACCAGAACTCGGGCGATATGTTCCCCAACAAAGCGGATACCCAGGGCAAAGAGCACGCGTTCGAGCGGACGCCGACGGCTTGTACGAATCGCCGCCAACAGGTTTTCCGCCGATTTGTCGGCCATACGCTCGAGAACGATCAGCTGGTCTTTTTGTAAAAAATAGAGATCGGCGATCGATTTGAGTAGTCCCTTTTCCACCAGCTGGTCGATCAATTTCTCGCCGAGCCCATCGATGTCCATGGCGTTTTTGGAGCTAAAGTGAGCAATTCTTTCCTTGATCTGGGCCGGACAGGAGAGGTTGACGCAGCGCACGGCTGCTTCTCCCGGGGCTTGAATCGTATGGCTGTTGCAAACCGGACAGCGATCCGGCAGCCGGTAGGTTTGCTCTCGGCCGCTGCGCTGTTCCTTGACAACGCGTACGACTTTGGGAATCACATCGCCGGCGCGCTGCACCACAACCCGATCACCGATACGCACGTCCAGCCGCTCGATTTCGTCCTGATTGTGCAGAGTGCAGCGAGAGACGGTCACACCGCCGATTTGAACCGGATCGAGAATGGCAACGGGCGTCAGTGTTCCGGTTCTGCCGACCTGGGCGATGATATCTTTTATTCGCGTCGTTGCTTCTCGGGCGGGGAATTTGAAAGCGATTGCCCAGCGCGGGCTGCGCGACCGGACTCCCATCCGTTCCTGAGCAGCCAAGTGGTTGACCTTGACCACGATGCCGTCGATCTCGTATTTGAGTGAATCGCGCTGTTCCATGATACGACGGTGATAGTCGATGACCGCTTCGATACCGCGGCAGATACTTGTTAAGGGATTGGTTTTAAAACCCAATTCCTCGAACCAGGATAAAACCCGATTGTGGGACGGCGGTAGCGGCGCGCTGCACAGGCCGATACCGTAGGGAAAGAAGTCCAGCCGGCGACTGGCCGTGATGCTCGAATCGAGCTGACGAAGTGATCCGGCGGCGGCATTGCGTGGATTGGCGAACGGGGGATCGCCGCTATCGAGGCGGGTCTGGTTCAATCGGACAAATTCGTGCAACGGCATGATCGCCTCGCCTCGCACTTCCAGGCGTTCAGGGACAGCGCTTTCCGTCCCGCGCAACCGCAGCGGAATGGATGCGATAGTCTTGAGGTTCTGGGTGATATTCTCTCCGGTGATGCCGTCACCACGAGTCGAGCCGATGGTCAACAGGCCACTTTCATAGACCAATTCGACTGCCAGACCGTCCAGTTTGACTTCACAGACATATTCGATTTCATCTGTTCTTTCGAGCAAGCGTTGTGTGCGCCGGTCGAACTCGCGGATTTCCGCTTCATTTAGAGAGTTATCCAGGCTGAGCATGGGCAAGGAATGGGAGATGCTGCTAAAAGCATCGACAGGCGGGGCTCCGACGCGCTGTGACGGAGAATCCGGCGTTAGCCATTCCGGATGCTTGGTCTCGATTTCGATCAACTCCCGCATTAGACGATCGTATTCGGCGTCGGTTATCTCGGGGTCGTCGAGCGAATAGTAGCGGTAGTTGTGGTGCTCCAGGGTGCGCCGCAGTTCTTGGAGCTTTTTGTACAAATCCTTGTTCATCTCGGTTTTTCCTGGTTACCCGGCTCGGCCTTTTCTGCACTGCGCTTCTTTCGGGCCCTGCTCATCTTTGTGGTATGCCCAATTCATCGAGCAATCGGTGCGCGGAGGAAAATTTTTGCATCAACCAGAGGATATAGCGTATATCGACGCAGATCGAACGGGTCAATTCGGGGTCGAAACGATAATCAGCAACGATGCTTTCATAATTACCGTCGAACAATAGACCGATCAAATTCCCCTCGCTATCCAGAACCGGGCTGCCGCTGTTGCCGCCAGTGGTGTCCAGCGTGGTGAGAAAGTTGACCGGCATTTTTCCACTTTTAGGCTCCCGCAAGGCACCATAATCCGCTGTTCGAATCAGATGCAGCAACTCGTGGGGTGCATCAAAAGGATCGGTTCCGGTATATTTTTCCAGAATACCGTCGGTTGTTGTGGATGCGAGGTACTGAACCGCATCTCGCGGGGCGTAACCTTTAACATGGCCAAAGGTGAGGCGTTTGGTGCCGTTTGCGTCCGGATAAAGGGTCCCCGGCATTTCCGTGCGTAGAATTTGCAGATAACGGGGCCGTAACCTTTCGAGTCGGGCATCGAAAAGACGTTGTTTTTCCCGCAGCGGTTCATATTCTTTATAAATTTCGCGGGCGAATACCAGCAAAGGATCCTGCGACTGCTGCAATTGTTCGGCGGTCAGATCAAACAACGCCAACCAGCTCGACAAATCTGTTAGAGAGGTTTTTTCATAGAGCTTTTTGGAAAAGGCTTGAAACGTGGTTTCGGCATCTGGAGCCTTTTCAGCGACACGCGCTTGAATAAAGTGTGGTTTTTGGTTCTCGGGCAGATCGTTTGCCGCCTGGCAGAAAAAGACAAAGGTTAGTCGATCGGTCTCGGCATTATAGTTGCGATATCGGAAACTGAGCCGATCTTTGTAATTCGCCATATCCCGATCCATATAGCCGCTTTTGCGTTCGGCTTCGGGTTTTTGCCGCTCATCTGCCCATGACAGTGCTTTGTGGGCCACACTCAAGAGTTGGTTGAAGCGCAGGAACCAGCCGAGACAATTTATGCCTTCGGCAAAAGATTCGAGTTCATGGTATTGCACTTTCAACTCGCCCAAAAGATCCGCCTGCGGCGAAGGCTCTCCGTATTTTTTTGTCCATACATCTTCTTCCGCTCGCTTTTTCTCCAGCAAATCGGTTCGAATCAGACCGTCCAATTGCCCTCGGCTGTTTTTGAGCGAATTGTTCAGCGAAGCGAGGAGGCTGGCGACCTGGATCGCGCGATTGGAATCGCTGTCGGCGAGGGTTTCGAGCAGATGGATGTAATCATTCAGAATACGAATCCGCCAGGGGTAGTAGCTGTTTTGGCGGTAGGCGATATCAAACGAACTACGGTATCTGGCGGTCGAGCCGGGATAGCCAATGACCATACAGAAATCGTTTTCCCGATATCCGTCGAGCGAGATTTTGAGCCAGCCCTCGGGGCGATAGGGGATGTTCTCATCAGCCGGGTCAGCCGGCCGACCATCCGGTCCGACATAGGCGCGCAGAAAAGTATAATCTCCTGTATGCCGCGGCCACTCGAAATTGTCGATGTCACCGCCAAAGACGCCGATCGTTTGTGGCGGAGCATAAACCAGTCGGACATCGCGTATTTCCATCGAGCGAAAGAGGATCGACTGTTCGCCGGCATGCATATCGACGATTTTAACATCCACAGTCGGATCGATTTTTTCTTCCGCGAGGATCAGAGCGTTTTTATTGGCATCCCTGGTTTTTTTTCTTTCCTGCGCCGGCATGTCATCGCCTATGCCGGCAGAGACTTTTTCGGTTACCTCCTGGAAAGAGAGCAAAACATAGACATGGGTTCCAAAAGTTGGCAGCTCTTCTTGAGTTGAGTTGGCAAGAAATCCGGTTATCAATAGATTGCGCTCCGGAGTGCTGTTGCGTTGCAGTGCACCCCGAGCACAATGATGGTTGGTGAGGATCAATCCGTCGGGTGAAACAAACGAAGCGGTGCATCCGCCGAGGCTGACCACAGCGCGTGCGATTCCGCCATCCCGCGGATTCCAGATGGCTGAGGCTGGAATGCGGCAGCCCTGTTGTTTGAGGTGTAGTTCGGCGATTTGATCGAGCAGAAACATGCCTTCTTCTGCCCGGGCCGATGAAAGGCCGAAGACCACCGCAAAAATTAGCAAAGGCAAATATATCTTTTTCATCTATCTTCTCCGATTGGCAGGTTGCATCTTGTGTGACGGCCGACTGAATTCGGCATGAACAAAATCAGCGAAGACCAAATAGGGCTTTGATAACATAAAGCGCGATTTTGGGGTTTTCTTTGAGACGTCGGACGCAATAGGCATGCCAGTGCTTGCCAAAGGGAACATAGACGCGCAGATGGTGGCCGCTCCGAACGATGATGTCGCGGAGTTCTTCATCCACTCCCAATAGCATCTGAAATTCATAATCTTCTTTTTTCAAGCCGAGCTCATGGACAATGCGCAGACCTTGCCAAACAAGTTTTTCGTCATGGGTGGCGATTCCAACATACGACCCGTTTTTCAGGGCGGTTTCGACAAGGAGGGTGAAATTGTCGTTGACCGTTTGAGGATCTTTATAGGCGATTTGTCTCGGCTCCACATAGATGCCTTTGCAGACACGAAAATTCGTGTGGGTTTTCAGCAAGTCCGTTACATCGTCGAGACTGCGGCGCAAATAGGACTGGATGACGATGCCGACGTTGGAAAAGTCCTTTTGCAGCCGCAAAAAAAGATCGATGGTCAGCGTGGTGACGCTCGAGTCTTCCATGTCCACGCGAACAAAAGTCGCGGTTTCGGCCGCTTTGGCGACAATTTTTCTGATGTTATCGTAGCAAAACTCTGGGTCGATGTTCAAGCCGAGCTGGGTCAGTTTAATCGAGATATTGCTGTCCAGGTTTTCTTTTTGGATGGTATCGAGAACCGTGAGGTATTCCTCCACGGCTTGAGCGCATTCCTCGGCGGCTTGAGCGCTTTCGCCGAGGACATCGAGCGTAGCCATGATGCCCCTGGAGTTGAGGTCTTTGACCGACTGTACGGCATCTTCAAGTTTCGGCCCGGCGACATAGGGTTTGGAAAATAGGCGAACGATGGGTTTGGGGACAAGAGGAAGAAACCAGACGACCAAGAGGTTAAAGAGACGCATGGCGATTCCTTTCTTATAAAAAAGCAAAAAGAACGGGTTGTGAACAAAGGTTATTGGGTTTGTGTGAAGAGGATCGACCCCGGAAAAGGAGGGGCGTGGCCGAGCGGAAACAACGCGCCACGATGAACCTTGGAGCGATAATGTCGCCCTGCCCGCGGGCCCAAACGGGCTGAAAAAGCACAGATCACAAGAGTCATCAAAACGGCTTGTTCATTTTGAGTTGAGGGCCAGTGCGCAACACTACCAAAAATAGGCGTTTTTCGAGCCATTGTCAAGGACAAACTCGGGAATGCCGAAATCGTTGTGAAGCGACCCAGCTGATGAGATGGCCGGATATTTTTGCAGATTCGTCAAACGGCAGCAACTCAATTGATTGTTTTGCGCCGGGTTCGGGGTCCCAAAGCGTGGAAACTTTATGTTGATTTTTTATTGCATTAGGTTTATATTGGTTTACTTTATCAAACATGGAGGACGCCCGCACAAATGGGCAAAGTGATCGCGATAGCCAACCAAAAAGGTGGGGTCGGGAAAACCACGACGTCGGTCAATCTGGCCGCCTGTCTGGCAGTTGCCGAATATCCGACTCTTTTGATCGATATGGATCCGCAGGCCAACAGCACCAGTGGTTTGGGGATCAATGCAAACGATCTCAATAAAACAATCTACAATGCGATCATCGAGGAGCAAGAAATCGACAATCTTGTGCTCGATACAGAGCTCAAGTATTTAAAATTGCTTCCTTCATCGATCAATCTGGTCGGCGCCGAAGTCGAATTGGTTTCGGTTATTTCGCGCGAGTATCGTCTCGCGCACGCATTGGAAAATGTTCGCGATCAATACAAATTTATTTTGGTGGATTGTCCGCCCTCGCTGGGTTTGTTGACGATCAATGCGCTGACCGCTTCGGATTCGGTTTTAATTCCGATTCAATGCGAGTATTATGCGCTGGAAGGGTTGGGTCAGCTGCTGAACACGATACGATTGGTTCAAAAGCACCTCAATCCCGATCTGGCCGTAGAGGGTGTGCTGTTGACCATGTACGACGCTCGGCTCAATCTGTCTCGTCAGGTAGCGGAGGATGTGCGCCGGTATTTTGATGGTCGTGTTTTTGACGTGATGATCAATCGAAATGTTCGGTTGAGTGAAGCGCCGAGTTTCGGTAAACCGATCATACTGTACGATGCAGTATCGACCGGATCGGAAAACTATATGAGCCTGGCTGAGGAAATCATCCGAAATGGCGAACAAGAAAGCGCTGGGAAGAGGGCTTAGGGCGCTGTTGCCGGATGCTCCTGCGTCGCCGGGTGAAGAACAGAGGGCGATGTCCGGAGCGATCGATTTTATTCCGGTCAACCGAATCACCCCGAATCCCTTTCAGCCGCGGGAAGTTTTCGATCCCGAACACCTGGCGGAACTGCGGCGTTCCATCGCCGAAAAAGGTATTGTGCAACCGATAACCGTTCGACGCCATGATGACGGTTATCAACTGATCGCTGGTGAGCGGCGCTTGCGAGCGGTGCGCGATCTGGAGATTCAAGAGATCCCGGCGTATATCCTCGAAATCGACAGCGACGAGGAGATGCTCGAGCTGGCGATCATCGAAAATATTCATCGAGAAGATTTAAATCCGGTCGACATCGCTCGAGGGTACAGGCGGCTGATCGACGAGTGCCGTTTGACTCAGGAGCAGGTGGCGGATAAAGTCGGCAAGGATCGCACGACGGTCACCAATTTTCTTCGCCTTCTCAAACTGCCGAGGCGGATTCAGTCGAGTTTACAGGCGGATGAACTGAGCATGGGGCATGCACGAGCTCTTTTGTCCTTACCGACAAGTGAAGAGCAGATTGCCCTGTGGCAAAAAATCGTCAGGCAAAAACTTTCGGTACGCCAGGTTGAAGATCTGGCGCGTAACGCCCAGCGTAAAAGCGAAAAGCAGAAAAAACCGGTTGTAGTCGATCGCAGATCTTTGTATATCGAAGATGTGGAAAATCGACTGCGGACCCATTTGACTACCAAGGTGCATATAAAATCTCGTCCCAAAGGCGGGGCGATCGAAATCGAATATTTTTCCGACGATGAGCTCGAGCGTCTCGTCAGCATGATTTGCGGCGACGAATCGATTTGAACTCGATGATTTGGGGCCGCCTGGCCCCATTTACATCGGGCGAAATGCGATCGTGACGAGGCGCCAGAAGCAACCAACGAGAAGAAACGATGGGCAAGAAAAAAAAGTATCGTAACGGCTTTCAGCTATTGTTTATTCCGGACGACCAGAGCGAGCCTAAAGCGTTTTCGGTTCGTGCCAGTCGTGTCAGAATCGTAAAAATCGCTGCGGTTCTTTTGGTTTTGCATCTGTTGGTCGGCTTGCTTGCCTATTGGCAGGTCGCCCGTCTCTATCTTAAAAACCGCGAGATGAATACACTCACGATTCAGCTCCAGGAGAACAACACTAAAGTTTACAAGTTGATAACGGCATTTGAAGAGCTCGAGGTTTCGCAGGGGAAAATCCGTTCGGCTTTGGGGTTGGGCAATGTGGAGAGCGTTGATTTGTCTGACAGCTACCGGCCGCAGGGCAATATCGATATCTATCCCGATGTCTTGCCCACGCTTGTTCCTTCACAGATGCAATTGGCCAACGCGGGGGATGTGGCGCTGGAGGATAAGCTGGGTTTTTTGCAGCGATCTTCTGCGCCTCTTCATGGCTATCTCGAGAGCATCCCAACTTTTTTGCCGGTTGAAGGTATCCTGACCAGCGATTATGATGATTATCGCCATTTTGACCGCGGTCAACACCGCGGCATCGATATTGCTGCACCTCGAGGAAGCTTTATTCGAGCAGCCGCCGATGGAATTGTCATGTTCGCCGGATGGACTCCCGATTTAGGCGATCTCATGATTTTGTATCACGGAAATGGTTTTTTTACCTATTATGGCCACAATCAACGATTGTTGTATAAAAGAAACGCTTTGGTGAAAAAGGGCGATCCCATCGCTCTGCTCGGAAATACCGGCCAGAGTTCTGCGCCTCACCTGCACTTTGAAATCTGGAAAGATGGGATTCCTTTGGATCCGAAGGATTTTATCCTGGCCTTTTCTCGGCCCGGCAAATGGTCTTCCTAGTTTAATCGATGGAAAACATGTGATGTTTGGAAAACAAGAGATGAAAACCACGGAAAAAACAGGCGAACTCAACACACTGTTGGGAAAAGGATCGAGCTTTGAAGGTAACATCAAAGTCGAACACGGATTGCGGGTCGACGGTAAGGTGATTGGAGATATCACAACCAGCGATACGTTGGTGGTCGGCAAGGATGGTTCGGTCAAGGGCAACATCAAAGCTAAGAATCTCGTTCTCGGCGGCAGCATCAATGGAACCGTGCATACGACTGGCAAAATCGTTTTGGAGAACAAGTCGGTTTTTCGCGGCGAAATGAGCACTGGTAAATTGATCATCGATGAAGGAGCATTGTTTGAAGGCAAATGCTCCATGCCGAGCGAAAGTACCCGACCGGTTGAGGTGGCGTCGGCATCCGTCAAGGAACAAAGCTGATTAACGGCCGCTCTTTTTTACGCAGGTCAGCCTGTTTCATTCATATCTTCAGGTATACCCTGTGCCGGTGTCGACAGTTGGTTTAGATCAGCGATGCGAGGCCAAATATCGCTCAGCTTTTCTGATGGAAACAACCCTGATTTTTTCCTTCCTCAACAGGCAACAACCCAAGCCGCTTTGGTTTTTCGCGCCGAGCGAGCGGAGGTGGCTGCCGATTTGCCCCTGCATGAGCTGGTTTGATATTCCTTTACAAGTCAAATAAATTCTTGACATAGTGGAAAAATCTTTATATTATTTTTCAGATTGAATTCGGACCAGTTCACTGACGCCTTTTTCATATACAAGGTTGACGAGGTTTCTCAATGACCCGAAGGCTAGCTAACCCGCACGGCATGCTGAGGCGAGGGATGTTGCTGTTTTTGGCCGTATGGGCTTGCCGGCCGACCTTGTCATACTCGGGTCCGCCGTCCATCCCGGACAAGACCCAACTCCCATTTGAAGAAAAACTGCGTTACTATCTCGATCAAAACACCCAGGATATTGTCGAAGAGTTGTTGGCGCGCGAAATCCAACTCTTGCAGTTGGTCAACGGCATGTATGGAGAGCTGTTGGTTCGCGGTGACCAAGCTCTGCCTGCCTTTCAGAGCATCACTCAAGAGCGCGATCGCCTGATCGAATCCTATGGTTCAGAACTTGCGTCGCTGCTGCATATCTATGACGATCTCGACCGATTACAGCGTATCGCCGAGTACGGCGGCGATTTGCGAGCCTTAAAAGTCATCGATGACAATCGTGACAGCATTAAAGCCGCCATGGATCACCGCAAACTCTATAAAAAAGGGATCTATTCTCCGGAGCGTGTCGGTGGCATGATCGATTCCTATACGGCCGAGTTGGACACCCTGCTCGGGATGCACGATACGCTGGAATTTCTCAAGGTGCGGGCTCGCGCCAACAACGACACCCTCGCTTTGGAGCAAATCGCCGACCAGCAAAAAAATCTGATGCGCGTTTTCAGTTCCTGGGGTGGGTTGGGGCCATTGAATGAAGAAGATTATATTCGTTACCAGATCGAAGTTGAAAAGATCGCAAAAGTAGCGGGGCAAATCGACAAAGTCCTGCCACCCGGTGAAGCCGCGCGCGAAGACGATTTGCTTCGAATGAAAAAGCAACTCATGAACAAACTCGACGCCTCGGTTTTTGATCTGCTTTCCCGTTCAGGATATGACCGCAATTTTTATCCCACAATTTCCGCCTATATCGATGCCTGGAAGGGAGAGCGAACGGTTGATATCCTGACGCGGTTGGCAGAATATCAGGCCGTTCGAAAAAAGCTACTTGCTTCCGGGGCGCCGGCGGATATCGAACGCCTTTTCGCCGATCAGATTTCGAATGCTTTGCTCAATTTTGCCGACGGTCTCTATTTGACCGCCGAATATCAACTGCGGGATGCAATGGAAACCTGGCCCGAGCGGGATAAATTTTTTACTTCACTCAAGTATTATATCGGTGAATCGCGCCACCATCGCCAAGCTCTGGAGGGCGCGCGGGAATTCTATCTAAAGGTCCTGGAGGATCCGACGCCGTCGATTTATCACGCCGAGTCCTTGGTGCGCTTGATGCAGTATGCCGCCGATTTTGAAGGGACCAGTGCATTTCTGAATTATTACAACCATTTTTTGGAGATGCAATCGGTTGCACCCAGGCAACTCGTCGACTATGCTCATTACTTGACCGCCAATCGCTATTTCGACAATGCCCAATTTCATCAGACCAAAGAAGCTTTGTTGCAGATCGAGTCTGGAAGTGAATTTTTTCTGCCCGCTCAGCTTTTGCTCAGTGTGGTCTATTTGAATTTGGATGAAACCGATTCGGCAATCCCGATCCTCGAAATGCTTGTAGATCGCGCCAGTTATCCCTGGACCAACCTCAATACGGCCTATATTCGCAATACTGCGCTTTTACGCCTGGGCATGCTCTATTATCAACGGGGCAATTTTCTTCGAGCTCAAACCCTCTTTCAAGAGGTGTCAAAAGGGTATAGCGGATTTGACAAGGCATTGTTGGGGCAAGCGTGGATTGCCCTCGAACAAGGGGATTACAGCCGCGTGATCGAAAACAGCCATTCGCTTTTGCGCAATTATCTGGCCTCGAATTTTACTTATGAGGCTTTGGCTCTTTCCGCTCATTGCCAACGAATCCTCGGTCAATCCGAAGAAGCGCTGCATGCCTATCGATATGTCGTGCGAGCCCGGCATAATCTGGATATGCAACAAGAGTTCGATCGCGAACGCGCCACAGCTTTAGACCAAGTGCGGGAGCTCGATCGACTTGAACGAGATGCTCTGGAGACACGGCGCGAAGATCTCTTTTTATCTATCACTGGTGTACGCCAAGAGTTGAACGAGTTTTTGCTGCGGGTCAAGGGAAAAAGCGATACCGGCAATTTGCTGTTACAAGATTATTACGATGAGCGGATGGATATTCTTCGACATTTGGATAAGACCGATGAAATTCTCGAGTGGGCGGAAAAAGAAAACCGTCCCGATATTGCCGCCAAAGCGATGCAGCAACGCGCCCGATTGGTTCGCGTGTTGGAGACGTTTCAGGCCGACCAGGATGTAGTCAACACGGCTTACCTGGTTGATTTTCCTCTGGTAGCCAAAGAGGGCGGCATGATCTATCGACGGGAAAATCTGGCTTCGGTTTATCGCGATCTGGAATTGGAAAAAAGAAGGCTGCAGGTTCGTTTTGATGAGATCGAGGTTTTGCAATCCCGCGCTGCCGATCAAGGCACGTTTTCCGATCGACTGGATCTCGAATTGTTGGAAAAAGATCTGGTCCGTTTGCAGGATCGATTGAGCGCTTTTCGAAAATGGATGGTCGAAGTCGTGCCAGACGAACCCGCTTCACAGCTCGATCGCTGGAGTGATTTTTCCGGCTTTGAAATAACCGACATTATATATCGGTCCCGCCAGGAAAAACTTGAACAGATCAACACATTTACCACTCAAATTCAGACGATCGAGAGTATCTTTAGGGCTCGCAAGCAAGCGATCGAAGAACGTTTGGAGCAATTTGAAGCAGAAGTTGC
The DNA here is from genome assembly GCA_016929055.1 of Candidatus Zhuqueibacterota bacterium. Taxonomy (GTDB): domain Bacteria; phylum Zhuqueibacterota; class Zhuqueibacteria; order Residuimicrobiales; family Oceaniaggregativiventaceae; genus Sulfursilanivivens. The sequence goes on from JAFGJN010000161.1 coordinate 12,045, forward strand.
GGCTTTGCAGCAGGTGTGGTTGGAAAAAAAGATCGCTTTGGAGCAGCAGGAAAAACAAACCTATTTTGACAAGTATTATTTCGATGTTCGGGAACGGGAGGAAGAGGATTGGGAAAACCGCCTTCGAGAATTGATTGAGCGCTGATCGAACCGAGCCTTGAATTTGTAACCCTCTCTCTCCTTCACGATCCGGGACGCCTCATGCTAGAGGCAGCTCTATACCTCATACGGGATTGAATAGATGAATGCCAAGAAAATTGCTCATGCCACTCTCATTGGAGTCTTTTTACTTTTGGCATTGAACGGTGTGCGAGCGCAGGAACCTCTGGTTTTTACTCCTCATCTGCAATCGCTATCGCTTACCGATTCGGTCATTCAGGCCTTCAGTATAGAGGAACTCGAGCGGTTTCGTTCGTATTATTCACGCGAGCGCGAGCGGCTCAAGTGGGAACGAGAAGAGTTGCGCAAACAGGGGATCCGCGATGCCGAGCTGTTTCTCAGTCGCAATCCCCGGACCCGTGTTGGGGACAAGATATTGATGCGCCTGGCAGAGCTCTATTACGAACAGGAACAAGAAGAGTTTTCCAGACGAATGCAAGAATACGACCGTCTCTATTCTTTATACGAGCGCGATCAACTGGATGAAGCGCCACCAGAACCCCAGCGCGATTTTTCTCGCGCGCTTGTGTCCTACCAGACAGTAGTCGATCGCTACAGCAACAGCGACCTCGTGGATGATGCCCTTTACAATATCGGTGTCCTGCTCGAAGACTCTCAAGACCCCGACAGCGCACTGACCATCTATCAAAAAATCATTAAGGACTTTCCCGAATCGAAACTCCAGCCGGATGTCTTGATGCGTATTGGAGAATACCATTTCAATCCGCCGCGCAATGCAGTAGTTCGGGCCATCGACTATTATCAACAGGTTTTGGCTTTTAAAGAAAGTCCCCGCTATGATGAGGCTTTATATCGACTGGGATGGTGTTTCTACCGTCTCAGCGATTACGACAAGGCCATTTCATATTTTACCATTTTGGCCGATGATATCCAGACCGTTCTTTCCTATGATCCGCTGCTAAAATACACCAACCCCTCTTTGATGGACGAATCAGTCGAGTATATCGGTCTCAGTTTTTTGGAAAAGGGCGGACCCGATGATGCTGCGGACTATTTGCGCTCCATTGGCGGACGGGATTACGGCGCAGCGATTCTGAGGCGTATGGGCGATGCCTACATGCAGGAAAAAGAAGATTATCCCCGCGCGATTCGGGCGTTTGAGCTGATTATTGAATTTTATCCCAACCATGCCCAGGCGCCGACGATACAAGGGCATATCGTTCAGTGCCGGCGCCGGATGGGAGAAGAGGCACTCGCTTTTCTGGCACGTGATCTGCTCTTTACTCGTTACCGGGAAGGATCTGATTGGTGGGATGCCAATATTGATAAAAATGCACGTGAACAGGCTTATATTCTTTCCGAAAGTGCCTTGCGCGACAATGTGACCTTTCTGTTCAACAGGGCACAAGAGACCGATCGGGGTGATCTCTATTATCAGATGGTTACTCAAAGCCGTCGTTATCTCCAAACTTTTCCAAAGGATTCGAGTGCCGCTCTGATTCATTGGAATATGGCTTTAACACTCGACACCAAATTGCGCCAGACTGGGGATGCCTATAATGAATACATGCGCATCAGCACCCTGTATTGGAATAGCCAGTATCAGCATTATGCTGCAAAGAACGCTGTTGCATTGGCGCGTGAGGCGGCCGAAGATACACTGGCACAGGTCAAAAAGCGAGTTTCTGAAGAAAAAATAGTCAGCCTAAGCGACCTAGCGGATGAAGCGGAAAAAACCGGACAAGCGCGATTTAATTTTCGTGCACGAATGCAGTTACTCGAAACACCCTTGTCTTTGGAAGAAGAACGCCTGGCTCGAGCCTATGACAATTATATCAAATTATTTCCGCACGAAGAAGAGACACCCCTCTTTCTCGCCAATGCCGGTGCTTTGTACTATCGTCATCATCAATTTAAAAATGCGCTCAAATATTTTAAAACACTTTTGAGGCATTTCCCTGGTTCTGAACAGGTCAATCAGGCGCGATTCGCCATTTTGGAAAGCTATTTTGGAAACGCCGATTTCGGCAGCTCGGAAATTGTCGCAAGAAGAATCATTGCCGATCCGGACGCCTCCCTCGAGCTGGTGTCACGAGCACGCCGTCGGTTAGCGGAATCGATCTTTTTGAATGCTGAAATGCTGGCAGAGTCGGACCGCCACCTTGAGGCCGGAAACGAATATCGGCGCATGGTCAACGAGGCACCTGAAAGCACGTTTACCGATTTGGCCCTTTTCAATGCTGCGCTTGAATATGACAAGGCAAGTGAATTCATGCGGGCGATTGAAACCTATACACTTTTGTTGGCCACACATCCGCAATCCGGTTATGTTTACGATGCTCAGAACAACCTCGCTTTCGATTATGTCGAGTTGGGAGATTTTCACAATGCTGCGTTAACCTACGAGAGATTGGCCGACATTCATCCAGAAGAAAACAAAGCTCGAGATGCGCTTTATAATTCGAGTTTTTATTTCGCCAAGGCCGAGGATTGGCAAAACGCAATCAAGATCAATCGATTGTTTTTGCAAAGATTCCCGCAGGACAGAGAAGCAGCCAACCTATCCTTTGAAATCGCCGGATTTCATCGGCAGTCGGGCGAATCGGATCAAGCTCATCAATCCTTGGGCGATTTTATCGCCGGCTTTCCGGATCACCCTCGAGTGATCGAAGCTTTTTTCAGACGCGGGAACTATCTCGCCGAACGCAATCAGCCTTTGCAGGCGGTCTCTGAATATCAAAAAGCGCTTTCCACAAACCGCGAAAGAGTCCAAGTGGGTATGGAAAGCGACGATTATTATGCGGCCGAGTCCGAATTCGCGATGGCGATGCTCAAATATAAAGAGTTTGAAAAGATCGAATTTTTACTGCCCTCTGCCGATATGGCGCGCACCAAGGAACGAAAAAAGGATTTGTTGCTGGAAATCATTCGCCATCTGAACAACTGCACCACGTTTGGAACCAATCGTATTTACGAAGCCACCTTTATGATCGGCCGAGCTTACCAAGAGTTTGCCCGGACCTGGTCTGATCAGGAAATACCCGATATGGATGCAGTGCGCCGAATTGTGGCGCAAAAAGAAGTCAATGACGCCGCTCGTGTTTTATACGAACGAAGCGCCGAAGCCTACCGAAATGGTATTCAAGTCCTGAATCGCCTGGGATCGACTTATCGCTCGACACTTTTGCGCGAAGCGGAGACCGCAGCGTCGATTCCTGTCGACACGCTGGCGATCGTCGCTCAGGATACGATTCTGCGCGCGGTCGATCGCTGGTCGGTGCGAAGCAAAGAGAATCTATCGCAGGTCAATTTCGAATCGGCGGATATATCGCTGAAAACAGCACGAATCGTCGCCAATGCCCCCGTACCACCCGGATTGGGCGATTTCCCACAACTGGTCTATAAAAAACAGGTGATCGATTCTGTGGTGGTGCCCATCATTCGCTCCAGCCTGGATGGCTATCGATTGTGTTTGATTGAAGCGGATTCCCTGCAGATAAATTCACAGTGGGTGGAATTGGCCAAGCAAAAGTTGGTGTCGACCAAGCATCTCGCCGCTTCTTATTACCAGGATTTAACCCGGCAGGGGTTTGATCTGATCGGAAAAAACTTTGATGCCTACAGCGATCGAGTCTTTGGCGAGGGATCCTTTGATGATCACTTTTATGACCTACAGGTAATTGCTCAGGATGCCACAAACTCGATCACCTTTTCGCTGGCAACGATCATGAACAGTCTGGACCGATATGCTGAGGCGATACGGTTGGCAGGCCGAATGGATATCGAGGAGCACTATATTGTCAGCAGTCGCGATTCTATGATGATCACCGCTTATAATTTTGCCCTGCAAGCGGATTCTTTGAGTCGGTATTCCAAGCGTCTGGCGGATCAGGCGCGGGAAGGATTTCTCAAGACCGAATCCCTTTTATTGGAAGAGGGTTTGTTCGCGTTTAACAGCAATTATTTTGCCCTGCGCGATATGGAGCGCGAAATACTCGAAAACGGTTATTCCATGGCTCAGGATTTGGAAATAAGCAACCTCTATTCAAAAAATCTGACCTTGCAATTGGTCCGATTCGATCCGGAGGAGTATGCTGGTCTAATCGGTTTATCTATCTCCTCTTTTTCTGTTGTCACCGACAGCAGTTGGAAAGCTTATCCCAACTATACGGAAGGCTGGACTCTCGGCGGTTTCGACGACTCGAATTGGGGTGCTGCCATGATTGTAGATCCGGCAGTGGATGACGCCTGGTCTGCAATTTGGGTGTTTGCAGAGAAAGATACGATCGTTTCCGCCACAGAGGAAGATTCGACGCAAGTTCATGTTCTTCTGCAGCCGGCAACAACGGCCTTTTTTCGCAAAGCGATCCTCGTTCAGGGATTGCCTGTCGGATGTACGATTCGGTACATCCCCCACCCGGATGTCACTCTCTTTTTCAATGGAGATTTGGTCAAACGTACCGAAGGAACAGATTTCAAGAATTCCGACGGAGTAGTCGATGTTTCAGAATTGCTGGTCGATGGTTCCAATGTATTGGCGGTGGAAGTCAAAGGAACTGAAGCGTCCACTCAGAAATTTTCGGCAAGAGTTGAGCTGCGCAGTTTGCCGGAATGGGATCAACGAGTCCGGATGCTGAATCCTGAATTTGCCGATAAAGAAACCCAGGAAAAGGTTCTGATCGAAAGAAGCCGCATTCCCTGAAAGAAAATAGGAGTTGAACGGTGACCCTAAAAATATTCCAGATGGTTTTACTGCTGAGTGCTGTTGTTTTTGCGCAGGAAACGCCTTTGCCCGACACATTGCGGAGAAGTGAAGAGATCCCGCAGGTTATGCGCGCGGGCGAGTTTGAGGAACAGGTCCTCGAGACAATCAATATTGAGGCGATCATTGAAAAGCCCAGTGTAACCTTTGTACCGAAGCGAGCCGAAACCCAAGTCGGATCGTTGCCTCTTGAGCATCGTTCTTTTGAAGAAGAAATGCGACAAAAACCAGATGTGGTCTCGGAATATGGTCAAGATTTGGAAGGCGGTAAGCGGATCAAAAAAATAAAAAAATTACTTGCGAAAGAGGGTAAATAAAAATATATTTTTTCTTTACAAACGTTGATCTTGTCAGGAACCCTGCATCAGGTTGTGTTGCTTTTGCGTCGGTTGCGGAGAAAGGTCGGCTAGAGAGAACCAGTGTTTTGCAGGTCTATCGTTACCGAGAAAGGGAGGTCTGAATGTCCGAAATCCTCAGAAATTTCAGTCCGGATGTAGCCGGATGGCAGTTCATGTGGATTCTACTTGTACCGGCGGTTTTTACCGTTGCCATCGCCGTTGAACGGTCCATTTATATTTTGATCAAGAGCGACATAAATGCCAAAAAATTTATGGAAGAAATTCACAAACTGATCAAGGCTGGTAAAGCGAATCAGGCGTTGGATCTATGTGAACGCGCTGGCGATCGCGCTTTGCCCAAAGTGGTGAGTTGTGGATTACGCGCGGTTGTGGATAAAGAGGAAGTGGATTTCCGGACCATTCAAAATTCAGTGGATGAGGGAATGCTTGAGGTCGTTCCCAAGTTGGAAGAACGCACCCATTTTCTGGCCATGTTGGCAAATGTGGCAACTTTGATCGGTCTGATGGGAACGATTTATGGTCTGATACTTTCATTTCGTGCGGTTTCCGCTCCGGGAATCGATCCAACGGAAAAAGCGCGTTTGCTGGCCGCCGGTATATCCACCGCCATGAACACGACATTGACAGGTTTGATCATCGCAGTTCCGGCCACTCTTTTTTATAGTTATTTACAGAGCCGCACGAAAAAGATTATCGATGAGATCGACGAACATTCGGTTAAATTGATCAACCTTTTGACCGGGAATCGCTGAGTATGGCTTACCAACCTTCAAAACGAAGCAGCCGTTCACCCGCTCCGATCGAAATCAACATGTTCCCCATGATGAATTTGATGGTGGTGCTGGTGCCGCTGTTGCTGTCAACTGCAACGGCAATCAAGATAGGTATCATTGAACTGAATTTGCCGCAGGCTGCGGGTGGTCCTGCGTCCGAATTGCAGTTGCCGAAAGAACCGAAACAAAATCTCGATTTAACGGTGACCATCACTTCGGAGGGGCTTTATCTCTCCAGCGTACAAGCTGTTTTGCAAGACCCTGCGGATGGTGGGCCAACCCTGGCAAAGAATGCAGACGGCTCCTATGATTTTCAACGCTTGAACGAGATGCTGGTCGAGATCAAGAGAAAAATAGCCGGCGGTTCATTGGATACCAAACGCATTATACTGCAAGCTGAATCGAATATCGATTATCAGACGCTGGTCAGTACAATGGATGCCGCCCGATCTTTTGTGGTTGATGATGCCGAACGCGAGCTCTTTCCTGAAGTGTCGATCAGTGCAGGGATTCTCTGAACCGGTCGATTTTATTGAGGATGATTTATGGCTTTTATCCCGTCACGAATAAAAAAGCACGATACCAGTCCCAAGCGAGTATCGCTTAATTTGACTTCCATGATGGATATGTTTACAATCATTTTGGTTTTTCTTCTCAAAACGTATTCAACGGAAGGTCAGCTGATCCATCCCTCTGAAAATTTAACGCTGCCGATTTCATCGGTAAAAAATCCTGCCGAAATCGCTCTGGATGTGGTGGTGTCTAAAGAATGGATCATGGTCAACAACGAGCCGGTTGTGCTGATAAGCGAGGTTGAGGAACAGCCTGGCCTGATCATCGAGCCCTTGAGCCGAATGTTGCAGCGTTATGCCACGGAAGCCCGGCGCATGGAAGAGATGTACGGGGTAAAATTTTCCGGCAAGGTCACCATTCAAGGTGACAAGGCACTTGCCTTTCGAATGCTGATCAAGGTAATGGCAACCTGTGGCCGTTCGGAATACCCGAATATGCGGTTGGTGGTCTATCAAAAGGAGGCTTGAGTCGGCTAACGATCAAGGATGGTGGGTAACCATGTTTGGCGCCCAGTTAAAGTCGAGCCGAACGAGAGTGTTTTTTACGGAGGTGTCTTATCTCTGCTCTTGCCCTAATGAATGATTTCAAAAAACGTCCGTTCGAAGATATGGATCGGACGTTTTTGATTGTTTTGGCTTTGTCGTTTTTGTTTCATTTTACGACGGTGATATATTTTGTTCTCAATCCCCTGCCGTCAAAGGGAATTGTGCACACCGAAGCTCTCAAACGTGTGCAGGAAAGCTATGCGAATGTGGTGTTGGAATCAACGCCGCTCGAGTTTACCGGCAATATGCTAACACTGCCGCCTGCGGTGAAGCAAGAAATCGAGCGATTTGTTCCGTCAAGCGGTTCTTCGGAAACCGCTCCACCTTCGAGTGTTCTGCCGACGCAAACACCTCCCGCCACGGCGAATTTAGCGGAAACGAAAAGTCCGGGCGGGACGGTAGATCGTGGCGTTGGGCGCGGCGGCGGGATAACCGGAACTGGCAATCCCGATGTGGCCAACCAAGGTTTGCTGGGGATTCTCACCAGTCCCAGCGGTGATCGCACCGACAATGCCATACAGGATGTTTTGGCGCAGGGTACAATCCAGGAACAGGATTACGATAAGGCTCTGCGCAACATGGATCGTCTTGCCTCCCGCGGCCAATCCACAAGTGGCGGCGGGGTTGAAGGCAGCGGTACTGGCGGAAGCGGCGGCGTTCAGCGTCAGGCCATTACGAGCGGTCGAAGAACGGAGGGTGGTAATCTTGACGGTGTGGTTACAGGATTGGGCAGCGCGGAATCCGCGGCATTTCAACGCCAGGCGGATTTTGCCGCATCGCAATTGGCTCCTTTAACGGATGAAGGTGAAGAAATTCAAACTTCCGGCGGGCGTTTGGCCGGTCGCGATATCAATCTGGTATCCACTGTTGTCTATGGGCACAGTGCTGCGATTCAATATTGTTATGAACGCGAACTCAAGCGCAACCCCGATCTCAAAGGTAAAGTGGTTATTCGGTTCACCATAACTCCTGCAGGACAAGTGACCAATCCTCGAATTGTCTCGTCTACACTTAAAAGTGAAAGCGTCGAGCGCTGCATTTTGTCACGTGTCAGCCGATGGGACGATTTTGGACAGATCGATGCATCGCTGGGCAATGCGACCTTCCGCCAGGTATATACGTTCGGTTTTTAAACCTTCTCCCCAGAGTTTTTTTCAGCAACCAGCGTTTCCGCCAGAGATTTCGGCGGCAGTGCCGCCTCATATCTCGATTGATAGAAAAATCACCGGTGTCCGGTCGTTCGACCGGACACCCATGTAGAAAAATATGGATTTTTTGACAAAAGAACCAACAGCCAGAGTCAGAGGAATTGGAAATGAAATGGAAAAGAACACATACGTGTGGAGATTTGACCAGCCGACAAGTAGGGACAGAAGCTGTTTTGATGGGGTGGGTTGAAAAACGACGGGATCATGGTGGGTTGATTTTTATAGATTTGCGAGATCGTTATGGAATTACCCAGATTCGGATCGATCCGTCATCTGCGGCTTACGAAGAAGCCAAAAAACTGCGCAGCGAATATGTCGTCGGATTTAAAGGACGGGTTGAGCGACGCCCCGACAGCATGGAAAACAAAAATCTGCGTACTGGCGAAATCGAACTGGTCGCTGCGGAGATCGATCTCATGAGCACAGCTCAAACTCCACCGATTCAGATATCCGGCAAAGTTTCCTCCTCAGAAGATTTGCGTCTCAAATATCGCTATCTCGATCTTCGCAATCCCCAGATGCAACATAACCTGATCGTACGACACCAAGCGGCACAGATCGTGAGAAATTATTTCAGTGAAAAGAACTTTGTCGAAATTGAGACACCCTACTTGATGAAAAGCACGCCGGAAGGCGCTCGGGATTTCCTTGTGCCCAGTCGAATCTGGAAAGGCCGATTTTTCGCCTTGCCGCAATCACCGCAGACCTACAAGCAATTGTTGATGATGTCGGGATTCGACCGTTATTTTCAGATCGTGCGCTGTTTTCGTGATGAAGATTTGCGCGCCGATCGTCAGCCGGAATTCACCCAGATCGATGTGGAAATGTCTTTTGTCGATGAAGAGGATATTTTTGTCGTCGTTGAAAGTCTTGTGCAACGGATTTTCAAACAAATTCTGGATATCGATCTGTCTCTTCCCCTGCCGCGGTTATCCTATTCAGACGCCATAGCGCGTTACGGTTGCGACAAGCCCGATCTTCGTTTCGGCGCTGAGATCCATTCCTTTTCCGATTGGGCCAAAAAAGTCGAATTTCAGGTTTTTCGCGATAATTTGGAGCGCGGCGGCGTGATTGCCGGTATTTGCGCAAAACAGTGCGGCGGGTATTCGCGCAAGCAAATCGATCAGCTGACAGAGCAGGCGAAAAATTTGGGTGCCAAAGGTTTGGTGGCGATCAAAATTAAAGAAAATGATTGGGACAGTGGTCTGAACAAATATTTTACACCGGCACAAAGATCGGCCTTGATTCAAGAAATGAACGCTCAGGAAGGCGACCTTTTGCTGCTTGTGGCCGATACGGAAGAAGTGACGCTGCATGTTTTGGGGGAATTGCGGTTGCTTTTAGCCAAACAGGAAAAGTGGATTGATGGGAATCGGTTTCAATTCACCTGGGTCGTCGATTTCCCCTTGTTCGAATACAGCCAGGAAGAAGAGCGCTATGTTGCACGCCATCATCCTTTCACTTCCCCCAAAGCAGAGGATGTCAGCCGGCTGCAGGAGCATCCGGATAAGGTTCGAGCTCGCGCTTATGACCTGGTTCTCAACGGCAGCGAAATTGCTGGCGGAAGCATCAGAATTTCGGATCAAAAACTGCAAAGCGATATGTTTCAGGCGTTGGGGATATCAGAAAGCGAAGCACGCGACAAATTCGGGTTTTTATTGGATGCTCTTGCATTTGGAACACCGCCACACGGCGGCATCGCCTTTGGTTTTGACCGATTGGTCATGTTGCTAACGGGCACTACATCCATACGTGAGGTGATCGCTTTTCCCAAAACAGCAAGTGCCATGTCGCTGATGGATGGTGCACCATCCCAGGTGAGCGAAAAACAATTGCTTGAATTGGGGATTAAGCGAATTGTTTAGTGCTTTGAAAACAGGTGGAATCACCGCTCTTTGGTCGTTCGACAAAAGACCCTGATGCTATTCTATTCAAATCAATGAGAAGGAATATAAACGCGAGAGCATGGGTTTTAATAGACATAATTTCAGTATTACTAGGAACGTGACCGTTTTAATATATAATTTTCTTCTTGACTCTTATTCGTTTTTTTATTAACATGCTTAAAGTGAGAGTGTTCAAAAAATAAACAGATCCTGAAGCACCAAAGAGGTTGTTAATCTCGCAGTCCTTGAAAGGAGGTGTACAATTGATGACAAAGGCGATCCGGATTATTGTGACCCTCTCGTTGGTTGCCCTGTTTGCGTCCGTCGTTCTGACGGGGTGTAGCAAACATCCGAATCAGGAGCAACTGCAGCTTTTGGAGGAAACCAAACAAGCCGCACTGGCAGCTGAACAAGAACTTGCGGATTGTGAAAAAACCCAGGCTGAGGTCAAGAGTCAACTTGCCGACAAAAAGCAAGAATTGGCGAACGTGCAACAAGAAAAAACAGATGTTTCCAGTCGTTTAGCGGCCATGGGAGAATGACACTTAACCACAAATCACTGGAGGGAAGGTGATGAGTTTGTCACTAAGAAACATGCTTCGCCTTGCGCTTTTGCTTTCCTTCTCATTGATCTTTGGTGCTACGGTATCCCTGGCCCAAGAGAAAATGAGCATGGAAGATTACAACGCTCAGCTGGCTCAATGGCAAGAGCGTGAAGCTACGGCGAAAAAAGCGCTTGATGAATGCGGTCAAGCCAGCGAAGAGATGAAAAAAGAAAGCGAAACCATTCAGGGCGATATCGACGCCACCTGGAAAGCGATCTATGACGAGATCGAAACCGATGCAGACGCGGTGGCCGCTTACCGTCAGAAACTTCAGGAATTGGACGCCAAGGTTTCGGGACTTTTGGCCCTTTCTCCGGAAGAACTTTTCAAAAAACGCGATGAGGTCAAAGAAGCGGAAGATATGTTGGCCGCTTTCAAAATGGACCGCATTTCTGCATTGACCGACATGCAGAACATGATTGCCGGGATCGAGGGTAAATTGACCCAGATCAAAAACAAGATGCCCAAAGCGATCTATGATGAATATTCGGTTGTGGTTGGTGATTATCTCTGGAAGGTTTCTGGCAAAGCCGATATCTATGGTAATCCGATGCAATGGATGCGGATCTACTCCTACAACAAGGAGCAGATCAAAGATCCGGACCTGATTTATCCCGAGCAGATCCTCAAGATTCAACGCGAAGTCGGACCGGAAGAATATTTGGTGGAAAAAGGCGATTATCTGGCCAAGATTGCCGGAAAAGCAGAGATGATGGGTGATCCAAGTACCTGGACTAAGATCTATGAAAAGAACAAAGCCATCATCGGCGATGATCCGAATATGATCTTTCCCTATACGGTTTTGGTGATCCCGGCCAATTAAGAGCGTGAAGCGAATTGCGACAAACGTGCTCGGCGCGGTTTACTATCTCTATTGTCCGGCGATCGTTTTACGTGGATCCAATTGAAACTCTCGGTCTATTTTGGGCCGAGAGTTTTTTATTGATAAACTCATTCAGCCAGCCCCGGGTGGCCGGCTGAATGAGTTCGGCGGTTTTTTGAGCACGATAGAGGAACAACGGTGGCGAGTGAAAAACGCATACAATTGCGCGGAATTGATCCAATCGCGTTTTATGGCTTGCAGGATGAGAATCTGCGCATGCTGGAAAGACTGTTTCAAATCGATCTGGTGGGACGTGGTCAAGAGTTGATCCTCCGCGGCGATGAAAACTTGGTCGAAGAAGCGGTGCGAGTGATATCCGAGTTGATTTTTATGGTCAACAAGAATGGTTCGCTCTCTGCCGACGATATCGAGACCGTTTTTCGTTTGAGTCAGAGTCCGGATAGAAAAGCTGCGGAACATGATCCCGACTCTATCGTTCTCTATACCAAAAACGGCATGATCAAACCCAAAACACCGGGACAAAATGCTTATTACCAATCGACAAAAAAAAATGACATTGTAGTCGCAATCGGGCCTGCTGGAACCGGCAAGACCTATCTAGCTGTAGCTGTTTCGGTTGCGCATTTACGAGAAAATCGCGTTGACCGCATTGTTTTATGTCGACCGGCGGTGGAGGCGGGGGAAAGCCTGGGTTTCCTCCCTGGGGATTTTCGGGAAAAAGTGGATCCCTATCTGCGGCCGCTTTACGATGCTTTGCATGAAATGATTCCTCAGGACAAGCTGAAGAGATTCCTGGAAACCCGGATTGTTGAAATCGTTCCTCTTGCCTACATGAGGGGGCGAACGCTGAACAACAGTTTCGTCATACTCGATGAGGCCCAAAACACCACTTCCGGTCAGATGAAAATGTTTTTAACCCGATTGGGCGCCAATACGAGGGCAATTATCACCGGAGATATCACCCAGATCGATTTGCCCAGCAGCAGTGAATCGGGTTTGATTCAGATTCAAGATGTTTTAAAAGGAATCGACGGTATTGATTTTGTTTATTTACACGAGCGCGATGTGGTTCGTCACCAATTAGTCAAAAAAATCATCCGCGCCTATAAGGACTATGCCACCAGTTCTGAAAACGATAAGAATATACCATTATGAGACTATCGAAATCCAAATCTTTTCGCAAATATCCTGAGGTGTTGAAAAGCGTTGTTTCGCATCGAAAGTTTCGCTTACAGGACTACCGTATACAGCTCGTCGGTCTTTTTATCCTGACGCTGCTGATCACCCTGATGTTCCCTCGGGGCAAATCATTTCAATTCGCCGATCTCAAAGAAGGCCGGGTCTATGTCGGACCGGAAATAATCGCACCGTTCACCTTTCCGGTCAATAAAAGTGCCGATGAATACGAAGTGGATCGTCGACGCGCACGACAGAGTGTACCGCCGGTGTTTGTTTTTTCCGACAGCGTCGCTGAACATCAACTCGATGCGATGATCAAATTGATCGGGCAGGTCGACAGACTTTTGCGATCTCCTGAGACCCAGGTCGAAGATCTTCAGCGGCTCATGCGTGATGCCGGCGTCGTGATCTCGAGCGAAGACGTTCAATTGGTACTTTTGGGATTTCCGGAAACAAACGAGCGCTTTCCCGCGTCAATCAATCCCGGCATTGTTCAGAGGCGAATTCTAGAGTTTGAAACGATTGCCAAAGCCGCATTGGCTGTAACAAGGGAAATTTTTAAGGCGGGTGTCTTGAGCGTCGACAAGAGCCAATTTTCTGCAGGAACCGACAAGTTGTCCATAAGCCGCAGCGGTCAAGACCATATTGAAGAACTCGAAGAGATGAATTATTACCAGAGTATCGTCGATTCCCGCAATACTCTGTTGGAATTGCTGCGCAAAGATACCGATCTCCAAGAGAGAGAGGTAAAAATCGCTTATCAAATAGCGGTAAACTTTTTGCAGCCGAATGTCTTGTATGATCAGGTCGAACACCAGAGACGGATAGAGGATGCAGTTGCGACAGTTCCGCTGGCCAAGGATCAAATCCTGGCGGGCGAGAGAATCATCGACAGCCATCAACGAATCACCCGCCAGCACATCGAGAAACTCAATTCTTTCGCGGTTGCCAAAGCCGAACGGGGAGAGGTATCCAGTTTTTGGAAGCGAGCAGTTCCTGCCGTCGGCAAATTTCTCTTTACGCTTTTCATTCTCAGCATACTGGTGATTTATCTCTATCGCGCCCGGCGTCCGATTGTGCTCGATCTCAAACGGTTGTTGTTGATTGCCTTGATCATTCTTTTGGTTTCTTTGTTCACGTTCATCGTCACCAGATTTGATCTATCGGCCTATTTGATTCCGGTGGCGATGGCGGCGATAATTATCACGATTTTTTTTGATGCCGATGTTGGATTGGTGACGGCCGTGGCTTTAAGTCTGTTAACCGGTGCGATGCGGGGAAACGAATACAGCATCACTTTTATTTCTTTGTTCGCTTCAACAATAGTTATTTTAACAGTTAGCAAAGTGCGGACGCGAAATTGGGTTTTGCATTCGATGGGTGCGACGATCGCTGCCTATTTGTTGGCGATTACCGTACATGATTTTGTCAGTTATATCTCATTTTCCGATATGGCCAAAAACTGGCTTTTTGGAATGATCAACGGCTTTTTTGCTCCTATTTTCGCCTATGGGATGGTTATCATTTTTGAATTCGCATTTGATTTGACAACGGACATGACCCTGCTTGAACTCTCGGACTTGAATCAGCCCTTGTTGCGGCAGTTGGCGATGCGGGCCCCCGGGACATATCACCACAGTATTGTGGTCGGCAATCTCGCAGAAGCGGCAACTGAGGCCATTGGTGGCAATCCTTTGTTGGCCAGGGTCGGCTCGTATTACCACGATATCGGTAAAATGGAAAAACCAGAATATTTTGTCGAGAATCAGACCAAAGGACATAATCCGCAGGAAAAATTGACGCCCTCTATGAGCTCCTTGATTCTGCTGAATCATGTTCGCAAAGGGGCGGATATGGCGCATTCCCAAGGATTGCCCCGTGAAATTGAAGATTTTATCTATGAACATCATGGCACCGGATTGATGGGTTATTTTTACCAAAAAGCTCTCGAACAGAGCGACGGTGAAAATATTTCTGCAAATGAATTCCGCTATCCCGGTCCCAGACCGCGAAAAAAGGAGACAGCTATCGTCATGCTTGCCGATGCCGTTGAGGCGACATCGCGTACTCTCAAAGATCCCACCCCAAGTCGGATTAAAAACGTGGTGGAGAATTTGATTGACGAACGATTTAAAAGCGGAGAACTGGATGATTCGCCGCTGACCTTGCAGGATTTGTCTAAAATTTCTGAAGCGTTTCAAAAGATACTTAATGGCATCTTTCACAGCCGAATTGACTATCCCGCCGGAAATGGAGAAAGCGGTGAAAAAAAGGAAAAGAGCGTTTAATCTATCGATTGAAAAAACGATCGATTTCGTTGCTCCGGAAACAGAACAAATACAAAAGATGGTGCAGGGTATCCTGGATCGTGAAAATATCTTTCATGATTGCGAATTTACTGTTATATTTATAGATGATGTTTTTATGATCGATTTGCATCAGCGGTTTCTGCAAACCGATGAAACAACCGATGTTATGGCGTTTGATTTGAGCGATACCGATAAAGTTCTTGAAGGCGAGATTTATATCAATGTCGTTCAGGCAGAGAGGCAGGCGCAAGAATACGGTGTGGGCCTACAAAATGAGCTTTTTCGCCTGACAGCGCATGGAGTTTTGCATTTGCTTGGCTATGACGATCAAACTGAAGCACTGCGCCTGGTTATGGCTGAATTGGAAGATCAGGCTCTGGACGAAGTCAATTCATCGAGGAGGGATTCGTGATATTTTCCCATCCTGTCCTTGATCTGTTCCTTATTATCAAAGGAGGTTGATCACTTTTGGAACCTGATCCATCGCTCTTTCTGGTGGTGATTGGCGGGCTGCTGATGATTTCGGCTTTTTTTTCCGGGACCGAAACGGCGTTTTTTTCCATGAGCAGCTTGATGGTAGAAAAGCTGGCTTCACGGTCGGATAAAAAGAGCAGGCGCGTCGTTCGACTTTTGTCCAGTCCGCGAAAGTTGTTGATTGCTATTTTGATCTGCAATACGCTGGTTAATGTATCTGCTGCTTCGCTTGCCGCCATGTTGGTAACCCACTGGTCTGAGGCACATCGCTTTGATCCGCGTGTCGGACTCGTTCTGAATGTGGTTGTCATAACGTTTTTGATCCTTGTGATCAGTGAAATTACGCCTAAAATATTCGCCGTCAAAAAGCCCGACAGTTTTGCTCTCCAGGTTGCTCCCGCCGTGTCGCTTATCTATTATTTCTTTTTGCCGGTTACGATCCTTATCGATAAAAGCATCAAAGGTTTGATCGAATTTTTAAAAATTCATGAACACGAAGAAGAACGTTTTCTCAAGTCCGGTGAAATGCGCGCGCTTTTAGAGATGGGACAGGAACAAGGTGAGCTTGAAGCGAATGAAAAGGAGATGATTCATTCGATTTTCGAGTTTGGGGACACGATCGTTCGTGAAATTATGATTCCGCGCACGGATATGGTCTGTGTGTCCCATGACACGTCAGCGGAAGAATTGATCCTCTTGATCAAAGAGAAAGGCCATACACGAATTCCTGTTTATGAAGACACTATCGATCAAATTCGAGGAATCATCAATGCCAAAGATCTGTTGCCTTCTGTTTTGAACAAACGCAACAGCATCAATCTTGTGCGGTTGGCGCGAACGGCTCTATTTGTGCCCGAGAGCAAAAAAATCGACGATCTGCTGAGATTGTTCCAAAAAGAACGACAGCATATGGCTATCGTGGTCGATGAATATGGTGGTACCGCTGGATTGGTTACCTTGGAAGACGTTCTCGAAGAAATTGTCGGAGAGATTCGTGACGAATACGATAGGGAAGTAGCTCTTTATAAAAAACTTGACGATAACACTTTTTTAGTCGACGCCAAGATTGACATCTATTCGTTAAATGATTTGATGGGACTTGCCATTCCGGAAAAAGATGAATACGATACGCTTGGCGGTTTTATTTTTGAACTCACCGGCTCGGTGCCACAGGAAAATGAGTTAATCACCTATGAAAACCTCGAAATGGTTACCGTCAAAGTCGAACGAAACCGTATCGTCAAGGTAAAAATACAAAAAATCGTTGCCAAACCCGAAAACCATGATTAGACCAGTTGGTTGATTTGCCCGGATTTGTGAAGGGGTTTCGATGTAATGTACCGAATCTCTTGCGAAATCAGCTGGATATCGATAAGCAAATGGCGAGTAAAGTAAATACCATAACTACATAAAGATTAGCATGTTGGGTGCATTGCGATTCGGTAAACACCGAATCTGGGTTCGAGTAACCTGAGGAGGTTAGAGATGTTGACGTTGAGATTCGATGTTCGCGATTTATTCCGCGCTCTCCGCATCGCTCTGAGTTTACAGCGGATGTGGATTCAACTGATCGGACTGTCCGTCGGCCTTGCTGGTTATTGGATTTTAACCTATGCCGGCTTTGGCATAAGCGGCTATTCTCTCACCGAGATTTGGGAGCAATATGGTCTGCTGATCTGCGTTTTTCAAACCGGCTTGTTCCTCAACTGGATATCCTGGATATTTTTCGGACTCGCTTTTCTTATCCTGAGCGTCGCCCTTTTGCTTTCAGCCACTGCTGTTGCTCGAGCTGCCTATATGAGCGGCAAAGGAAATCATTTTTATACCTGGCACGAAGCCTACGCTTTTGCTTTTTGTAAAGCCGGTTCGGTTTTGATGACCCCGATATCGCTGGCGGTTTTAATCGGATTGATGGTTTTCGGGGGCTTTTTGGTGGGATTGCTGGGACGAATTCCCTATATTGGTGAAGTCGGTATTGCTTTGTTTGTGGTTTTCTGGTTTGCGGTAGCGCTGCTGTTGCTGCTGTTTGCAGCTGTTTTGTTGGTCTCATTTTTTTTGGTTCCGGTCATTATCGCTACCACCGACGAAGATGCGTTTGAAGCGGTTTTTCAGACTTTTTCTCTCGTCTGGTCTCAGCCCTGGCGATTGTTTTTTTATGGCGCGGTGAACCTTGGTATGGCCTTCCTGGGTCTGTTCCTTTTTGCATGGATCACCAAAAAAGCTTTGGTTTTGATGAATGGATTGTTTGCCTTGTTTATGGGCAGCGATTTTATCAATCTTGCCAACAACGGCCAGGCATCGGTGCAGAGTTGGCTTATCTATGCTCAGCCGATTGTAGAGCAGCTGCTTGGCGATTTCGCATCGGGGGTCTTTTTCTCACGCTATCATACGGCAATCGCTGCATCTGATTTGGCTGGAACGGCCGTGGGACCAGCCTCTTTTATTTATGCCCTGGGTTTGCTGTTTATCGGTGGATGGGTTCTTTCCTATGGTGTTTCTACTTTCAATTGTGGCAACATGCTCGCCTATCTGATCATGCGTCGTCACAAAGACGGCGAAAACTTGTTGGAGCGTCGGGATAAAGAAGAAGAGCAGGAATCCGACGATCAAGAGGCAGTGGAAGAATCGGCCCAAGATGCGGATGAAATGAAACCTGAAACAAATGTTTCTGAGACATGAGGATTGACGGTTTGGCGCGTTTTTCTGTGTTTCGAGTTAAAATTTTCCGCAATTGTTTTGTTTGGGAGGTATAGATGTTATGAAAATGGGGTTGGTGAAAAGCTGGGACGCTGGCCGGGGTTATGGCTTTGTCGTTTCCGACGAGGGCGGGGATTTGTTTTTGCATGTATCCGATCTCGATGTTTCCCTTTCCCCCAATGAACTTCGCCCGGGTTTGCGAGTGCGTTTCGATGTGCGAAGCGATATGCGGGGAGATAAAGCTATTCGGGTTCGTAAAGCATAAGTCGGGGGTCTCCACGCCGCACCGAGCGTGCCGTAAAGAGCGAGACTCGACGGCTAACGGTGCTTGTCAATCATCGTGCGTGGAAGCGAGGAATTAAAATGCAAGTATTTGTCAAAATCCGAGATCAACAGTACGGTCCCTATACATCTGCGGATCTCGAAAAGTTGGTACAATCTGGTCAGTTTAAAAGCGACGATCTGGTGTTCAGCGAGGATCAACAGGAGTGGATTCGCGCCGAGGATCATACCGCCTATCAATCGCTTTTCCAGAACGAATCCCAATCGGAAAAAAAACGAACAGTTTTTGCTGTCGGTGGAGGCAAGGGTGGCGTGGGGAAAACAGTCATAACCGCTTCCCTTGGTGTCGGATTGGCGAGTTTGGGCAAACAGGTTGTGTTGGTCGATGCAGATTTAGGCGGCGCTAACCTGCATACCTGCATGGGGATTTTGGAACCCAAATTCACCTTTTATCATTTTTACTCTTTACAGCGCGACACTCTGGAAGATATTCTGCTGGATACGCCGATTGAAAATTTGCGGCTGATCAGCGGTACCTGTGGAACGCTTGGCCTGGCTAATCCGCGTTATTCCCAAAAGCAACGCTTTATCTCATCGCTTAAAAAAATCAATGCGGATTATTTGTTGCTCGATCTGGGCGCTGGTTCTTCATATAACGTGATCGATTTTTTTCTAGCCGCTGACGATCGAATCGTCGTTACGACTCCCGAGCCGATGGCGGTTCAGGAAACGTTTAATTTTGTAAAGATTGCGATTTTTCGAGCACTGCAACGTTTGTTTCGTGATAATCAGACTGTCTTGTCGTTGCTGGACAATGACATGTTTGCCGAGCCAGGCAGGTTGGGAACAACAATGCAGCAATTGTTGCATCAAGTTGAAAAAGCCGATGCGCAGGCAGGTAAACAAATTGGAGAATTTTTAGACGGATTTCGCCCCCGCCTGATACTCAATATGGTGCACGATTCGGATGAGGCCAGGGAAGGCGTTGCATTAAAAACGGCCGTGCTAGAGTTGCTCGGTGTGCAGATGGAGTTCTTGGGCGTCATCGAGTACGACGAAAGCGTGCGAAACTCGGTGAAGGAACTCAAGCCCTTTCTCATCAACGACCCGCGCTCCAAGGCTTCCCGAAGTCTGGCGAAACTGATTTCGGTCGGTTTGCTCAAGAAAACAGGCTGGAAAGGATTTAGAGAGCGCCGTCGCGTCATTCGTCAAGTCGCTGATGAAGCTCAATCCTATCCCACAAACCAACTCAAAGAAAGTGATGTGATCTGTTCAGTTAACTGTTTTTATTGGGGTGATTGCGATTTTCAAAATGGCGGCTACCCCTGCCCGGTTCGCCATTTGGATCCAATTTTTAAGAAATAACCTCTTTCGCTTGCCTCCCACTTGAAACATCAGGGGCTGTCTAAAATGAACGTCGGCTGTGCACTGTTCGAGCGGACAATCGCAGGCTGCCGCTTTGACTGTTTTTGGGGGATTGCCCCATCATTTCCGTTTCCGATTGCAAGTCTAAGCGTCTATTTCCGGCAAATGGCAGTCGCATTGAAAGGACTAGAGGGCATTGCTTACAAGCCGGAAAAAGTCCTTTAAAGATTCCTCGAATTTGCGTACCTTGATTCTGATTCGTTTTTTTGCCCGATACAAGAGCAGCCTAGATGTACCAAACACGCAAAAATGAACTCACTTTGAATCAAAGTTCTCGGCGCTTTACTCTGAGAATTCATCCCTCCCATACTCTGCCGCTTAGTTTTTTCATTTTAATTCTGCTGGGTTTTGTTCTGTTGGTCTTGCCCATTAGCCATCAGGAGGAACTGAGCGCGATCGATGCCCTGTTTACAGCGACATCGGCGACCTGTGTGACCGGATTGGTGGTGGTGGATACGGGTTCGCATTTGAGTTTATTCGGCCAATGGGTCGTTCTTTTTTTGATTCAGTTTGGCGGATTGGGGATCATGACATTTTCGGCTTTTTTTGTTTTTCTTTTTCAGGGTCGTTTTTCAATTAAAAGCCGGGATCTTGTTGAAAAGAGTTTTCGCGGTGGTTCCATACCCCAGTTGGGCCGGCTTTTGATGATGGTTATCATGATAACGCTGCTCCTGGAAACTCTGGGGGCTGTGGTTTTAACTTTGCGGTTTGCACAGGAATTTCCTCTGAGCCGGGCAATCTATTTGGCCGTTTTTCATTCGATATCGGCTTTTTGCAATGCTGGATTTTCTCTCTTTTCCACCAGTATGTTGGATTTTCAAACCGATCTTACCGTCAATTTGACTTTGATGGTTCTGATCGTTTGCGGCGGATTGGGGTTCTGGGTGTTTTTTGATTTTTATCGCTGCTTTAAAAAACGGCGTTTCTTTCATGCGCTCTCTTTGCACTCGAAAATCGTTGTTTCCGTTACGGGCACACTGATTTTGGTTGGTTTTGTGCTGTTCCTGTTTTTCGAGTGGAACCACGCCTTGAGAGAATTCAGTTTCGGCCACAAAATGGTACTCGCCGCCTTTCAATCGATTACTACGCGTACAGCGGGATTTAATTCGGTCCCGATCGAACAACTACGAAACGCAACATGCTTGCTCTTTATGATTCTTATGGTGATCGGTGCATCTCCAGGATCTTGCGGAGGTGGTATCAAGACAACCTCTTTTGCTGTATTGACGGCTGTGATCCTCTCCCGTTTGCGGGATCGCCGTCAGGTGCAGCTCTGGCAACGGGGAATTCCGGAGCATCTGGTCTCCAAAGCGATCGCTATCGCATTTTTTTGGATTGTGGCGGTTACGGTTGTTTCGCTTTTTTTGATGAGTTTCGCCTATCCGGGCGTAAGCGATGATCAGAGTCGTGTTTTGTTTATTGAAATTCTCTTTGAATCCTTTTCTGCCATTGGCACCGTTGGCCTGAGCATGGGATTGACGCCCGAGCTGACGGATATTGGAAAAATCCTGATCATTCTTTTAATGTTTGTTGGTCGTATCGGTCCAGCTACCCTGGCGATCGCTGTTGCGACGCGGAGTCATTCGCGCTTGCAACTGGCGGAAGAAGAATTTCTGGTTGGCTGATCTAGAAAGGACAGGATACTCTATGCGTTCCTTTGCGATTATTGGTCTCAGCAGTTTTGGACATTACCTGGCGAGCTATCTGTCGGATTTCGGTCATCGAGTTTTGGCGGTCGATATCAATGAAGATAAAATCGAAAAGATCAAAAGCAATGTCGATCGGGCGGTAATTGCCGATGCCACCGACAAGAAGGTTTTGGACGAATTGGGTTTGTCCGATATGGACATCGTGGTGGTGAGCCTGGGAGACCAGATCGATGCGAGCATTCTCGTTACCCTTTATCTTCGCGAGCTCAAGGTCAAACAGATCCTGGCAAAAGCCCTGACGGAGGATCATGGAAAAATTCTGGATATCATCGGTGCGACTCGGGTGGTTTTCCCCGAACGCGATGAAGCTTTGCGTCTGGCAAAAACATTGGAGAACGATTATCTCTTGGACAATATCTCTCTCGGCGAAGGGATCAGCATTATCGAAATTGCTCCGCCGCAGGATTTCATCGGCAAAACACTGGGCGAACTCGATTTGCGCAATAGACTGGGAGTTCTCGTTTTGGTTGTCAAAGAGATGATCCCCGAAAATGTGGTGATGATCCCGACCGCCGAGCACATGATCAAGGACAGCGATGTGCTGGTTTTGTTGGGCAAGGACCGGGATTTGGCCAGGATTAATAAACTCAAATAAAGCTGCTACAGGCTTACGGAGGTCCCATTCGAGGATAGCATCAAAGTTAATGGATATAAAAGTGGTGACCGATTTCGATGCCGATTATTCAGATTGCAGGCAATTTTCGTTTATCACAAGTCGATTATTTGGCGCAAGTCGTGAAAACCATCAGGAATTTGTTTTGGACAGCAATACAACAGGGAAAAGTAAAAAATTTGAATATTCGGTGCCGTATCAGGCGTTTAAGGTGAAGAGAAGAAAGGAGTCGATGATTCGGGTTTTATTTCGCTGGCCGGCACCAAATCCGAGTCAAAATAATACATTGAACGCTGTTTTTGGAAGGGAAGTAATGCCATGTCTCTACAAATCGTTCGGGTGATCCGAGAGCTGACCGATACCGGCCAACAACCGGATCGAATGCGGCGTGCGGTTTTCTGTAAGGATCTCGGCGCTGCACTGTGGGAACCCAATACCGATATTGTCGAGAATCAGGATGCAGTTTTTATTCGTTTGGAGCTGGCAGGTGTTGAGGCGAACGATTTGTGTGTCAAGATTAAAAACGGCTGTTTGATGGTGAGCGGTGAACGAAAGGATGTTAGGCCGCAAAAACCATTGTTTTTTCACCAATTGGAACTTCGATACGGGCCGTTTTTTAAAAGCATTGCCATACCGGATGCCCTGGAACACAACCCCATTGAAGCGCATTTGAAACAAGGCATGCTGGAAATCATCTTGTCCAAAAAAACTACAGCGGTCGAAATTCCCATCTCTCGATAA
Source organism: Candidatus Zhuqueibacterota bacterium (assembly GCA_016929055.1). Classification (GTDB taxonomy): domain Bacteria; phylum Zhuqueibacterota; class Zhuqueibacteria; order Residuimicrobiales; family Oceaniaggregativiventaceae; genus Sulfursilanivivens. The sequence goes on from JAFGJN010000161.1 coordinate 35,149, forward strand.
AACGCCTTCTATCCGCTCTTTATTTGGGCTGGAACACAGAATTGAGAAAGCGTATTTGGAGAATACTCTATGGATGATTATTCAATACAACTTGAAAACGAGGAAATACAAGGCAAGATACCCGATGAATTGCCCGTATTGCCTTTGCGCGATACGGTTGTTTTTCCCAATATAGTTACACCACTGGTTGTGGCGCGCGAAAAATCGGTGAGTTTGATCAACGAAGTAATTTCCGGTTCGCGCATGTTGGGACTGGTCACCCAGCGTGATGCAGAGGATGAAGATCCGAGTCCCAAGGATCTCTACTCTGTTGGTGTGGCCGCTGTTATTTTGCGCATGCTCAAATTTCCGGATGGGTCGCTGCGTGTGCTGATTCAAGGCCTTTCGCGTATTCGTATAACTGAAATCCACCAGGTCGAGCCCTTTCTTAAGGCGAATATTAAAGTTATCGATCGAACACTCAGGCCATCGACGGAAATTGAGGCACTCAAACGGAATTTGGTCATCCAGTTTCAAAAAGTCGTGAGTCTGGTCCCACAGCTACCAGACGAACTACAGGTGGTGGTCGTCAACACCAATGACCCCGGCAAGCTGGCGGATCTGATCGCCAGCAATCTTAGCTTGTCCATCCAGGAAAAGCAAGAGATACTCGAAATAGTCGATGTTCATACGCGCCTGGAAAGATTGACGGTCTATGTCAACCGCGAGTTGCAGGTGCTGGAAATGGGCTCGAAAATTCAGGATAAAGTCCAGACCGAATTGGGTAAAAACCAACGCGAATATTTTTTACGCGAACAGCTGCGAGCGATTCAGAAAGAATTGGGTGTGGGGGATGATCGTTCGATAGAGATCGAAGAATTGCGGCAAAAAATCGTAAAAGCCGGTATGCCCGAGGAAGTAGAAGCGGAAGGTTTGCGTGAGTTGGATCGTCTGGCAAAAATGCAGCCGGGAGCGGCTGAATATACCGTGTCACGAACCTATCTCGATTGGATGATCGCTTTGCCCTGGTCGGTTTCGACGGTAGACAATCTGGATATCGAGCGTGCGCGACAGGTTCTGGACGAAGATCACTATGATCTCAAAAACGTCAAAGAACGGATACTCGAATACCTGGCGGTGCGCAAATTGAAATCCGATACCAAGGGACCGATTCTCTGCTTTGTCGGGCCTCCCGGAGTCGGTAAAACTTCTTTGGGACAGTCGATCGCTCGGGCGATGGGTCGGAATTTTGTTCGAATTTCGCTTGGCGGTGTGCATGACGAAGCGGAAATCCGCGGCCATCGCCGAACGTATATCGGTGCACTTCCTGGACGGATTATTCAGAATTTGAAAACCGCCGGCAGCAACAATCCGATTTTTATGCTCGATGAAGTAGACAAGATCGGTCAGGATTTCCGTGGCGATCCAGCTTCGGCTTTGCTGGAAGTGCTCGATCCACAACAAAATTTTTCCTTTTCAGATCACTATCTCGATGTTCCGTTCGATCTTTCGAAGGTGATGTTTATCACCACCGCCAATATCCTTCATACCATACCCGGCGCTCTTCGAGATCGGCTGGAGGTGATCGAATTGCCGGGCTATATCGAGGATGAAAAAGTCGAAATCGCTTTTAAATATTTGATTCCAAGACAAATCGACGAAAATGGGCTCAAACGTCGACACATCCGTTTCAGCAAGCCCGCAATTCGTGCGGTTATTCAAAATTATACTCGGGAAGCGGGCGTTCGAAATTTGGAGCGACAGATCGCGACCATCTGCCGCAAGGTTGCGCGCAAGGTGGTCGAGGGGACTGAGGAGACACAAAAAATCGAGCCTGCGAATCTGCGCGAGCTTCTTGGGCCGGCAAAATTCTTTTCCGAAGTGGCTGAACACAAAGACGAACCCGGTATCGTGACCGGCCTGGCCTGGACGCCAACCGGAGGCGATATTCTTTTTATCGAGGCCACTCAGATGAAGGGCAACAAGGGCTTGATGCTCACAGGACAATTGGGAGATGTGATGAAAGAGTCCGTTCAGGCGGCACTCTCCTATATTCGTACACATGCCCGGGATTTGGGAATCGAACCGACTTTTTTTGAAAATCTAGATGTACACGTACATGTGCCTGCCGGCGCCATTCCCAAAGATGGTCCTTCAGCAGGCGTAACTATGGCCACCGCTCTCTATTCCTTGTTCGTCGGACGACCGGTTCGGCACGATATCGCCATGACCGGCGAAATCACCTTGCGCGGCAAAGTCTTGCCTGTGGGTGGGATCAAGGAAAAAGTCCTGGCGGCGCGGCGTTCCGGCATCAAAAAAATCGTTCTGCCGGAAAAGAATCGCGATGATTTAGAGCAAGTTCCCGAAAATACCAAAAAGAGCATGACTTTTTATTTTGTTGATCAATTGGACCAGGTTTTCGATATTGCTGTGAGAAAAAAGGCGAAAAAGTGAAATTAGAGACGGGATAAAATGGAAAAATCCCCACCGGATTATCAAGCGCTGTCTGAAAAGCTCGAAAAGATCGATCAAGTGCATCTCTTGGCTTTTTGGGACGAGTTGAATCGGGAACAACGTCTGCACTTGGCCGAACAGATCGATGAACTCGACGCAGATCTGATCCTCGAGCTCTCCGATAAAGTCCTCAAAGATTCGGGCTCAGTAGAGAAGCCGGATCCCGATCTTAAGCCGGCAGATGTGATCCTTTTGGACGAACTGGCATGCGATCTGAAGCGCCAAAAAAAAGCCGTCGAGGTGGGAAATGAAACTCTGGCGGCCGGGCAGATAGGAGTCGTGGTGGTGGCCGGTGGCCAGGGAACCCGACTGGGATTCGATTCTCCTAAAGGTGTTTACCCCGTGGGGCCGATTACGAACCGCAGTCTATTTCAGTACCACACCGAAAAAATTCTGGCGCTGGAAAAGCGGTTCGCTGTTTCAATCCCCTTTTGCATCATGACGAGCGAAGCAACCGATCTGGAGACGCGGGAGTTTTTCGCCAGGAATCGATTCTTTGGGAAAACAAAAGATTCGGTTTACTTTTTTCGTCAGGGTATGTTGCCATCCTTTTCACCCCAGGGAAAAATCCTGCTTGAAAAAAAATGGCAAATCAGTCGTTCTCCGGACGGCCACGGCGGCCTTTTGAATGCTCTGAACCAACGCGGACTGCTGCAAACACTACAGGCAAAAGAAATCGGTTACCTCTATTATTTCCAGGTCGACAACGTGTTGACCCGCATCGGCGACCCCCTTTTTATCGGTCTGCACCGTTTGACGGCAGCCGATATTTCCAGTAAAACCGTGCGCAAACGCGATCCCGATGAAAAACTGGGAAATATCTGCAAGATCGGCGACCGGTATCGGGTCGTCGAATATACGGAACTATCCGAGCAACAAAAAATGCAAAACGATGCGCAGGGCAATCCTCTGTTTGCGCAAGGCAGCATCGCCATTCATCTCTTCAACCTTTCATTTATGCAGTCGCTGCTCGGACAAGATCGGCGGCTGCCTTTTCATCTGGCTCGTAAAAAAATTTCCTGTATCGACAAACACGGCAATCCGCTCGAACCAGAGGAACCCAACGGTTACAAGCTTGAGCAGTTTATTTTCGATGCATTTGTCTATGCCGACAAAGTCACTGTTGTCGAAACCGAGAGAGAAAGGGAATTCAGTCCGATAAAAAACGCTTCAGGGAATGATTCTCCCCAAAAGGCCCAACAGGATTTGTCCAACATTTTTGCCGACTGGTTGGAATTTTGTGGAATTTCTGTTAAGCGCGATTTAAAGGGCAATTCTCTTGAACCGATTGAGATCTCCCCTCTATATGCGGATCAGCCCGATCTTTTGTGCAAAAAAATTGCCGCAAATCCCGACGTAAATTCATTTTTGTTCGAATAGATATCGACTTTTATAGCCTCCACATCTGAACCCTATCGATTTGAGCAGCGATGCATGAATCAGAAAACAGCACCGTTTCCCAGCGGCGCGGCAGAAAAAAAATCCGACGCTGTCTTAAAAAAATCCTCTTCTTTATGGTTGGAGCGGGATTCTTGTTCAGCGTTGCTCTGGTGGTTGCGGTGCGTATTTTTTTCCCGCCTGAACGTTTGAAAGATATGGCGATCGTTGCAGCAGAGAAAGAACTGGGAAGACGTCTTTCCATTGGCGAGGTAGCATTCAATCCGTTAAAGGGATTTCAATTTCGGGATCTCCACCTCACTTCGATATCGGATTCCCTTGACCGCGAATATCCCTTGCCGGTACGCGAAGCTTTTATTCGTTCGATGAGTATGCGTTATTCGTTGCGCGCAGTATTGCGAAAACACCTCGTATTAAAGAGTTTCTCTATCGATCATCCCCGACTCGTGTTGTTTCTCAATTCGGAACTTGCTTCCAGGTCGGACGCCAAAGCGGATACGACCGCGGCTGTTGGTCTGGATCAATTGGTTCTGCCCGTCAGGCTGGATTTGCGGTCGATCGCTGTCAGGGAGGGGAGCTTTTCGATCGTCGTCAGGGATTCTTTGTCGGATACGCGCATCCAAATTGACTCCATCAGCCTGTTTCTGAGAGACGTCTCAATTCCCCGTGGTCCGGTGATTTCCGATTCGACTCTTTTGCGCGGCAAAGTGCATTTGCTCGCCGATCAATCGCGGCTGAATTTCGAACAGGATGTCCGCTCGCCCGCCTCGCAAGCCACGCGTTTCCGGACGCTTCTCCAGGCCGATATTGGGTTGGAAATCAAAGGAATCGACAACGTCCAAACCTCAGTGAAAATCGATCTCCATGAGAGCTCTTTTTCATATCACGACAACGCCACCAGAATGGCACAAGAGTTGTCTCCTGTTGTCGGACTCGAGCTGCAGGCAACTGCTGATTTGCTGGATACATTGATCAATGTGCAGCAGCTGGCTTTCACACTCGATCGTCACCCCTGGTTGCAGCTTAAAGGACGGTTGGCACAGGTGGCCGAGGGAACGGCTGTCGATGTTCGAGTGAACGAGAGCCGCATTCCTTTTATCGGACTCTATAATCTGGCCAGCGATTGGATTCCCGGAACGAGGCTGATTCATTGGCACAATCCGAAAAGTGAGTTCACTCTTAAAGACAGCCAGGTACGCGGAATTCTGATAAACCGTCATAAAGAGCCTGACCTTACATTTCAGGTTCGGATGGCAAGTGATGATTTCGGCATAACGATCAATCACGGCGAACAAGAGGTCGATCGATTCAGGGTCATCGCATCAGCTGATGGGCGGATCACCTCGTCCGGAATGGCTGATCTGCATGCGGCTGTTCAGATGGGGGTGGATTCTCTCTATGTCGAATTGCCCGACGACTTGCTTTTAACAAGCGGCAAGATATCGTTGCAGGGGGAAACACGTCTCGATTCCACACAAATGCCGGTGAAACTGGCATTGGGTATGACAGCTCGAAACCTGATGCAGGCAAATTTAGACGTGTATGTCGATTTGGCAGGTGATCATTTCCAGTCTTTGTCCGGTTCTGCCAATGTGGGGCTGAAAAATATTCGCCCTCAGGTGGTGCCGGATCTACCGCTCCGCACCACCTTGTCCGCCGATCTGGAAATAGATTTCAATACGCTCGATAAAATCAAAGGTGCCTTGAAGGTCAAAAGCGATTCCCTCTTTTATGTCGCGGACAAATCTCTCGGTTTTCCGCCAATCGCTCTTTCGACCGATTTTCAGGCACGTGTCGACCTGTCGGCTCAAGAGGCCCGAATCGATACCCTTCGGCTGCATCTCAATAATGTGCTCTCGGCAATGCTCCGGGTCCGGGTTTCGCCCCAGGATTTTCAAGTGAATCTCGACGAGCTGGCCATTGAGCATCAACCCCTTTATCGCTTGATTCCCCGTGAGATGCGTGAACAACTTTACGATCTTCGGCTGAGCGGATCCACCCACATTACGGCCCAAGCAAAAGGCAGGCAAAGCGATTCGCCGCCTTCATTTCAGCTCAAGGGTCGTGTGCATACGGCAAATACGCGTGTCGATTACCCCAGCCAGGGATTGACTCTCGATGGCGTGCATCTCGATCTAGACCTTGAATCCCATTCGACAGGATCGACCCTGCTGTCGACTGTCCTGTCGATCGATGATATTTGTCTTGAATTCGAAAAGACGTTGCGCTATCGCAACAATCGTTTGTCATTCGGTGTCCAAACACAAGACGGATCGACCGTCCACTTGAGGGATGGGCGGCTCGAACTTCCCGATCTTTCTGCTTCAGGCCATTTTGCGGCTATTTTGGAACAGTTGTCCGAAAATATCCGTTTCAGCGGTCAAGTCGAATTCGATCAGGCCATAGCCGACACCATTTATGTGGCTGATTTGCTGGGGATGCACGGGAGTCAGAGATTCTCGCTCAATTTTTTTGGCGATACGACCAAAGTCGATGTCAAGGCATTTTATACCGCCGAACACCTTGACTTGCTGTTGCCTGGAGAGACGATTGTGCGCGACTTGAATGCACGTCTGGTAATCGAACAGGGCGTCGATCTGCTCAGTAGTCGCCTGCTCGCTCGAGAGGCTACGGCGATTCTAACCCCTTCGGACGCCGCTCTGGATTACCAGGTTTTGCGCGACTATTACCGAGCTGTCCTTAAAAATCGGTCAACGCTGTCGATCGCTTCCATCGAAGCGGCGGGTTATCGAATAAGCGATGTCGCCGGAGAGATGTATCTGGGCGAAGGATGGATCGAAGTACCCTTTCTCCAGGCCAGCGCTTATGGAGGAAATCTTGTCGGCCGAATCGGTCTCGATTTGGCATCCGGCGATTTACGACATGCTGTTTATACGTTATCGGCTCATTTCACGGAAGTCAATTCGGAACTGTTTTTGCCGGAAGAAAAAAACAAGGATGGCCGTGGTATAATCAACGGCAATTTAACCCTGAACGGCAACGGAGTCGACCCGGAATATGGCATGATGATCGGTGGGTATTTTTATCTCACCGAGATTGGCCCCCGTGTGGTTTTGAATCTATTGCGGGCGCTGGATCCCCAGGGAACCGATACCGGCATCGGGCTGACCCAACAGTTGATCGGTTGGGGCTTCAAACCCAGCCTGATGAGCTTTTTCATTCGGCACGGCTACTTTTATCCAGCCATCCATTTCGCACAACCCTGGTATTTTCCGGTTCGCCTGAGTCAGGGGAAAGTCGAGTTGTCGCGTGTGCCTGTGAAATTTTTTCTGCAGACCGCTTTGCGGCCGCCGAGCCAAACAATGACGAGGTAGATTCGACATGATACAAAAATATGTTTTGACCGCGCCATTTGCTGCGGTGATCGCTCTTTGTTTGGGTTGCAGCATTAAAGCGCCGGAAATTGTGGTGACCGGTGAAAAGACCGCCCTGGAAAACCAGATGCTGGGACGCTTCGAAAATATTGAAAGCGCAAATGATGTCATCGCTTCAACGCGCTCGATCGATCCTTTGCCCGAGGGCTATACATCCTCGAGTGTACTCGAGGCCATCGAGAATCAGAGGCTTCGGCGCGACGAACTGGATGAACTCAAAAGACAGCATCTGGTGGGCGAAGCCAATGACGGTTTTTTGGCGGTTATCAACTCGGAGCGTTATGAAAAGGATCCGATTTTGCAGGACAGAGTCGATCGTCTCGTCGCCCAGGAAAACAATGATCGCAGAACGGTTTTTAGCCGGATTTTGACGCTGTATGGGGCCGAGTCGGCAAAAAATGATTCTGCCATCCGTCAGCAGCTGGTGCGGCTGTATGCGGATGACTCTCAAGCCGGCACGATGGTTCAGATGCCCGGAGGCGAATGGGTGGAAAAGCAAAAACGGTAAGGTACGGTTTTTCTGCCAACAGCTGAGCGGATCGATGCCGGCTCACCGATGTTCAATTCGGGGACATCAGTTATTTTATGTGTACAATGGTTGGTTCTTTGTGTTATCTAGATTGTGAATTGTTCAGGCTAGTTTGTTTTTCACTAGTTAAACAAAGCGTCAAGAATCTGTTTGGACACCAATAATGTCGGCTAATTATCGAAAAAATTTCCTGCAACCGGTGGTCTTGATATTACTGTATGCGTTCTCGACAAGGGCGATGCCGGTGTCTTTGCAGGAACCCCTTCAGGTAACCACCCATCCGGATATCGATTTGACTCCCCGGGTTTCATCTGACGGGAAATGGGTGGCCTATGTCAACCGACAGGCCGCCAATTATGACATTTGGATCACCAGTACAAGCGGAGGACGATCCCACCAAATCACTTTTCATAAGGCCGATGATCTCTATCCCGCCTGGGGGCCGGACAGCCGTACACTGGTTTTCGTTTCCCAGCGCAGCGACGCGGCCGGTGATATTTATCGTCTCAAATTACGGCAGGTGGGAGACAGACTGGTGCCCCGCGGGGAACCGGAACAAATCACCTTTTACCGCGGCTATGACGGTTATCCGACGGTATCTCCCGACGGCAAGAAAATTGCCTGGGTCTCCGACCGATCGGGTCGTGAAGAGCTCTGGTTTTTTAATTACAACACCAGCAAAACGCTGCAATTGACCTTTCTTGGAGGAACCCATCCAGCTTGGAGTCCGGTGCAGGATCTGCTGGCTTTTACCTCCTTTCGCGGAAGCGATCGAAATCAAGGCGATATCTATCTTATTCATCTCAAGGGGCCACGACCGACTCTGGCAGATGCGCCGCTGAGCGACAATCGAGAGTACCCGACCTATCAATTGACCCGGGGAACCGCGCTCGATGGTTTTCCCAGTTGGTCGTTAGATGCCAAGGCATTGTTTTTTCTGCGCTATGACAGAGATAGCAATGCTGACGGTATCATCAGTCCGGCGGATGTCGGAAATATCTGGCGGGCCGATGTCCATGAATTTCCGCAAGCAGCGGTCGAGCGCGATTCCCTTTATCCCGGTTTGAATCGATCGTTCAATCTTCGGCTTATCAGCAATGCCTACCCCCTCACCTGGTCGATGGTGCAGCAACTGCAGCCTTGGGGAGGTGCTGATGATCGAGTCTATTTTTCCAGCAATGAAAAAGGGAATCTGGATGTCTGGTCCGTTCCGATGGATGGTATCGTGCCTTTGATGGATTTCGTCGGCGACCAATTCTCTCTGGCGCAAACGATCGAGCTGCCCGACGGACTTGCTCCCTCCGGATCGACGATGCTTTTAACCGATGTCGATCCCGATTCCTTGAATAGAGAATCACAACAGAAGATTTGGAATCGGGCATTGGCTTTTCGCCGGGTCATCGATTTTCACGGTCTAGGTCATCCCTATGCGGCCGCCGCGCTGTATGAACAGAGCCTCTGCCTCTTTTTCCTTGGTCGAAATGACCAAGCCGAGTCAGCTCTCGAAACGGTCTTGCAGCGTTTTAACGACAATCGCCGGGTTGCGGTCTATGCCGAAATGGCTCAACTTGAAATTCGCAGCCGAAATGAAGCTCCGGCAAAACGTCAGATAATTCTGCGTCAGGGTATGGCAGCGATTTCCCGCAAGTACGCCGATCAGGAACGACCATCGGCGGAAGCGCAAATGGCCATCGGTCACCTTTTCGGCCATGAAGGACGAATCGATGAGGCTCGAGACAGCTATGCGGCTGTTCGCTCCCGTTTTCCCCTGTTGCGCGACCTGGGGGCCGAAAGTCTTTTTCGTATCGGCAGATTGACAGAACAACAGGGCGAACGCCAAGAGGCACTCGAGATTTATCGTCGAGTGTGGAGGGATTATCCGGATCAAACGCGCTGGATTCGAGCAGCCCGCGATCAAATCCTGAAGGCAGAGGACGATCGAGTTTTATCGATAGCCGATCGGAAAAGACGACTCGAGGCGTTAATTCTGGCCTATCCCGAAGACCCTCAGATTGTTGCAGAGGCTAGGCTGCGACTGGCTGATTTGGTTTTTCAGCAAAATGATTTTGAACAAGCATTGGCGGCTTTTCAAGCCCTCGAGCGGGATTTCCCCGAAAGCGAACAGGCGCACATTGCTCAGATCGCTCAGGCGCAAGGCCTATTCAAACTGGGCCGGAGCGATGAGGGCTATGATCGCCTGAACCGACTCATCGAGAAACATACAGAAAAGCGACCGGAATTCGCCCGCCAAGCCCGGGTAGCGCTTTTGCAGGCATTGTTGACCACTGCAGATGAGTTCAAGTCAACGCACGAGTATTCACAAGCCAGCCTGCGCTATCAGCGCGCCAAAGATGTGGATCCCCGCTCATTGCATGCCCATCGGGGATATATCGAATGCGCCTATCGAATGCGCCGTATCGATGCCGTCGTGTCGGAATATCGGCAAATTTCGGCAAATCAACGCGACAACATCCTGATCTATGCACTCGGTCTGGCTTTGTCTTATCAGGCGACCGAAAAAGTCGAGTTGGACGGAGATCCAGGCGGATATCGCGCCGATCTTTTGGCCGAGTCCAGTGCGACAATCGCCCGAGCCTTGTCGTTTGACTATTCACTGGTCGAGGGCTATTTGACAATCGCGTTCAATTATGAAATGATGGAATACCATCTCGCCCGGCAAAAGAGCAAGCCTAAAAGTTTTTCCCGCAGATTATTTGAAAGTATTGCGGCTCCACCGCGGGAGCTCTATCGGACCATAACCTTTCAACGCGAAGGCAAACCTCCGCGTTACGCCGAGCGTGCCATACACGAGTTGATCAAGGCTCTTGCCCTTAACGATGAAAAGGAAAATTCTACCCTCGAGGCGGTTATTGCCATGAATTTGGCAAACAATTATTACCACCTCGGCGAGTACGGGTTGGAAAAGGCTTATGAATACTATCGCATCAAACTGGCGAACGATACCACCTTTACCGATCCCAGACGAGAGGCTCTGATCTATGAGCGTTTGGGACACGCTTCTCTGGTCGTTCGGGATTATGAAAACGGATCGCGATATCTGCGCCGGGCAATCGATCTTTACGGTCGGCTAGAGCGACCGGATAAAGTGTATTTGTGCACCAAACGCCTCGCTCTTCTTTATCAAGATGCTCATGAGCCACAATCTGCGATCGAGCAATTTATTCTGGCCGCCGAGTATGAAGGAAAAAATCGACGCCAAAGCGAGCTGATGATCAGCCTGCGCAGCATTGCTTACAATTATCTGGTAGATGGACAAATCGACAAGGCGATTGTATATGCGCGTCAGGCTCTGGAACTGATTGATTCAGGCCGGGTTAAGACTGTGGAGCATGAGGCCAAGCGGATCCAGCTCGGCTTTCTCGGTCTCTATGCACCACTACCCTTTGTCGATTTAACCCCTGTGGGTTCAGCCCGCGTTCACGGGTTAACCACGCGCGACGAACGCGCTCTAATCTATTCCATCCTCGGATCCAGCTATCGTGAACTGAAAAGCTATTCGGCCGCCATCGACTATTTGCAAAAGAAACTGGAAATATTTTCCGATGAAAAGGATCCCTATGCTGAAGCGGCGTTTTTAAATAACCTGGGTTATTTGTATCATCTGGATGGCAACCTGCAAAAAGCCCGGTATTATTTCGAGCGTTCTCTTGACGTGTGCAAAAAACATGGTCTTAATCACGGCTGGGTTACCAACAGTGTGAACCTCAGTCGGGCGGTACAGAGTGAGAAAACTGCCTTAATCCCCATTTCTTTCGGTTCGGCTTCTGACCTCATCGAAGCCGAGGAACACGCTGTTACAGAGCTGCGCCTGGCCATTGAAACGTTCAGCACTGTTTTTGGGATGGAACGGCAGGTTGTACGAGCACAGCTGGAATTGGGCGAACTGCTTTTAAATGGGACAATCCGTCAGAATGGCGATCGATCTGTTGGAACGATCCATCACAGTTTTGTGCAGCTTGCCGAGGCGCAGACCCTGTTACAGGAAGCGTTGAATACAAGTTTGCGGCGAAAATTGCAGCGTGAAGAATGCGCCGCTAATTATACGCTTGGTCGTATTGCGGATAGGGCAGGCGACGCTGAAGAAGCCTATCGTCTGCTTTCGCGTAGCCGTTGGCTGGCGCTCAATTTGGGCTATTTCGATCTGTTGTGGCGAGTCGATTGCCTTTTGGGTGATGTCGTCGATGGAATCGGTTGGCAGCGACAGCAAGAGCTTGGAATCACCGGCCATCCTCTGGAGTATTATGCGGAAGCGATCCAAGTCGTTGAATCGCAACCCTTGATTGACGACGGGCAAAGCGGCACAGAACTCAGACGTGCCAGGCAACTGCCCTATCTGCGCGAGGCTGCTTTTCTTTTGGACTTGGGATTGGTGGATGACGCATTGAACGCGGTTGAACGCCAGCGGGAAAGGCAGTTCCGCGATCTTGTTCCGTTGTCTGATTTTCCTGGCGCCGATGAACAGAGCGATGAATGGTTCCAATCGGCAATCGACTACCAGACAAACATCAATCGGCTAGAGCTGTCGCTAATGCAATTGCAGACCGGCAGTGAAAGAGCCAGACTCAAGCGTGAATTGCTCGCCACTCGGGATTCCTATGCCCGGTTTTTAAAGGACATCCGCCGTCTGGAACCACAATTGGCCTGTCTGATCGAGCCTGAAACCGTCACTGTGAATGCGGTGCAACAGAATCTCGGTGCGGGAGACATCGTGCTCTATTTTCATGATTTGGCAGGGATTATACAGGTGTGGACGGTTACGTCGGAGGATATCGATGCGCGACCGCTTTCATTGACCTCGGCCGAAATGGAACAAGCCTTTATCGCTGATGATCCGGAAGCACGCCAACGAGTCTCCACCGTTTTTTCTTCCATCCTGCAGCGCCCAGAGTTCCAGCGAGTCGTGTTGATACCGGATCCATCGTTACTTATTTATCCATGGACCTCTTTTTGGATGCAAGCCGATACATTGCGAAGGCCCCTTGTTCTGGCTTCGAGTTTGAGCGGATTGATGACATCCTTAAAAAATCGTCGGCATTCGGGGACGCGCATTTTTCTCTCCTCGGAAGAATTTGTTGATCGGCTCTCTGCACTTGATTTTACAACCTTTATGCCGGTCAGAAATCCCGCAAACAACAGTTTTGCCGATCAAGTCGGATATCTGCGGAGCGCCGACATCGTCCATCTCAAATTACAGGCCGAGTGGAATCATTTGAATCCGGCGCTGAGCAAAATGGGTTTTTTTGTTCGCGGTTCACAACCAGCCGTCTTTACACCACTTGAGTTGTTTGCTCTGCGATTGGATGCAGGCTTGGCGATTTTGCACTTTACAAGTCCGCTCGATGCAAGGGTCGCTGCCGAATCTTTTCTATTATTGGAACGCGCTCTCTATTGCAGCGGTGTGAACGCTGTTATGATTCTGTCGCAACCGGAAAGCGAAATTGATGATTTTCTTATGCGCTTTTATAATGTCTGCAGCCAACAGCCGATCATCCCTGCTTTTATGGAGGCGAAAAGAGGCGCCGAGAACAGCTCCCAACTCTATGGATTCGCGGCCTCGACGCCGGACGAGGTCGAGGCTGTTTATGCCGAATTGCGTTCCGCTTTTGAACGAGCGGAACAACACAGCCGCGAGCAACGCTGGGAAAAAGCTATTCAATTCTATCAACAAGCGTTGCGTGAAGCCAGACAGGACAGAGATCGGCTCAAAACTATTCATATGGGTTTGTTGAGCGCGGCGATTGGTACGGCGAACTGGCCTCTGGCCATAGACAGTCAAAGCGCTTTGCTGCAGATGGCACAGCAAAGACAAAATCGAACCGATATCGCCACAGCGGGTTTTAGTCTGGCCGTTTTGCATCGCCGCAACAGCGAAGAGCAAACCGGTCGCGCGATAGAGAATCAATGGAGTCGTTTTTCGCAACGGTATGGCTTGCAGATACAGCAAGCAGAGGCATATGAATATCTGGCTACCATCGCTGCGAGGTGCGGCAATGCTTCGTTGGCGATCGATTGGTTCGAGCAGGCGCAAAAGCTTTTTGTAGCTTTGGGCGACGCCAAAGGCGCAATACGCTGTCGGGTTGAATTGGCCGGTATCGCCCTCGATCATTACCGGGAACCCCTGCTGGTCATCGATACCCTGACACCCCTTCTCAAAGCCTTTTCAAATCACGGCGACACACTTTTGCACATGAATGCCCTGAACTTGCGCGCTCGGGCTCTGGAAGAATTGGGCAATTTGCATTCAGCCCTGGCAGACCGACAGTCCCTGTATCAGCTCCAGTTATTAACTGAAAAGCATCCGTGGGGTCGTGTTTATCTGGATCTGGCCCGCCTCCATTTTCGCATGGGAGATATTCGTTCCGATTATTTACAGCGCGCTTTGGGTGATGAGGATGACGGGGTTCAGGTGGCCGCCGAAATGCTGCAGGCGGAAATAGATTTGCAGCTCGAACGTCCGAAAATGGCTTTGCAGCGGCTTCAGGATCTCCATCATCGTCTGTCCGGACGCGCCCTGGGTGATCTTTATGACCTCGAGGCCCGTATTCGGGTTCGGCAGGGTTTGCTGGAATTCGCTTTGCAGAGTCTTCAACTCGCCGCCGATACTGACTCGACCGATATCGCTTTGCTCTTTGATCGCATGGCAAATTACGCGCTTTTGGCCCATGCCATGAATGAACAATCAGCTGCACTTGAGGCGGTCGATAAATGCCGTGACCTGGCTTTTGCTCTGGCCGAGCCGGTACGCGATTTGGTTTATCGTTTTATTTTTTTAATGATTCAAGAAAGCGATTCATCTGCCGCAAACAAGATCTCTGCCTGGAAAAAATTGAGTGAGGATGCGCAGGCACTAGCCCTTCCGGAGATTGTCTGGCGTTGTTCGATGGAGACGCTTGTCGTTTTGCCGCCAGAAAAGAGAGCGGCAGAGTTTGAAAAAGCGATGACCTTTCTACAGGATTCATTCGAGGATCTAGTCGCTTTTTGGGTGTTGCGGGAGATTCGTCCGGCGCAGAAATTTTTCCATGAATGCGTTACTGAACTTTTGCAGCAAGGCCTGATGACAAAAGCCTGGCGTATCAGCAGCCAGGCGATGGCTCACGAATTTAGACAGGCCAACGCCAAGCGACCGATGGTTTTCGCGAATGGAGACGAGAATTTTGCCTGGAACTCGTTGGTACGCGCCCGCGAAGAATTCAATC
>JAFGJN010000162.1 GCA_016929055.1 Candidatus Zhuqueibacterota bacterium
ATGCGCGGTGAAAAAGTTTTCGCCATTCTTCGCGCTATCGATCGTTTACCCAGGCAAAGCCGTGAATCGATCGAAGCATTGGCGCAAAAAAAACGCGAACACTTGCTCGATATCGCCTTTGAGCAGATACCCTATTATAAGAAAAAGTATAGCGAAAAAGGTCTAAGCCGGAAGGCGTTTGACCTGGAGCGGGACTGGAATCGACTGCCGATTTTGCATCGAGAGCAGCTGCAATCACAAAAGGGTAAAGAACTCCAGAATCCAAACCTGCATCGCCGAGTAAGTCGGGAACGCACGAGCGGATCTTCCGGTAAACCCCTGTTGATTGTCAAGGACCGCGCAAAAAGCGGATACAGCCGGGCAGTGATGTATCGATGTTATCGCCAATATGGCATCGATATCGGATCGCGCCAGGCGCGGTTTTGGGGAGTTCCGCCGAATCCAAAACAACGGTTCAAAGAGCGGCTCAAAGACCTACTCGCCAACCGTATCCGCCTCTCCGCCTTTGACCTGAACGAAAAAACGCTCCGCCGCTTTACCCATAAACTTTTGCGGTTTAAACCCAGCTATTTCTATGGGTATCCAACAGTCATGCATCGCTATGCTGAGTGGCTGGAACGGTCGTCTATCGATTTATCCGCGCTTCACCTCAAAGCCATCATCGCCACCAGTGAAATTCTCTATGCCGCCCAACGCCAAACGTTGGAACGCGTCTTCCATGCTCCTGTAGTCAATGAGTACGGCTGTACGGAAATCGGCATCATCGCTTTTGAATGCCCGCACGGCAACATGCACATCAATTCGGATCTGGTCTTTGTCGAGTCGCTGCAGATGCCTAAAAAACCGCAACAAACGCTGCTTCTCACCGAGCTCCAAAACGAATTCAATCCGTTGATTCGCTATGACATCGGTGACCTGGGAGCGCTTTCCAGCGGATCCTGCACCTGTCAAAGCTCTTTGCCCACTCTGGATAGGCTTGTCGGTCGGGATGCCAGTTTTATCGTCACACCCCGGGGTCGATTAGTCAACGACGCTATTTTGGACTATGTCTTTCAGGGTGGAATTGACCAATTCCAGGCCATTCAACATCACCGAGATCAACTGGAAATTCGGCTCTGCAAAGGCCCGCTTTTTGACGAGGACTTGTTCAAGCGATCATGTAACACATTGCAAAAGGTGCTCGGACCGGACATCACAATAAGCTATCGATTCGTACCGCATTTGTCGCCGGAAAAATCGGGCAAGATACGCCTGTTCATTTCAAAAATTATACCCGACAACTCAAACTCGCAAAAAACATACGAGTGTAACGCGCAGGTAAAAAACAAGACTTTCGATGACCAAGAGTATTGAAAAACGCGCTATTCGAATCGCCGCTGTCGGCGATATTTCGCCGGGCGACGACTATTTTCGTTACGGCCGTGGTGTGCGCGCACAGATGGAAAAGTTTGGCGCTCACTATCCGCTTTCACAGATCGCCCAAACCCTTCATTCCTTTGACCTCGTTATCGGCAATCTCGAGGGCGTGGTTTCAGATCTCGGTTACGACCGTAAGCGATTGGCTTCGCATGTCATGCGCGGGCTGCCTGAATTTGCTGTCGCACTTTTTAATTCGGGAATCGATGTTGTTACGCTGGCCAACAATCACATCATGCAACACGGCGCTGCAGCCGCCTGGGACAGTGAAAAACAGTTGCAGCGCGCAGGTCTGATCACTTGGGGGTTACAGAACCCCAATCGATTCCCGGCCGGACAAATCCTCGAACGAGGCGGTTGGCGTATTGCATTGCTGGCTTTAAATGACCGACCTCGGCAGCATTTTATCGATTCCCCGATTTACTGTGCCTTTGATACCATATCAGCCGATCGGGATATCGAACAGTGCAGGAAAACGGCCGATATCGTGATCATCTCACTCCATTGGGGAGATGAATTTTCATTCGAGCCGTCAGCAAAGCAGAGGGCAACAGCCCGGCACCTGATCGATAGCGGAGCGGATATTGTCATCGGCCATCATCCCCATGTCCTGCAGGGAATGGAGAGCTATTGCGGCAAACCGATCTTTTACAGTCTGGGGAATTTCGTGTTCGACCTCGACTGGTATTCACCGGCCATGGAATCGATCATCGCTGTTTTTCATCTGCTGCCCAGACAAGGCCTTATCAAAACAGATTTCATTCCGGTGCGCATCAACACTCATTTTCAACCGTACATCCTTCGAGACAGAGAGCAAAAAGCCTGGAAGCGCAACTGGCAGCACCGGCAAAAATCGCTGAATCAACCACAAGATCTCTCCAGCTATAATCATACCGTTCGGCATCTGACAAAAAGCGAACGTCGGCTCTCCCACGTCTGGTGGCTGAAAAGAGCGACCGGGTTTCCGCCACACATCTTGCGGGACTATATCCGCGATTTTATCGAACGCCGATTCCAACCGCTCTTGCCGACCCCTGCCCCGGAAACAGCCATTCCGGTGCTGATGTATCATGAAGTTCTGCCGCGGAAATTGGCCGAGCGGTGTCGATATTCCCCCTATGTCATTCCGGAAGAAATTTTTGCCCAACATCTGCACTATCTCAAAAGCAGGGGTTACACAACGGTCACGCTGCCGCGATTGGCCGAAATCGGCCCCAACAACTCTGAAAAAATCGTCGCCCTCACCTTTGACGATGGCTTTATCGGCAACCTGCTCTATGCTCTTCCCCTCCTGCGGCGTTATGGCTTTACTGCGACACTGTTCGCAGCAGTCGATAAAATCGGACAGCCCAACTATGTCGATTGGCAACAATTGGCCGAACTGAATCGCCAGGGAATATCGATCCAATCCCATACGCTCAGCCATCGCGATCTCGAGCTCTTGTCACAAGTTGAGCTCAAAAGTGAATTGGTCGACTCCCGCGCAACGATCGCAAACCATCTCGGCAAGCCGGTCGATGTTGTGAGTTATCCACAGGGCTCCTTTAACACTCGGATTTTTGAACAGGCGGCACTTGCCGGCTATCGCGCCGGCTGTACGACCCTGTTCGGCTTTTTCGTTCCCGGACAGGATTTGCTGCAAATTCCGCGCATTGCGATTCACAACAACTCTTCCGTCAAAGAATTGCATAGCATTTTGACACAAAAACGGCTCTTCCTGCTGCGCAGGCGCTGGGTGCAAAAGGCCAAAAGGGGGCTGCGCAGCTTGATCGGTGTCGAAACGTATGGAAAACTGTGGCTGGCGTTTCATCCCGCTGTCGAGTCGCAAGAGAACAAGGCCGGCACAATCCATCGGAA
>JAFGJN010000163.1 GCA_016929055.1 Candidatus Zhuqueibacterota bacterium
CCGGGGTGGGGATCGGAACCGTCTCGCGCGCCATCAATAACAGCCCCAATATTCATCCCGCTACCAAAGCGCGTATCCTCAAGATCGCTCAGGAGCTCAACTACCTTCCTCATGCGCTGGCACAGAGCCTCGCCCGCAAAAAAACCCAAACCGTGGGCTGTATCGTCCCCTTTTTCACCAACTATTTCACCGCCGAACTCTTGAAACAGATTCAACACGCTCTCACCGATTCCAATTATGATCTGATCCTTTTCAGCCTCGACCACATGCAGCGCCTGGGCAAAATGCTCGATCGCGTCCTGGCCGAGCGCCGTGTCGATGGCGTTTTGTTGATTTCCGTCAGCCTCGAAGAACGCCATGTCGAACGCCTGATCAATCAGGATTTGCCTGTGGTGCTCGTGGATAGCCTTTCGCCGAAAATTGATTATGTTTCGGTCAACAATTTCACCGGAGCGGTTCAGGCCACCCGGCATTTGATCCAATTGGGCCACCAGGCCATCGGCCTGATCAACGGTTCCCTCAAAAGCCTGCCTGCACGCCTGCGCCACGACGGATTTCGGCAGGCTCTGTTGGAGGGCGGTTTGAGTTATGACGAACGCTATTGTGTGGTGGGAGAATTCAACCGCCGGGAACATGGTTTCAACGAAGAGACAGGCTATTCGGCCATGCAGCGGTTGCTCCGACGAAAAATCACTCCCCCCTCAGCTCTTTTCGTTGCCAGCGATGTGCAGGCGCTGGGCGCCATTCATGCGGCAGAGGAAGTGGGGTTGCGTATACCCGATGATATCGCCCTGGTGGGATTCGACGATATTGAATTCGCCAAGTTTGTCGGACTGACCACGATGCGCCAGCCGGTTGAAGAAATGGCGCATGCCGCCGTCAGGCGTATCGTCGACCGCATGCAGGGCGCCAGAGCATCCGAATTCAAGTTGGAGCTGATGCCCGAATTGATCGTGCGCGAAAGCTGCGGTTGCCGGCGCCACTTTTGTGTCGGAGAACAGATCGCCTAAAGAACAGAAAGTCAAAGTCAGGAAATCATTTTGGCCGTTACCATTTATGACGTTGCCCGTCTGGCCGGTGTGGGAATCGGTACCGTTTCCAGGGCGATGAATGACAGTCGTCACATCCATCCTGAAACGCGCAGACGCATTATGGAAATCGCCGCGCAGCTCAATTACCGTCCGCACGGCGTAGCGCAACGGCTCGCTCGACGAAAAAATTTCACCATCGCCTGCGTCGTTCCCTTTTTCTTTAACTATTTTTATCTCGATCTTTTAAAATATATCCAAAACGAACTCGGCGCCTACCAGTATGATCTCTTTCTCTACAGCATCGATCGATTCGACAACAAAAATCTGGTTTTCGATCGGGTTTTGGCCGAGCGCAAAACCGATGGCATACTCATCATTTCTGTCGAGCCGGGTCCGGATTATACCGGCAAATTCCGCAGCGCCAAGGTGCCGGTCATATTGGTGGATGCCACCCACGCACAGCTCGATTCGATCGTCATCGCCAACCGCGAAGGCGCTTTTGTCGCCACCGAGCATCTGATTCGTCTTGGTCATCGCCATCTGGGTCTGATCAACGGCGATCTCAACAGCTTTCCGGCGCGTTCACGCTTGCAGGGATTTCAGGAAGCCATGTCGCGTCATGGATTGGTCGTCGATCCGAAAGCGGTTCGACTGTGCAGCGAAAAGAGCGGCGCGCACGGATTCAACGAACAGGCAGGCTATTTGGCCATGCAGGAACTGCTGGCCTTGAAAAGCGATCATCCCAGCGCGGTTTTTATCGCTTCGGATGTCCAATCGATCGGTGCCATGCGCGCCATTCGCGAAGCCGGCTTGCGAGTGCCCGATGATCTGGCGCTCGTCGGGTTTGATGATATCGATTTTGCCAAGTATGTCGGGTTGACGACCATGAAGCAGCCTCTGGAAGAGATGGCACGGCTCGCAGTGGAACGCCTGCTGTTGCGCATGGACAATCGCGCGGAGGACGATTTTCATCTGGAACTCAGCCCCAAACTCGTGGTGCGCCGGACTTGTGGCGCCACCAAACGCCGCGTCGTCGAACCCGTTTGATGTTGCGGGGCGGTCGATCGGCAATCGGACAACCAAACAGATCGTTTCAAGCTATGGAGCTCACCATGAAAAAATGGTTGCAATTCATCGGGATTATCGTTGCAAGTGTTGTGGTCGCCGTTTTTCCTTTACAGGCGGGCACAACCGGCAAGATCACCGGCCGGGTTGTGGACCAGAGCACCGGAGATCCGCTGCCCGGCGCCAACGTCTTTCTGGAAAACACCACCATGGGCGCCGCAACCGATTTGGATGGCAACTTTGTCATTCTCAATGTGCCGCCCGGCGTTTTTACTGTTCGAGCGCGGATGATCGGTTATACGGATATGCGCGTCGAGGGGGTTGTGGTTCGAATCGATCTCACCAGTACGGTCAATTTCAGTCTGCAAGAAACCGTGCTCGATATCGGCGAAGCGGTGACGATCATCGCCGAACGGCCGATGATCATCAAAGATCTGACCGCAACCACCGCCGTGGTCGGAGCCGAAGATATGCAGGCTCTGCCGGTGACCGAAGTGAGCGAGGCGGTGGAATTGCAGGCCGGGTTGATCAAAGGCGCTGATGGCGGTCTGCATGTGCGCGGCGGGCGAAGCGGTGAACTGAGCTACTGGATCGACGGCATGCCCATAACCGATGTCTATGACGGCGGTGCCGTGGTCGATGTTAACAAAAACATGGTGCAGGAACTGCAGGTCGTCAGCGGTGCATTCAACGCCGAATATGGTCAGGCTATGTCCGGTATTGTCAACATTGCCACCAAAGACGGCAACAACACCTTTGGTGGCTCTATCAGTACCTATTTCGGCGATTATCTCAGTTCCAACAAAGACATTTTTACCCACATCGACGATTTTAATCCAGCCGCCATTCACAATTTTGATCTCAGTTTGCAGGGACCGGTACTCAAAGACAAATTTTTCTTTTATCTCAACGGCCGTTATATCAATTTCGACGGCTACCACTATGGACAGCGCCTCTACAACCCCTGGGCGGTTACGACCAATGTCACCGGTCCGAGCGACTTGATCGAACCTGTGGCGCCTGACTATTCCGACCGTATGCGCGATCTCGGCAACGGCATCATCGGCTTTCCCTATGTCCTGGGTACCAACGCCTTTATCGATTCCATTATTGTGGCCGAAAATCTGCCGCAAGACCTGACCTTTGAAGAGGCCATGGCGCTTTATCAGGCGGCTCACGCTCTCGACGGCCGCGGCGACGATGCCTATGTGCCGATGAATTGGAACCAAAAACTCTATGGACAGGCCAAGCTGGTCTATAAATTTACGCCCTCGCTCAAGGTGGCCTATAACATTATCTCCGACAATGTCGATTATCAGGATTACGATCGCAATTATATGCTCAATCCGGATGGCAATCTGCTGCGTTTCCGCCGCGGTCTGACCCAGATCGGCCAGCTCACCCATGCCATCGACGGCCGCACCTTTTATCAGGTCGGGGTTTCCTATTTTACCAAATCGTATCGCCATTACGTTTCCAAAGAGATCGCAAACGGTCGTTTTGTCCATCCATTACTCGATGTGCAGGACACCTACAGTTTCAAGACTTCCGGGACCAACAACTCTTATTTTCAGCGCGAAACGGCCACGCTTCTAGGCAAGGCGGATATCACCAGCCAGATCACTCGTGTCCACCAGGTCAAGGCCGGCATCGAGTTTCGAAACCACAATGTCTTTCAGGAAGATATCACCGTGCGTCCCGATTCGTCGCAGGTCACCATCGATCCGCTATTTGAAAGCCCTTTAATCGCCAACCCGACTGTCGAAGGCGAATTTTCGACCTATTACAGCACCTATCGGCGCAAACCGACAGAGTTTTCCCTCTATCTTCAGGACAAGATGGAATTCAACAACATGATCGTCAATGTCGGCGTGCGCTACGATTATTTCGACGCGGATGGCGTGGTGCTCGCCAATCCCGAAGATCCGGAAATTTACAATCCTCGTGAGATCGATAATATTTTTAAAGATTATGGAACGGATGGCCAGCCCAACACCTACGACCCCGATGGAACGGAAAACAACAATATTCGCGACGCGGGTGAACCTTTGGTAACCCTGCAAGAGCGACAGGCCTACTGGTATCGGAAAGTCAAGGCCAAATCCAAAATCAGCCCACGAATCGGCGTTTCATTTCCCATCACCGAACGCGGGGTGATTCACTTTTCATACGGACATTTTTTTCAAATACCCCGTTTTGAACGGCTCTACCAGAATCCGGATTTTGAAGTGGCTGCCGGCAGCAACATCGCCATCATCGGCAACGCCGATCTCGAACCGGAACAGACGGTCAACGGCGAGATCGGTTTGCAACAGCAATTGAGCGAAGATATTTCGGTGGGTATGACCGGCTTTTTCCGCGATATCCGCAATTTGGCCGGGTCACGCGCAGAAGTGCGGATTTTAAAAGACAACACGCGCTATATCCGCTTTGTCAATAGCGATTTCGGTTTTGTCAAGGGTTTGACGCTGTCGCTCAACAAGCGTTTCTCCGGCGGATTTTCCGCATCGTTCGATTATACACTGCAGGAAGCCAAAGGCACCAATTCCGATCCCGAGCAAGCGCGCAATGCCCTGAACGGCGGCGCTCTGCCGGAGGTTCAGCTCACCCCCCTGGATTGGGATCAAAAACATACGGTCAATGCCAGTTTTTCTTACGCTGCCAAAAGCTATGGTCTCAGTCTGATCGGCCAATGGGGGAGCGGTTTGCCCTATACGCCGCGCAATTCACAGGACGTCACGTCATTGCTGACCAATAACCAGCGGAAAAAAGCCGCCTACAACATCGATCTGCGTGCGTACAAGGATTTGCGAATCGGAACGGGCACATTGACGGTATTCACGCGTGTGTTCAATCTTTTTGACACGCTGAATGAGGTCAATGTCTACAACGATTCTGGGCAGGCAGATTTTACCATCGACCAGCCCATTGCAGAAAGTCAAAATCCTCTTCAACTGATCAATACACTGGAACAATGGTTTACCAACGCCACTCACTATTCCGAACCGCGGCGAGTTGAATTGGGTGTGACCTATTCCTTTTAACCTGGATCGGTACAAAGCACCGAATCCTTAATAGATAAAAGGTCATATTTACGACGATCGAATGGAAAGACGGGCTGTTTCAAATCGAATAAAATAAAAAAGGTAATTTGTGTTGGATTCTGATGAGACTGAATCCCGGAAAAAGATAATAATCGGAGTTTTCACATGAAAACACGTTTGCGATACTCTGTACTCGCAATTCTGCTTCTCCTGGTCGCAGGCACTGGACCAGCCTTTGCGCAGAACAGCGGCGCCAACTTTCGTCGCTATGCCATCATGCGCGGCAACCTGGTCAAGACCGTGTTCGGCAACTGGGGGGTGATTGGGCAGCCTGCGGAGCGCGGTTCGCGCGGAGCCTGGATCTATGACAACAATGGATATGTCGGCGACGTCAGCCTGCTGGTTGGTGCGGAAGTCGAGAGCGATGGGCAAACCTTTCATTCCGTGGTCATATGCCCGGTCAATCGGCCAACTTCACAGCATGAAAATCAGTCCGGAAAATATTGGGCCTTTGAACCGGTTGCCGGATACTTTAATCCGAATGCACTGGGTTTGCCGTTGTACAGTGCGCCAGAAACCTGGCCAACCTTTTGGCCGGACAAACTCCAGGATCCGCTCGATCCGGGCTGGCGCGGTTCCTGGAACGGATTTTTTGGCAAAAGCACCACAGCGTCTGAAGAGTGTTATTTTGTCATGGACGACAACAATGACGAAGAATTTAACCATGTTGCCAACAATGATCTCAATGTCGCCTTTAAACCGGATGACAACAATCCCAATCGGAATGGTTTGGGGTTGGAGGTCAAGGTGCGCGGCATGCAATGGAATGATTTTCTCGCCCAGGATTGTATTTTCTGGCTCTATGAAATCACCAATACCGGCACCACAGATTACAGCAAGGTTACTTTTGGCATGCTCGTCGGCACCTATGTAGGTGTTACTTCGACCGAGGATTACGGCGAATACAACGATGATTACTCTTTTTTTGATGTGGAACGCGACTTGACTTACACCGCGGATTTCGACAACAATGCTCGTCGCAATCCGTTCTGGACCGGTGATGTCGGCGTAGTCGGCTATGCATTTCTCGAGAGCCCGGGGAATGCGGTGGATGGAATCGATAACGACGGTGACAGCAATGACAATTTCGATGTGATCTCGACCGCCCCCTTGTTCACCGCTGCGGATTTCCAACCGCGTTTGCTCAATGCCGGCTCTTTTGTTGTATTGATCGATCGCGATTATAACCGAACGGTTGTCGAGGTTCCAGCGACTCCGTTTGTCTATGAAACCCGACGAAATCAGGGAAGCATGGCCCAGATACAAGTCATTCCCGGCGTCACGCAGCTGGTCGAAGGCAATGTCGTGATACGTGACGGTCAGGAAGAGGTCAATCCCAATGCCTATGACGGCATCGATAACGATCTGGATGGTCTGATCGACGAGAATTTCTATCTGCACTATCGACAGGTGCGCAGGGATACGCGAGGAAATATATTGATCGACAAACTCAGTCCGGTGCGCTACAAGGATTACATCAACGGTATCGGCCTGGATGATACGATGATCGATGAAGCCCGTGATGACGGCATCGACAACGACAACGATTGGAATCTCGAATTCGACGATGTCGGTGCCGACGGCTTGATCGGCACGAATGATATCGGCGAAGGCGATGGAATCCCGACCCCGGGTGAACCCAACTTTGACCAGACCGATATCGATGAATCGGATCAGATCGGTCTGACCAGTTTTGAATACTTTACTCCCGCCAGCGAATTTGCTTTTGCTGATGATGAAGACCTGTGGCGCCGTTTATCGCCCGGGTTTTTCAAGGTGCCCGAATCTATCGTCAACAACAAGCCGCAGCGCGGCGAAGACGGCGATTTTATCTACGGATCGGGCTATTTCCCCTTGCGCGCTGGTGAAACGCAGCGTTTGTCGTTGGCTCTGGTGTACGGAGAAGGCGGCGGACCCCAGGTCGACATCGCCGATCTGCTGGACAATCGGGAAACCGTGCAGAATATCTATAACAACGACTATCGTTTTCCCCCGGCTCCAAATGTACCCACGGTCTGGGCCGAAGCTGGAGACGGCAAAGTCACGCTTTATTGGGACCGCCGGGCCGAATATTCTTTCGATCCTGTGCTCAAGGAATTCGATTTTGAGGGATACAAGATCTATAAAGCAACGGACCACAACTTTAACGATGTTTTCAGCGTGACCGATGCCGACGGCGGTGTGATCGCTTATGATCCCCTTGCCCAGTATGATCTTAAAAATGGTATCAGCGGATATTTTACTCCGCCCCGAGAACTCATGCAAACGGTACGTGGTGCCTCATTCAACCTCGGCAAGGATACTGGCCTGGTGCACAGTTTTGTCGATGAAGATGTGGAAAATGGCCGCCGCTATTTTTATGCGGTTGTGGCCTATGATCGGGGTTCGGAAGAAAAGCTGATCATGCCCAAAGAGACCAATAAACGCATTCTCGTCGATAGCGACGGAACCATCACCACTTTTCGCAACACTGTACTGGTCGTTCCCAATGACGAAGTGGCGGGTTACGCTCCCCCGCCAGGAAGTGTACCATTGGAGGCGGAAGAGACGGTTGGCACAGGGTCGGTGTTTTATAAAGTGATCGACGAGTCGGCACAAACCGCGCATAATTATCGACTTGAATTTTGGGATACTGGCAACGACGACATCGACAACGATGAAGACGGTCTGGTCGATACAGAGGATGCGAGTGAATATTTTGTGCCGGTGACTTATGCCTATGGTGTGCGTGATTTGAGCGGTGTAAGTGAAAACTTTGTCGCTCAGGACACCTTTCTCGTCCGTCTCGGCCACGAAAACCTGGTTGCCGAGACCGTGCAGGTCTACGATCAGAACGGTGATTTGATCCCGTCCGAGCGGTACTTGCTCGATGCAAAAATCGGGAATATTCGTGGCCGCAACCACGCCGATTTTCTATACGGTGCCACCTACAGCATCCGTTACCAATACTATCCGATTTTCAAGAGTCCCTATATCGCTGGGTCGCCATTCGCAGCCGAAAGCAAGGATTCCGACAATTTCGACGGCATTCAAATGGTTTTTAACAACAACTGGCGCATCGAAGTGAATCGGCAAGCCTCCCAGTGGTCCAATCCAACCAAAGCGCTCTCCTACACCATGAACATCATCGACACCCAGATCGGTTCGAGTCGGCTGTTGGGGTTGCGCCACCCAAGCGATTATCGCATCGAGTTTTACGACGAGGTGGTCGATAGCTCGCTGAGCATTCCATCGCTCTATGTTTTCGGGCTGCCGGTCAATTTCAAGATTTACAACATTACCGATCAGCGCCCAATCGATTTCGTTTTTAACGATTTCGATTTCAATCAGATGCTGTCGAAAAACGACGAGTTGATTTTCAGCGAGCCCGGTTTGGATGGTGAGGCGATTTATACCTGGGATCTGCTTTTTACCCTGACCCAGGACACGGTTTATACCTATGGCATGGGGGACACGCTGACCCTGCGCTTGAGCAAACCTTTCAGGCGCGGTGATAGTTTTGAATTCACCACCCAAAAAGCCGAGGTCGATCGCCAACTCGCGGTGGAGGAACTGGAGAATATTCGCGTGGTCCCCAATCCCTATATTTCGGCCACAGCACATGAAACCCCGTTACCGCCGGCGATCAATGTGGGACGAGGGGAACGCAAGATCGATTTTATCCACCTGCCCGCTGGTGCACAGATCTACATCTTTACTGCACGCGGGGAGCATGTCATAACTCTGGACCACGGTATCGATATGTTTGACGGAACCGTTTCGTGGAATCTTAAAAGCAAGGAAAATCTGGACGTCGCCGCTGGTGTCTATCTCTATGTGGTCAAGTCTTCGGTAGGTGAAAAAACCGGCAAGATCGCGATCATTAAATAACCATAAATCGGAGCTGGCAATGTTGAGAAATTATCTGTTTTCCCGTGTGCTGTTTCACTTTGTGCTGGTCAGTTTGATTTATACCGGGCACGCTGTGAGCCAGACCAAGGTGGGGACCACTGCCGCAACCTTTCTGGGAATCAGTGTCGGACCGCGTGCCACTGCCATGGGTGGCGCCTTTGCCGCTGTGGGCGAGGATCCGACTGCATTGTATTACAATCCGGGCGCAATCGCGCAGAACAATCTGTCGCAACTGACCGTTGTGCACACCAAT
Organism: Candidatus Zhuqueibacterota bacterium; assembly: GCA_016929055.1. Lineage (GTDB taxonomy): Bacteria > Zhuqueibacterota > Zhuqueibacteria > Residuimicrobiales > Oceaniaggregativiventaceae > Sulfursilanivivens. The sequence continues at coordinate 9,345 of JAFGJN010000163.1, forward strand.
TGGCTGCTCGATACCCAATTCAATTGGGTCGGATTCGTCTTAAAACCCGATGGCGCCAATGCCTTCGGACTCTCTTACACCCAGCTCAATTACGGTGAAGAAGAGATCACCACCGTCATCAACCCCGAAGGGACCGGGGAACGCTGGTCCGCCAGCGATCTGGCCGTCGGCCTGACCTACAGCCGCAGCCTGACCGATCGATTTTCACTCGGCGGAACGATAAAATATATTCAGCAAAAAATCTTTAACGAATCCTCAAATGCTTTTGCAGTTGATGTCGGATTGCTCTTTGTCACCGGCTTGAACAACATGCGCCTGGGGATGAGTATCTCCAATTTCGGCACCGATATGCGTCTGGAAGGCCGAGATCTGATCCAACGAATCGATCTCGATCCGGACCGGCTCGGCAACAACGATAAAATCGTCGGTTATCTCAAAACCGACAGCTGGCCGCTGCCGCTCTTTTTCCGTGTCGGATTGGCCATGGATGTGGTCAGGACACCCTTTGCCGTGATGACGCTGGCGGTGGACGCGCTGCGGCCGAGCGACAACGACGAGATCCTCAATGTCGGCGGCGAAGTGGCGCTTCAGAATGCCCTCTTTCTGCGCGCAGGCTACAAATCTCTGTTTCGCAAAGAGAGCGAAGAAGGCTTGACTATGGGTGCCGGCATTCGTTTTTTGCAGCCAGGCGGAGCGCAATGGACCTTTGATTACACCTTTGCCGATTTTGGCATGCTGGATAAAGTGCAAATGTTTTCGCTTGGATTGGGATTTTGATGAGCTCGAAATGAAATAAATGAAAGGAGGTGGTCGGCAACTTTTATTTTCGACAGGCATCGTTTTTCGATCGCTGTCGTGTAACTGGCTATGCTGACGTTAATAAATTATCGGAGGATCACGATGAAGAAAGTGACGTTGTTTTGTGCTTTGTTAGTCCTGATCGCCGGCTTTGTTTTTCAGGCTTCGGCGGTGCAGGTAACCTTTCGCGCCAATACGGCGACGGTACCGGATACACTGGGCGCGAATTCGGTTGTCCAGATTCGCGGAGAAGGCGGTGGCGGTCTGACG
>JAFGJN010000164.1 GCA_016929055.1 Candidatus Zhuqueibacterota bacterium
CCCAGGAAGTGAGGGCGCTATCTTTTCGGCCGTCAGCGATAGCCCAACCGCTGGCAATCTCGAGGCGATTGACATCGACAAGACGCCAGGCCTCATCGTACAATTCGACCCAGCCGCGATCGCCGGACAGGATCGGTTGCGGAAGACGGCTTTGCCAATCTTCCGAGCGCACCGTGAGGTGCAAAGAAAGCAAAAGCACAACACCGATCAACCTGAACCGCTCTATCTGTTTCATTTACATCCTCATCTATCGGCGAAGAAATCCGTTTGCCCGAAGCGTTCGTCGCCCGGCTCAGCTAAAAATAGTTGGGCACATTGCCCGGTTTCCACTTGATATTGCAGCCCATTGACGGCATCTGCTCAGCAATGGGTGGCAACTCGTCGATCAGCCGCTCCATAGCAAGGCGCAAATCCTTGCCGGTCACCGACACAGAATTTCCCGGACGACTGTCGTCGAATTGTCCGCGATAAACAAGACGGTGTTCCGCATCGAACAGATAGAAATCCGGTGTACAGGCGGCTCGAAAAGCTTTGGCCACGGATTGGTCCGGATCCAGAACATAGGGAAAGGGGTAATTCAGGTCTTGTGCTGTTTTTTTCATCTGTTCCGGCCCGTCCTGCGGATAGGCTTGAATATCGTTGGAATTGATTGCCACGGCAGGAATGCCCTTTTTGACAAACTCGCGGGTCAATCGCGACAGCTCTTGTTGAATGTGTTTGACAAAGGGGCAATGGTTGCAGATAAACATAATCAGTAGCGGCTGTCCTTTAAAATCGCGATTCGAGACCGTTCGACCATCCGGCTCCTTGAGTTCAAAGGAAGGCAAAGACGTCCCCAGTTCCAGCATGGTTGAGGGTGTTTCAGCCATTTTCATCTCCTCCGATTTGGTTTCAGTGATCTCAACAGAAAGAACGCCGCAGGCATTCCCCCAAAAACTCTGCCATTTTGCCCAAAAGCGGAAAAGCACTCATTTTTGGTCAAAAACCCAAAAAAAAGCCGGGTCGATCCCCTGGGATCGACCCGGCAAGGTCGAGAATCGAAAGCCTGATTATTTGACAAACAACATCTTTTTGGTCAACATCTGGCCGTCGACGTTCAAACGGTAATAGTACATACCGGTAGCAAAGCTTGTCGCATTAAAAGCGGCCGAATGGGATCCGGCCATCATGCGGGTATCGACCAGCTTGGCCACCTGGCGACCGGTCACATCGAATACCGTCAATTCGACTTTGGCGTCTTTCTTGAGGGTAAACGGAATGGTGGTCGTCGGGTTGAACGGGTTGGGATAATTCTGTCCGAGTTCAAACTCGACCGGCAGAACATCCTTGTAAGAAACCGACACCGGGTTGTAGAGATATTTATAGACCACACCGGCGTTAAAGCTTCCTACATAGGCGATTGTGCCGTCCGGGCTGAAAGCGACACCGCGCGGGCCGGTGAACAGATCGTCACCCGGATCGGGCATCCAGGTATAGCTGAACTCTTTTTTGGCAAAATCGAAACCGACCAGACAGTTCACCACCTGATCAGCGCCGCCGGCACCATAGGATTCGTCATGGCTGACGTAGAGGATATCATCCGGACCCCAATCGAGGGCGGTCTTTTGGGTGCTGAAAATTTCGCGGCCCTTGTTGTCGCTATAGAGGCTGTCGGTTTTGTCGTAGGTGATATAATCCTCGGTGGTATAAACGTTGACCGGAGCCGAAGTAGCTGAGATGTTGCCCATATAGATGGAAGCGCCGTCCATGCTCACCTGCAGGTCGCGGGTATAGCTGGGAACGCCGGGCAGTTCGTATTCGGCGGTCATCGAATAGTCGGCCGGATCCACCACCACGATCGGATTGGCGCCAACGACCTGTCCGGCATAGATAAAGCCGTCGCCGTCGATCGCCGGGCCGGCGATGCTGCCGCCGACCTTGTAGCCGTCGATCGCCTCAAAGGTGTCGACATTGATGTTGATCAAGAGACCGCCGCGGGCATAAACCATGTTGCCGTTGGGGTCTTCCTGGACACCTCGGGCATAGAGGCAGGTGGCCATCGAGTCGCCGCCATCAGCAGCGACACCCGGGACCGAGATCGAGTCGATGGTGACGACGACATTGCCATCGGCATCCACAACCTGCAGCGGATCATAGTAATTGGCTTCCCACACACGGCCGTACTTGTCCACCGCAACGCCATGGCAGCCGGAAGCGGAATCAAAGATCGCTTCATAGGTATACTCGATGGTGCTTTTCTTCCACTCGACGGCAAATGCCGGTAGAGCCACGAACAGTACGAGAATAGTAACAAAAAGCTTTTTCATCTTTCCCTCCTTAATCCAAGAGTTAGCCGATTTAGAATAGAAAAAAACTGTGGCGTGACCTCCTTTCTCTTTTTAATTGCGCCCGAAATAGGGAGCCCCTGTTTTCAGCATATTGATCTTGAGCAGCTTAAAGGTTTCTGCAGGTTCGATCCCAAATTTCTGGATCGCATACAGAAAAACATCGTTGCCCCAGGTTACTGATTCAAAAGAGACCGTAGTCCCAGGGGCCGATCCGACGAGATTGGTATACAGGGGTTGATGGCTGCCGTCGGATTCGCGATAGATATAAACTCCGTTGTGATGAGTGGTCGCGAGAATCATGTCGCCGTCGGAGGAAAAGGTAAAGGACCTGATCTCCTCACCCTCGAGCCAATCGGCGGCGGTAAGACTCAAGACCTCCTGCGCAGCGCCCAGCGCTTCGCCCTGAATTTCGCATTTCCAGATTTTTTGATCGCTAGTGGTCGCATCGTAAGAGCCGACATAGACGTGGCCATTATAGATCCGCACCGGGCCTAAAAGCGCCGGCAATTGCAGCACATCGGCGCTGGTGCCGTCGGTTTTGACGCGAAGCAGATAATCATCGGCCGCCACCCAGGCGTTGCCGGCCTGATCAAAATCGAATCCCATCGGGCTTTTGCGCAGGTTGATGCGCGTATCTTCACTGCCATCGGGCTTGAAGCGCGCCAGGATGCGCACGCGGCCGGCGACAAAGCTCATATAGAGCAGATTTCCCGGACCCATTTTCATATCGTTGCCGTTGATGAGCGGCTTTTCGGTGAACTCGAGGGTGCCGCCCAGGGGATCGACGACCTTGATCATCTTGGCACGCATGGCGACATAGACATTTTCGGCGGCATCGACCTCCGCTTTGATACCGACATCGGTAGAGAGAAAGGAACCGATAGACTGCACCGTCGGCACGACCTTGACATATTGGAGATCGCTGAAAAACTCGGATCCAAAGACCGTGGTGCGCAGGCGCACGCTGTCGCCGATGGCGTTTTCAGGTGCCAGCACGGCAATCTGATTGGCGGAGGCGCTCAGCACGCGGGCACGGGAATCGTTAAAAAAAATAAAATTGTCTTCTGCTGTGGCGGAAAAATTTTGGCCGCTGAGCGTGACGACCGACAACCCGGCCATGATATCTCCGTTATAATTGGGCTCGATCGTCATGCCGGTGATAACGGGCTGCGTCACTCCGTCGGCGTTGGGATCAAAGACGCTGTCCGGGTATTCGTTTTCGCAACCGCTGAAAACCAGCAGCGCCAGTCCCAGGCTCAACAAAATTTTCAGGGCATTGTTCATCGTTTTCATCATGAATTTTTCCTCACGTTTTTCCCCGGATTCGATGGCGACCGAATCCGTTCGCGCTATGATTTCGAGAGATCCGACCCGGTCGAGGATCGCTTTTGGGAATCCGGTGCGGTTGCCACCGAATCGGGGTAGAGTCGCAATGAATACTCACATCCCCCTTTTTCAAAGAGAGACGCGCACCGAAAAACGGCTGACGTCTTCAAACGTATCAAAAGGCGAATAGCTGTAATGGATTCCCACGCCGAACTTTTGCACGCCGAATCCGGCGGTCATACCGTAATCGTCCTGACTCCCGATAAAACCGGCGCGCAGGGAGAGAATTTCCATCAAGGTGTACTCACCGCCGACGCTGATATATTCAGGAAAAGAACGCGGGTGCGCGGCGTCGACGGCCAGCAGGAACGAGTGTCCCTCAAGCTCCATGGGCACAAAATCCAGAACATCGACGGAAAAGCCGATACGGAAAGTCAGCGGCAACTGAAAGCTCTCCTTTTCGTACTGCACCTCACGTGAAAAATTGCGCACCGACATGCCGAAAGCCAGGCTTTTAAAACCGGTGCGATAAAAAGTGCCGAAATCGACCGCCGCAACGGTCATGTCGAACTTTTCCGTATTGAGATCGTCTTCGGTAATGTCGGAATATTTGACCGATTCGTTGGCCACGATCAGATGCGACCCGAGATCCTGATAGACGTATTTGATCGTGCCACCGACGGAAAAGCGGTCGGTAAGGGCATTGGCATAGGAAAAACCGACGGCCATGGCGCTGGGCGAAAACACATCGGTGTCTTCATAACCGGCTTCGAGGTCCCGGTTGACCAGGGTACCCTGAAAATCGCCATAATCGACGGTTGAAAAACTGAGGCCAAACACGCCGTAAAGTCCGCGTTTCGGCCGATAGGCCAGAGCGCCGGAAAAATAGTTGATATCGGCGATCCAGGTCATCTGGGCGGCGGTGAATTCCAACGTGTTGGAAAACAAAGCCATACATGCCGGATTGTAGAATATGCTGCTCGCGCCGGCGTCGATGGTGGTATAGGCTTCACCCATGGCCGTGGCACGGGCATCGGTACCGACGCTGAGGAATTGCATACCGGTCTGAGCCAGTTTTTTCTGCGCATAGACGGGCGGGTTCGCCAGGCCGAGGGCCAAAACCGCTATCAACGCAAAGAGCGTGATTCTCTTCATCTCAAAACTCCTCAATGA
>JAFGJN010000165.1 GCA_016929055.1 Candidatus Zhuqueibacterota bacterium
GTTACATAAATTATGAGGCAACGAACATCATGCCAAATGCGCATGGTTACCTTTTTTATGAGTCAATGCGTGTACCCGATCTGCTGAAAAAGCCCTTGCATTTTAACGCTTAAGACTTTATATTTTGTGGTTATACCTAAATCACCAGAAAACTGCGTGACCGAGATAGCAGCGAGGGTATTTTATGGCAATGATGAATCGAATGCGAGAGAATACCAAGACGATCCTTATGATCCTCGTCTTCGCATTCATTTTAACCATCATCATCGATTGGGGAATGGGGGGATTGAGCAGCGGCCCGAGCCGCGGCGTGATCGCCACGGTTAACGGTGATGAGATAGCTTATGACGAGTTTTATCAGCAGTACCAGAATCAATTGCGCACGGTTCGCGAACAATCCGGAAGAGATCCGGAAGGCCTTCAGCTGACACAATTGGAAAATCAGGTTTTCGAATCTTTGTTGCAGCAACGTCTGGTCAATCAGGAGATCAAGCGCCTGAATCTCAAAGCGACCGATAAAGAAGTGCTCGAACAAGTCCTGAACAATCCGCCGGAACTGCTGCGCAATCAGCCGGTTTTCCAGGATTCGAACGGCGTTTTCGATATGCGTTTGTATCAACAAGCGCTCGACAATCCGGAAATGGATTGGGTGCAGATCGAGAATTATATCCGCATGACCCTGCCGTACAGCAAACTGGAAAACCTGCTTCGACTGACCGCCACAGCTTCCGAAGCGGATGCCTGGTTGCTTTACTTGAAACAAAACGCCAAGGCCAAAGTCGATTATATTTTTTACAACGCCGATGCTTTTACCGATCAGGTTGAAGAACCAGATGAAAAAGAGATCGCCGAATTTTATTCCAAACACAAAGAGGATTACCGTTTGCCGGAGCGTCGCCAGTTGGATTATATCCTTCTGGAAACCAAAGCAACGCCTGCGGATACACAAATGGTTTATATGCGTATGGAAGAGATTCTTGCCGATTTACGGTCGGGGGCTGATTTTCTCCAGATGGCAAGCATCTATTCGGAAGATCCGGGCTCGGCTCAAAACGGTGGCGATCTTGGATATTTCGCCCGCAGCGCTATGGTCGAGGAATTTGCCGATGCTGCTTTCGGCGCCAAAATCGGATCGACTGTTGGCCCGGTCAAAACCCAATTCGGTCTGCATCTGATCAAGGTTGAGGATCGTAAAAAGGAAAACGGCGAAGACAAAGTTCAGGCACGCCATATTTTGCTGAAATTCGACCCCTCACCCGCTACACGAGAAGCCTTGCGTGAAGAAGCGGCCTATGTAGCGGAATACGCCAAAGAGGTTGATTTTCGCCAGGTGGTTGAGTCGGAAAATTTAAAGCTCCAGAGCACTCCGCCCTTTGAAGCCGACGCCTACATCCCAGGAATCGGTATGGAACCGCGGATCAGCCGGTTCGCATTCCGAGGCAAAGAGGGTGACGTCAGCGATGTTTATGAAACCAACGAAGGTTACGTGGTGGCGATGATCAGCGCCGTCATCAAAGAGCATATCCAGCCTCTGACCGAGGTGCGCAACCAGATCGTTACAGAGGTCAAGAACGAAAAAAGCAAAGAACTGGCGCGAGCCAAAGCTCAGGCCGCCTATGATCGGTTGCAGCAAGGAGCCGCCTTTGATCAGATTGCTGAGCAAGATGGTTTAAGCGTCAAAAATCTGGATTCCTTTTTGATGAATCCCTCTGTTCGTGGTTTGGGCAACGAGCCCGAATTCGTCGGTACCGCCTTTAGCCTCGAGGTCGGTCAGGTTTCGCCCCCGGTCAAAGGCAGCCGCGGCTATTATCTGATTCAATTGCTCAACAAGACCGGGATCGATGAGGAAAAATTTCAGGCTCAAAAAGAAAATCTAAAGTTGCAGGTGCTCAAGAATCGCCAGTCCCGGGCTTTCAGCCTCTGGTATGAAAAGCTAAAGGAGCAGAGCGATATTCAGGATTACCGGCAAAAATATATGTGATCGAACTTGGCTTTTCTGCTTTACCGCAAAGCTGTCAAATGAAAAAAAAGGGCTCTCGATTCATCGAAAGCCCTTTTTTTTGCCGGTCGTCTGCCTCCACTGGGCGCTTGCGCTCAAACCCTGCTACAATTCCCCTTTGACACCGATTGTCACATGCCGCATGGGCATCAGATTGCTCTCCATTGGCGCATAATTGTATTGAAAAATGTTGTTGATGCCCAGCTGCAGGGAATAGCTTTTCCAGCGCCAGGAAACTCGACCATCGACGAATTTCATGGGCACACGATCGTTAATTGGATAGACCTTGACCGCGTCGATTCGGGCAGCATAACGATAGTCGATTTCGACCTGAACCGCTCCGGTTTTGAGGGACGCTTTGGCGCTGGCCAGAACTTTGGGACGATAAGGCAGGGCTTCGTCCCATTGCCGATCCCGGTGATCCATGGCGGTGAGGCTGAGCTGCAGGGCTGGTATCCAGGATCGACCGAGCAGGGCAACCTCACTGCTGAGGTTGCTCGTCGCCTCGACGCCGCGAATCGTGGCGCGGGGAATGTTGCGGAACTGGATCTGGCCGCGAATGAGATCCAGATGGGCCTCGACCATCTCCCAATACTCGTTATTGAAAAGAGAGAGATCGATATTCCAATTGGGTGTGAGGTATTGCCGAAAGCCGAGATCATAGGCCCAGGAACTTTCGGATTTCAGGTCGGGATTGGCGATGATTTTGAAATTCATGACGCTGAGTTCAAGAAAGCGTTCAACGATGGTTGCGGCACGAAAACCGCTGCCCACCGAAGCACGCAGGCTGGTGCTTTCCCAGGGTTGCCAATTGAGCCCAAGGCGCGGGCTAAAGAGATCTTCTTTTTGGCCGTCGATCAGCTGATAGCGGTCGTAGCGAAAGCCCGCGGTTAGACGCAGGTCGCCCCCGATTTTCCATTCGTCCTGCAGATAGGGGCCGATGAAATAGCCTGTGTGGTCGCCGAAATACTTGGTGCTGCCAGCGTCATATTGCACCTGCACGCCGGCTGTCAAGGTGTGATTCGATTGAGGAATCCAGTCCGCCTGTACTTCAAATCCCTGGCCGATCGCCGGATTGAATCCGGCGCCCTGACCGAATTGATTGCCCATCAGGGTGCGCACAAACGACGCGCGCAGATTGATGGCAAACCGCGCCGAAAAGGGGATCGCCAGTTTGCTATAGGCGGAGATCTGATGGGTTTTGGCGCGGTTGTCGAGATTTTTGGGGTCGACTTGATAGGGATCGTTTTGCCCGAACCATTGGACAAAAAAGCCGCGATCGATATGGCTGTAAGCGGCGAATCCCGTCCATTTGATACCATTGGCGAAACGGTAATCGACTTTGCCGGTCAAATTGCTTTTTTGCGCGTCGCCGAGCTCGGTGTAACCGGTCGTGGCAAAGCGTCCCACAGAAATTCGCAGGCCCAGGGATTTGTAGCGTCGGCTGTAACTCACATCAGTACGGGTATAGTGCAGCCGATCGGGATCGGTCCAGGACCATTCGGAAAAAACCGGCTTGTCATAGCGTCCGGCGCTGGCAGAGAACATCAACTTGCCCTGAGGGCTGGGGTCTTTGGTGATGACATTGACCACACCGCCAAGAGCCGACGAACCCCAAAGCGTCGAGCCCGCGCCTTTAAGAACTTCGATCTGCTCGACGTCCAGAGGCGGCAGCATATCCCAGTTGAATTCTCCGGTATCGCTGGCATGGACCGGCACGCCGTCAAGGAGCAACAGCACCTTGTTTCCGGCGCCGAAGGTATAACCGGTGGAACCGCGGATGTTGATCTGATTGCCGACAAAATGCACACCCGGAGCACTCTCCAGCGCCTGCTGCAGATCCATGGGATTCCGCCTTTCGATCTCGCTCGATGAAACCACCGAGATCGAAACCGAAGCCTGATCCAGGCGTTGCTGGGTTTTTCCGGCCAACACGACGATCGGGTCGAATTGGATAGCGGTTTGCTGCAACTCTGCAGTCAGCTCGGTCGAGCGCTGCGGTTGTACCCGAATGTTTTCCACGGAATGGGCGCGAAACCCGATCATGGAAACCCGCACAGTATAGATGCCTGGCGGTATCCTGTCTATTTCGAACCGGCCGTCCGGGTCGGCTGAAGCGCCGCGCAGCGTGCCGAGAATCTGAATGTTGGCACCGGGCAGCGGTTCACGCGTATCCGCGTCGATCACTCGGCCATGGATCGATCCGTTTACCGCCAGAGCCGGAAGAACGGCGACGAGAAGCAAAACCGTCGACCAGAGTGCCAGGGTTTGTCGTTTCATTCGCCCCTCCCGTCCCCGGGTAGGGTTTGTATAGCGGATTCCCGAACCAGAGACCAGTCGGCTTCTATATCGATGCCTGAGATGATTTGACCGGAACTGACAAAGACCCGGCCTTCGCGCTCGGGGCGGCGCGGATCGCGGTAAAAGCCGAGGGTGCGGAAATCGGTCAGCGCGGCGCGTTCCGGCAGCCAGAATACCGCGATGTAGCTGATCATGCCGCTGGTAATCGGCAGATCAAAGTGATGCGGATTGGTTTCGACGCTGAAATCAATGGATTTGAGAAAAATTAAATAGTCGATCGATTCTACCGGTTTGACCTCATAGGCCGCCACTGCCACCGCCGAAGTATTAGGCGGAAAGGGACCGTTAAAGGTGACTGTTCCGGTGATGCGCGAATCGCGCTTGACCGCACCCCAGTGGGCGTTGAGCCGGGCTTCATAGACGGGATTGTCGGCCGTCAGGTCAAACGATTCGGGCAGTTTGCTGGTCAGATCGATGGACATGGAGAGAATATCGGCGAGATTCGACTTGCGGTCCGTGCTGTACCACCAGAGCATATAAGCGTCATAATGGCCATAGGGCAGATCGAGCTCGGCCCACACCGTGTCGCGATCAAAAGCAAGACTGTTGGGGCTGTGATAGAGCTCGTTGATGGCGTGCGGCGGAAACTCGGGCGCCACCACCAGGTAAACGCCCTGAGTATCGGCCGGCCGCTCGCCTTGATAAACGACTCGAACGCGCAGCTTGCCAGGCAAAGGCTCGATGCCATAGTCAGTTGTGCAGGCTGAAAAGAGCAGGAGCAGGCCCCAACAGATTGTGTGTGTGGATTTAATACAAATTTTTATCATCTGAGCAACACCATTTTTTGCGTCTGTTGCTGATCGGGTGTGGCCACTCGTACGACATAGAGCCCACCAGCGACAACTCGGCCTCTATCGTCGCGCCCATCCCAGGACAATTCGTGCACTCCGGCATCGAAACGCTCCTCGGCAAGCTGCCGCACCAGCCGGCCGCGCACATCGAATATCCGTGCCGTAACCTGCCGGTCTCTCCCGAGCCGAAAACGCACGACTGTGCCCGGATTAAAAGGATTGGGATAGACCGGTAAGAGCTCGAATTGCTGTGGCAGGCCGATGTCGGGGCGGGATTCCACCTCGGTCATCAGGCGTGATGCTGTGATAACCGGGTTTTCAATCCATCCGACGATTTTTTCGGCCAAAGCCGGGTCGGTATGGGCAGGCAGAAAATAAGCGGTGTAATCGAGTTCGAGATTTACCGGACTGTCCGGCGTCAGGGAAAAAAACGAGATGCCGTGATCTCCGTAGGAAACGAGATCGCCGCTGTCTGATATTTCGGGACTGTTCGTCGTCTCCCGGCGACCGACGACAATCGCTTCGTCCGCGACGCCGCCCTCCTCACTGTCGTGGTAATAGAGCGACACGCTCTTCCAGTTGGTCTCGTCGAAACGGGTAAAACTCAAGAGCGCACCCGGGTCGCCGGTGATTAGAGACCATTCTTCGATCGGAACGTCGACCGTTGTATCCGGTGAATCCGCCACGCCATCCACCAATAGCCCGTTTGGATTGTTACGGTTGTAAAATCGCATACCCGATGCATTGGCGTTGAAATCCCAGGACTGGCGCATATAGTTGAATTCGACGGTCAAACCGATACCGAAAACCTGGCGCAATTCCACCGGATCCAGACTGGCCCCGCCTTCGATCGTGCCGCTGTGAGGATAGAACTTGGTGCGTACGTAAAATGCCAGATCATCGTAGCGCAGCAGAATGTTATAGCGGCATTCGCGCACGATGCGCACGACCGGATTTTTTGTGTACGAGAGATAATCGTCGTTGTCATAGAGCATAAAGGCATTTTCCTGCGCCGACGGTGTGTTTTCATTGTCGCCGAATGTGATGTTGTAAGGCGAGCCTTCGATAAAAAACCGTCCATTGAAGCGCATCTTTTGCCGGTCAAAAATATCGACTCCGGCGCCAAAGGGCGGTTTGATGACCATGTCCCGCACCAATCCGTCTTCCGAATCCAGGCGCATGGCATAGTGGTTGCTTGCGGCGGTCTGGGTTTCCGGATCGAATGTGAGGCCGTATTTGTCGGCCACCGCTTCCGGCATACGCAGGGTGGAAGAGCGGTAGAGGTAGGCATAGGCGGCGATTTGCGGATTGCGGGGATCAGTCAGCTCAATTTCCAGCCTGTCGGATTGTTGCGCTTCGGCATCGTCGATCCACGATCGTTCCGGCGCTCGGTCGCCCATATCGCCGATCATAAAGACGAGCTCGTCGTCGATGTCGAACAGGGTCACCCATTCACCGCTCGGGTTTTGGGCCATGTAGAGGGTGTCCTGAAAGCTGTAATCGCCATAGACATTGGTGTTTTCATTGATATAGAAATGGCGCAACATGCGAAGGGATTCGGGTTTGCCGAAAGGAAAGGGATCGCGAATCCGAATGCGTTCGTCGATCTGAAACGGGATCATTTCCCAGGTTTCGCTCGCCTGATGATAAGCATAGCAAAAGATTTCCTGGACTGGAATGCCGGTAAAGGCGTCCAGTTCTCCGCCGTTGATGACAAAGGGCTCATAGGGGCGCTCCTCGTAAAGCGGTGCGGCCAAAAGCCCTGTGGCAAAAAGCAGAGCGGAAACAATCGAGTAAAAAATGCGATTTTTCATAATTCACCCACGTTTGACACTTGGCCGGCGGATTGCCGGCGATTTGCTTGTGATCGGTTCTTTAGCGAACCGAGTCGACGCGGTTTTTCTTTGAATTACGCGCAGTCGTCCCGAATTGCGTGTCCTCGGCAGCGAATCAGCGGTTGCGTGCTTGTATCGGGCAGCGGGGATCCTCTATTTCTCCTAAATGTCCGATACGGCAAAAGTATTCCCACAGATTGACTGTGGAGCAGACATGGCGCGGTGCAAAGAGCACATACTCTCCAATACCGACCTTGCTGGATCCGTTCAGCTGCACCACGGTGTGTTCCTCGCTCCAGCGCACGAATTTCGCTTCGGCCAGGCTGATGCGATCGGGTGGCCCCTGATCGACGGCCCAGCGTTTGTGGCCGACATTGAGCGTGACATGCTGGTCGTCGATGCGGTCCATGACCTGAGCGAGTATCAGGGCCGCAAGCTGAAATTTTCCGGGCATCAGAGCCTCATAGGTCGAGTCGTGGTAAACCCAGGTCCCGGGAGAAAGGCGGATTTGTCTGTTGGGTACGAAATCGAGCAGATTTTCCAGATCGACGAGTGCACTGGGTGTCCCGCCGACCATAATTTCGGCTGCATTCAGTCCGGCATGGTCGAATTTGTGGAGAATCTGCACCAGCGTTTGCATGCAGTGCGCGGATTCGCTTCGGCGCTGTTCCGGATCGGGATAATGGTTATGCCCGTCGTAGGCATGAAGACCGACAAAATGCAGAAAACCTTGCGCCTGAGCGGCACGCCCGAGTTCCAGTGCGAGTTGTGGTTCGATGCCGGTGCGGTGCATGCCGATGTCGATATCGATATAGAAATCCCATGTCCGCCGGGAATTTTCGCCTATCCAGGCGATGTGCTCGAGTTGGGAAATCTGAATCGCCCAACGAGTTAGCGGGTAACGTTCCGCCAACCTGTCCAGCCGTTGAATCAGATGCGGAAGGGGCGGATAAGCAACAAAAACCCGTTCAGCTCCTGTCTGGGCGAGCATATCAATTTCGTTGGGAGAGGCTTTGAAACAGGTGACCCCGTTTTCCATCAGCAGCCGGGTCACCCAGGCCGATTTATGGGTTTTCACATGTGGACAAAGGATTCCCAGATCTTGTTTTCCGGTGAGTTCGGCCAAATAGTTGCGCATGCGACGGATGTTTTCCTCCACGCGATCACGGAACACCACCAGACGCGGGGTTTCGATCGCCTTTGGATCGGCGATGATGTATCGACCGCTAATGCCGGGAAGATTAAAAATCATCTTCAGCCACCACCAACAGCTCCGAGCTCATGTCCGCCGTAAAACCAGCGGCGGCCGTGGTTGCCAATTGCATATAAAAGGCGTTTCCATTGTCGATTCCTTCGGCTTTCAATAAAGCCCAGCGAGGGAGATCGACCAGGGGGATGTCTATTCCGACGCACATGATCAGGCGGCGGTGATCCAGGTGCCCGATTTGCAGCATGTCGGCAGCGATATCAGCCGGTATCCAGCCGTAATTGGGAAGGAAAAACTCGTTCCAAACGCGCTCGCGCAATCGACGGTTCTCCTCGATCGAAAATCCGGAAACCAATCGTGCCGGAATGCCTGACGCTCGACACAGTGCGGTGTAGAGCATGGCGTATCGAGCCTCATCGTCCTTTATGGTCTCCAGCATAGTGGCAGCGCCGCGTTTGTTCAATGAATCGGAATAAGCTGCGGTTTGGTGCAGCCATTCGGCTAATGCGGTTGCCCGATCAAGTGCACTGCCGCAATTGCGGGTGATCTGTCGCGCGCTGTCGCGTAGCACTTCGGTTTGTTCCAGTCCCGGCTCTTCTCGAGTATAAAAGCGATAAAAAGCGTCCGTTTGATAGGGCCCCACATTTTCCGGCTGCAGATCGTACTTGATGGCATAGGCGCGATAGCGAAAGCGGCGCACTACCTCTATTTTTCCCCCATCCAACAGGCGATCGGATAGCACCCAGTGGCGAATGCGATTGCCATGATATCGCTCTTCGTTGGTGTAGAAATTTGGCGGTTCGATTCTGAGATAATCGATAAACAGCTGGGTCGGCCGTTCGACCGGGTCGGATGCCCAGAGGGTTAGATGGGGCAAAGAGGCCCGGGCGATGCCAAGCGAATCGGCCAGCCGTTGCATTGCCTCATGCGAAAACAAACGGATGTTTTCGGCCTTCCAGCGCAACTCCACTGTATAGATTTTCCCCTCCTCCAGGGCGGGGCGGTATCGTACGTCCGGTGCCTTGAGGGCTGGTAAGGTTTTTACAGCGGTTGTATCTACCTGCGGTCGTTTTTCCAAAAGGGCTGCACAACCCCAAAGGACGGGAATGATTACACCAATTATCCACCCGGCCTTGAGGCGCAGGCGATCGAATGCATTCATGGTGCTCAGGCGTCCTTTTTTTGCTGTTGCACATACAGGGGTGGCGCCATACCTGCCTTGTCCTGACCCATGTAAAGCGTGACATGTGGAAAGGGAATTTCGATATCGTTTTGGTCAAAAATCTTTTTGATTCGGCGGTTGAATTCCCGCCCCACCCGCCACTGTTTGATGGGCTTGGTGGTCAGAAATCCTTTGACGATGAGGGCGGAATTTGCAAATTTGTCGAGGCCGAGAATCTCGGCCGGTTGCAGGATATCATCGGCGAATTCCGGATCGTTGCGCAGGGATTCATCCACCCGTTTGATGAGTTCGATCACCTGATCGATGTCTTCTCGATAGGCGACACCGATATCGAAAACAAAACGCGAAAAGCCTTTGGTCATATTGGTAACGGTATCGATCTGGCCATTGGGAATGAAGTGAACTTTGCCTTCCAGGTCGCGCAAAATCGTCAGTTTCAGGTTGACTTTTTCAACCAGACCTGCTTTGCCGGCAATTTCGACCACATCGCCTACGCGGATCTGGTCTTCCAGCAGGATAAAAAAGCCATTGATCACATCCTTGACCAGACTTTGGGCGCCGAAACCTATAGCCAGGCCGACAATACCGGCAGCGGCCAGGACAGGCCCGATTTCGATATCGAGTTCGCCGAGTACCATCGCTGCCGCCACTAAAATCAGCATCACGGTCAAAATATGGCGGATGACCGAGCTCAAGGTTTCGGCTCGTTTTTGCGCTTCCACATCCAGCGTATGGCTGGTGATCACCCGCGTCAAGCGTTTGGCAACAATGCTCACCACATGCAGGCCGATAAAAGCCAGGATCAAAATAATGACAATATTCAAGAGATGTCCAAGCATGCCTTCCGGAATTTTATCAAGCCAAGCGGAAAAATTCATAAATAGCTCCTTTGTCCAATATCACATGATCGGTCGGCTGTTCGAACTCGAACTTATCATGTGCGTTGGAATCAATACAGATGCAGAATTTTCGGCAAGAGTTCAACTCTTTGCACCGAATGGTTTCCCTATCTTTTGTTATCATTCTTCTTAAGGTCAGTCGTTCAATTCGGCGGCAGCACGAGAATTTTTTGGACGCCCGATCGATGGCCCAGAGAAACGCGCAGCCAGTAAACGCCGGATGGTACAGTTTGCCCGAATTCATCGGTGCCGTTCCAGCTCAGGGTGGTTGCGCCGTCGAGCCGGGATCGGGCAAAGCGGTGAATTCGGCGGCCCAACACATCATAGATCACCGCTTCGAATGTACCTGTTCCGCCGCTGATGTGGGCGGTCAGGGGCGATCGACCGGGATCAAAGGGATTGGGATAGGCTGGATCGAGGGTAAAATTGCCGGGCGTCGTCGGCTCAAAGGCGACGGATGTGGCCGCCGTTTTGCTCTGCTTGTCGGCGCTGACAGCCGGAGCGGTGTTCTCCCAGGCGACCAACTTTTGCGCCAGTTCCGCTCCTTGATTTGCCTCCGGTACGAAATAGGAGACAAAATCAAAGGTGATGCGATCCGAAAAGAGAACCTGGTTCGCCTGCTGGGCCTGGAAGAGCAATCCCACATCGCCATAGGAAACAAGGTCGCCGCTGTCCGTTGTGCCATCCGATGTGCCGCCATCGCTGCGGTCGGCATAATAGAGACGAGCGGATTCCGGCGGGTTAACCGAGGGCAGTGAATAGATCGAGACCACACTGCCGAAATCACCGCTGATCATCATCCACACGGGTTCACCAACTGTTTGGTCCAGAGTTTGGTCAATCGAATCTGGCTGGCCATCGACGGTGATCGCTTGATCGGTGTTGCAGTCGGAATAAAAACGCGCCCCCGCCACTTCGGCGTTGAAATCGAGGGACTGGCGCAGCGTCTTGACGCCGGCGAGTGCCAACATTTGCGGGCTTTCGAGCTGGCCTTCCTGTACAACCAAACGAAAACTGTAGGGGAAATAGTGGACTTTGTAATCGATGTTCAGCTGCGGGGATAGAAATTGGGTCGGGTTGGCCATCAGTGTTTCCTGATCCTGAAAGGCGCGCACCGGTTTGACCACAACCGCGGATTTTTTCCATTTCAGCGTGTCTTCGTCAAAGGAATAGGGACCGATTCCGTATAATATCGTGGGTTCTCCAGCCAGGCGGATTTTTAGTCGATCGAGGATGTCGCGTTCAGGTTCGAGCGAGAGGGCGAGATGTTCGGGCCAGCCGTTGGCGCTCAGGCCCAGGGTATAGTTTGGTGTTTCCCAGCGGTGCGCAGCGGGTCGGCTGGATGGGCCGGGCGAATGCACAAGGTAGCCATCCGTTTTCAGATGGTGGCTGTCCCCGGAAAAAGCAAAGAGGTAACACCAGGCCTTCCGATTGTCGAGCGGATCGTGCAGAGCGATTTCAATACGAGGTTGCGTTGTATCGGTTGCAGCGGGCCAGTGCCAGGTCGGCGCGCGATCGCCGAGATCCTGAGGCATCACCACCAGCTCGTCTTCGGCGTCGATGCGGTTGTTTTGCGATTCGGTTTTGTTGTATTTGCGCACGCCGTTTTCGATCGCGATATCATCCACCTGCCAGGGCAGGGCTCTCCATTCCTGTTCGAATTCCGCATAGGCAAAGAGGCCCATCGAATCGGTCGGCCAGTCGATGGGCGGCAGTTGTTTGCCGAGAATCACCACGGGAACGTAGGCGCGGGACAGAGAGTCGGCTGGGGCTTCTGTCGCTGTTCCGAAAAGAATGATCAGTGGCAGATAGAACATGTAAAACCGATGCATATATAACCTCTATTGCAATCTCGGAGTTTGTGTCAACAGAATCCAATAAAAAGTA
Organism: Candidatus Zhuqueibacterota bacterium; assembly: GCA_016929055.1. Lineage (GTDB taxonomy): Bacteria > Zhuqueibacterota > Zhuqueibacteria > Residuimicrobiales > Oceaniaggregativiventaceae > Sulfursilanivivens. The sequence continues at coordinate 12,163 of JAFGJN010000165.1, forward strand.
TTTTTATATCACTCGTGTCCCATCGTCAGATGGGACACGAGTGAACTTTATTGTTTTTGAAGCAGTCACCATTTCCACCCGTTTGGCACAAATGCCTTGTTGTGTTTTTTGGGGATTCGGTACGAAGCACCGAATCAGGGGCCGTTCAAGACGGTACAAGCTCGCCTTTATAACAACGGTTTAGACGGCCAGTCTGTTCCGTAACAATACACTGCGGACGACTGGCGTTATTTTTGTTGTTCTGACCGGCCTCTTTAGATTTCGCCGCTGACGGCGAGTGCATAGCTTTTGATCTCGCCCAAAACGCGTTCGGAAACGGTGTAATGATAGTTCAGGGCGTTTTGTATCAACACTTGAAATCGATATTTTTTCCAGTTATAGCCAAGCCGCACATCCCAGACGCGCATGGGCACGCGTTCATCCAGCGGATAAACGGCCACGCGCTCGATACGGCTCATATAGCGAAAATCCGTTTCGGCAAAAAAGCCGTTCCAGGAAAACCGCGGAGAGAAAAAACCGATCCACTCGGGGCGATAGAGCAACGTTTGTCCGGATTCCTTTTCCCGCGGATCCATCCAGGTTGCGGATGCTTCGATGATGAGCCGATCTTTCCAGACGCGCCAGCGCAGCAGTGTCTCGATGCCCAAAATAGTCGCGGCCGGATAGTTTTTAAACTGAGCTGTGAGGTCGGAAGCCAGGGTCGGCTCGATGAGATGCTTGTAATAGCTGTAAAAGCCGGTCAATTCGCAGTAAATGCTTTGGCCGATCGATTGACGCATGCCGATGTCGAGAAGAGTCGAGCGTTCCGGCATGAGATCGGGATTGGGCAGGGCGCGAAAATCTTTTGACCCGGCGCTGATAAAGCGCTCGACCACGGTGGCGGCGCGAAAACCGCGGCCGAATGAAGTGTGCAAAATGGTGCCGTCCAGAGGCTGAATGCTCAGCCCGATCTTGGGACTGAACTGAAATTCCACCGAGTCTCCGACTAGGGTATAGGTGTCGAGGCGCAAGCCGGTATTGAGGTGCAAACGATCGGTCAGGTGCCAGACATTCTGCACATAGGGTGAGATGCCGTCTGCACGCCGGCTACCGTAAAATTCCGATTCAACCCGGTCGTGACGATAATCCATGCCAAAGGAAAGACTGTGCTGCGGATGCGGCCGCCAGTTGAACTGTGCTTCTCCACCCAATCCGAGGGCCGGCGTAAAGGCCTCGGTTATATTGAACGGTACGCCGACCAGCTGCTGGTTATAGGAGAGGCGCAGGCGCAGCGATAATGAGGGCGAAAACAATTTGTCATAGATCAGGTAGGTCAGGTAGCCGTTCAAGCGATAGCGATTGCCGACATCCGTGGGTGGAACTTGAAGCGCCTGGTTCTGTTCGCGCCATTGCAAAAAAAGTTCGCGATCGTCGCTGCTGAATGAGGCAAAAGCGGTCAAAGACGAATAATCGGGCAGGGTCCAGCGCGTTTTTCCTGTCAGGAACCAGCGGTTAAATTCACCGTTCTGTCGATCGCCGGTCGAGCTGTGATGGGAGAGAGCAAGACGAAGACCGACCGGCCCAAAGCTTTGCGAATAGCCAAGATCGGTGCGCTGATAGTGGAGCTGCTTGTCGGTCCATTTCCATTCGGGGACAGCGGGATCGGCATAAAGACCGGCGGTTTGCCGAAAGGAAACGGAAGCACGGCGTTCCGGTAGTTTGGTCAGAATGTTGACGACGCCGCTGATTGCGCCCGATCCATAGATGGAAGAGGCGGCGCCTTTGAGGACTTCGATATGATCCACTTCGGTGATGGGAACGATGTTCCAGTTGACCTGGCCCAGATCGCTGGTCATGATCGGCACGCCATCGAGCAGCACCAGTTGGCGATGGCCTCCTAGCCGGTTATATCCGGATCCACCACGGATATTGATATTTTCGCCCACCAGGCTGACTCCGGCCAGATTGACCAGCGCCGCATCGATGCTCAGATTGTTGCGGCGACGAATCGTCTCTTGCCCGAGTACGGCCACACTGGCGGCCGCTGCGCTCAAGTCTTCCGGCAGGCGAGAACTGGTGACAACGATTTGGTTGAGTTCGATAAAAGAGGGCTCCAGCTCGACTTGCACACTTGAGTGAGCCGATGCCTGCACCACCAAGGGGTGGCGCAGGGTCTTGTAGCCGATATAGCTGATTTTGAGAATGTAGTGACCCGGCGGAATGCGATAAAGAGCAAACCGTCCGTCGACGTCGCTGCTGGTCCCGAGTAAAGTCCCTTCGATCTGAATATTGGCGCCAGCAAGCGGTTCCTTTGTGCCCAGTTCACGAATGGTACCGCTCACACTCCCAGCGATCTGGGCCTGAACGGCCGGCGCAAAGAGAAAGGGCAGAGCGATGATGACCATCGTCAACAGGAATAGTCGGCTCATACGGAAATCAAAAAGCTGGTGACAGCAGGGAATGGGTTGTACGGCAAAAAGAGTCATAAGCGATTTCTTGTCAATTCTGTTGCGGGTTTGTGGAGGTCGCCGGGTATTGGCCCATCAAGCGCCAATCCACCAGAATGTCGATATCCGTTGCAATTGGGTGATCTTTGGAAAGGACGACTGGCCGGTTTTCGACAGTAAACGATATCGGATCAAATCCATAAAAACTGAGAATGTTGCCATAGTTCCAGGTTTTGCCCTTTTCCTTCCAGATTGCTGCGACGATCGAATAGCTTGCCAAAGGTGCGGGAATTTCATAAGATGAACGATCCCGGCTCAGGTTGATCGCGGAATAGGTAAAGACCACATCGCCGAGAGATTCGGGTGGCACTCGAACAGCGGCGATAACCCGTACCGATTCGACATTTTCCGGCTGCAGCTCGGGATTGAGGAAAACGATGTCGCCGGTGATTGTTGAATTCAGTGTTCCCAGCCCATGATCCATTTCGCAAGCCGCGTTGAGCAGCAAAGCTGCAAGCGGGATCAATCCGGCGCGTCGGCGCAACAGCTCCATTGCTTTCATCGTTTTGCCGCTCGCATCTGGTATTCCTGAATGACTTTTTCCGCGCCATCCTTGTGGAGAAGAATGGCGAGGATTTTTAATTTGATGTAATCGCCATGAAAGAAAAAATAGCCCGGATATCGGCCTTTAAAGGCGGTAGTCGATGAGTCCTTGATGAGAAACCAGTCCTCGCCGGTTATCTCTGTGTATCCGATCAAATGGACGCCATGATCGTCGGCGGAAGAGCCGTTGTCGAACCGGAATTCACGGCTGTGCGAATCGATATATTCGGAGGGGATGTCAAAAGTGGGCACCACTGCGAGATCCGCTTCGCCCGTGCGGCCGGGTTCGCTCACGTCGCCAGCAATAGCGACGCTGATTCCTTTTTGAATAGCGCTTTTGATCGTCATATAAAAATCATCGAGGGGCACATTGTAATAGTCCTTGCTGTTCCACCAGTTGTCGGGCACCTTGTAGGCATCCTGGGTCCAATAGGGCAGGTGTCGAAAAGAGATCAACGAGACGTAATCATCCAAAGGCAGCTGTAAATCCTCCTCGAGGTATTGCCGAGGCGTCATCCATTCGCCGTCCACCTGGATCGAATCCGGCGGCGCACCCATAACCTTGTTCAGAATGAGCCGGGTAGCGGTGATCACCTGGTCTTCGTTCCAGATCTCCTCTTTGGCGATGTAATCGAGATAACCTTTCAGTTCCTCAATCAGGCGTTCCTGATTGTAGGGGTGCTGATCGTCGAGACGTCCGCTATAGTCACCGGCGCGCACCGCGCCGTATTGTTTCATCCGTTCGATTACGGCATTGTGCTGCGATCCCTCGGCGATTAGTGAATTGCCCTTTTCGCGTACAAATCGCCGCACTTTTTCGACATATTCCCAATAAACCGTAAACATACGCGACAAGGCGATTTCACGTCCCGACAGACGTTTGATTTCCGATTCCAGCAGCGAGGTGGCTGAAAAGCACCAACAGGTTCCGGTGGTGTCCTGGCGCACCGGTACGGTATGGTAAACCGGGCGATAGGCGTCCGGCGACTTGACCGAGAACCGGCTGACGTCGAATCGCAAAATACTTTTTTCCTTGCCGTAAAAATCGGCCTCGGTTCGATAGATTGTTTTATCGCGAGGTTTATCAGCGGCATGAGCGGACATGACGGCTAGTGTTAAAAGAATAAATGACAAACGCCTCATTTCCGGTCTCCTCTTTTTTTCTCGGGGACACGATGGCCTGGATGATTTATTCGACAGAGAGTGGAACGGTTATTCCGGGCGGTCATTCTCCTTGCTTACGGGAAATTCTCCATCGATTGCGCCGACGAGGATCGCGCGGGTTTCCGGGCTCAAGTCCTTGTCCGCCAACCATTGAAGATAACCAATATCATTTTCCCGCACCCATTGCAGGGATCGACCGCGATATTTTCCAAAGCTCAACACCGCCAGGGAGTTTTTCCAGATTAATTTGCGATCGGGATCCAGGTAATCCGAAAATTCGCCGGATGCGTAGCGATGCAAAGCGGCAATAGACCGGGGGAGATCGGAATAGCGATCGAGTTGTGCATCAAAGACTTGCAGCGTCGCTTGTACATCTCCGAGCGCATCGTGGGCGTCGTGGTGTTCTTTTTGGCAATAAAAGCGCAACGCTGCGGCCAGATCACGCGGTTCCTTTTTATGAAAAATGACCTGGACATCGACCAGCCGGGTTTTTTCCATGTCGAGAGAACAAGCGCAGCGGCGCAATTCGGCCAGCAAAAACGGCACGTCGAATCGGGCGATATTGAAACCGGCCAGATCGCAACCACCGAGAAAAGCGGTGATCTGGGGCGCAAAATGGGTCATGTTCGGTTGAGCAGCCACATCGGCATCAGTAATGCCGTGTATACGGGTGGCTTCCGGCGGGATCGGCATTCCAGGATTGACCAGTGCCGTCCATTTTTCCTGTGTTCTTTGCGGATTGACCTTGATGAAGGCGAATTGGACGATTCGGTCCTGCTGAAAATTCAGCCCGGTGGTTTCGAGATCGAAAAAGACCAGCGGGCGCTCCAGGGTCAAAGCGGCGAACAGGCGGCCGGATTTGGGTTCGTCGAACGGCAGCGTTTGTTGAAAATCTTTTATCATGGGCGCTCCGGTTGTTTTGACAAGAGTGATCGAGCGCGCGGCAATGAGCCGTCTTGAATATAAAATAGGAAACCGGGGTGCAAATATCAAACGATAAATCCGCACCAATTCGGTCGCGCCGGGCAAAAAAAATCCCGGTCGTTAACGTTCGACCGGGACTGGTATCGATGATACGAACGTTCTATTTCCGCAGGATAATATGATAGCCGAACGGGGTCTCTATGATTTCGGAAACCTGGCCGGGCTGGAGACCGAAGGCTGCCTCTTCGAAAGCCGGAACCATCTGCCCGCGTCCAAAAATTCCCAGGTCACCGCCTTTTTGTGCGCTGGGACAATCAGAGTATTGTGTGGCCAATTCGGCAAAATCGGCGCCCTCTTCCAGCTGCTGCAGCAAATCGACAGCCGTAGCATAGGCCTCTTCTTTAGTTCGAGTGATATTGGCAGGCGCGCGTTCGGAACCCTGGTACATGATGAGAATATGCGCCGCATGGATTTCGCCTTCAGCTGGTTGCATTTCTTCGGCCGGGGTTTCGGGAGCGGGTTTTTCTTTTTTGGCACAGCCCCAGGCCAGGGCAAAGGCGACAGTGGCGATCAATAAAAGAACGGCTAGTCTCTTCATTTTTTCCTCCAGGTTTATTCGGGATCGTTTTATTGACAGGAGACAGAACGACGATCCTTTACACGATTTATTTAAAAATTTAGCAAGATATCGCCTAAAAAGCAAGTCAAGTTTTATCCGGTTTCGATGAGAAGCGACGAATGCCAAACAAAATCAATTGGATAGGGTCACTCCAGGGGTGCAGACTGTCAATTCCGCAAAAGATTGCATTGCCTTTCAAAACTGTTTCCCAGATTTTGAGCGAAGTGCCGAATCTGGGATCGATAAACCAGATCTGTCATTTACAATAACCCGTGTTCTGTAAGGCAATCAAATTGGGTGGTGCCCCCGAGTGGGACACCACCAACAACCCAGATTCTGTTTCAGCAGATTTGGATTCAGGCGCGAGTGAATTCGAGTTCTAGTTTGTCAGGATTTTGTACAGTCTGGCCAGGGTTTCTCCGGCTTGCCCCAGGGGCGGTGTAAAGCGCCAGTGCGGCGAGTCTTCCGTATCGTGGTTGATCAGGATATAATCATAGTCCTTTGCCATTTCCAGTTCGTCGTATGCTCGGGAGGCTCTTTGGCGAATATCGTCGAGTTCGTCGGGCGAAAGAATTTTGCCCTGCTGCATGGCGCGCAGGACTTGTTTGTGCGCCATCACGGCCGCCATCGCCTGATGTGGCGAGGGGAAGGACATGTATTCGATCAGCGATTCGATCTCCTCGTGTGTAACTGGTGCAACAAAAATCCGTTCGATGTGCAACGATAGCCAATCACTGCACCGATTGACCAGGGTTTTTGCCAGTGTCGGATAAATTTCCGCAATAGCCAGTGGTTGGTTTTGCAGGGCCGAACGCAACTCGTGTAGATCCAGAGCCTGCCAAATGTGGCGAACCTGGCCGACCAGATAACGCTCTTGCGGCAATTGTTGAATCTCTTCTGGCGAACGAAAATGAAAATGAATGCCATCGCGTTCGCCGGGGCGGGGTTTGCGGCTTGAATAGAGGATCGGTCGATAAAAATCGAGATGTGGATAGACCCGTTGCAGAGCATCGAGAAGGGGTGTTTTTCCGGCACAGGAGGGTCCGGAAAGGATGATCAGACGGTGTATCGACATGGACGTTCAGTTTGTTTTGGGTGGTTCAGGGCATCTGCAAATCGCGGCCGGGAACCTCGAGTTTCTGCATTTTTTTGCGCACCTGAGCATCCTTGATGACAACGTTCAGGCTGGTTGGGCGATGCGACTTTAATACTTTGTAGGTTCCGCCGCAAAATTTGACTCGATCGCGCTTGTCTGTTTCTAGGACATATGATCCGGCTTCGGTCGGTATAAAAACCAGGCAGGCATCGGTATAGCGGCTGAAACAGACGGTAATTTTTAGCTTGTCCATGAAAAGTTTCACACGCCCGATTTTAACCAGCGGTTCCTGAACCACATAACTGGCCACCCCGGGTGTATTGCGCCGAAGAACGATCACTTCTTGGTCTTTGGTTTTATAGACTTCCAACCCAAGTTTTTTGTCGAGCTTTTTCACCGTCAGATTTAGCTGTCCAATCAGTGTCAATTCTTCGGTCAGATAATATTTCATCTGCATGAGATCTTGCGGCGTCAGTTTGTACTCTTTAATGAGCTGCGATGTCAGAGGAATGGTTGCAGTGGAGTAGGTGCCGGGGTTGGAGCAGGAGAAATAGAACCCGCATCCCCACACGATCAGGGAGTAAAAGGCGAATCGTCTAAAAAATCCGGGCGTCCAATATTTTTTCAACCGCTTCATTCCAGGGCGTCAGTTTGTTTTTTTCATTCGGCGTCATTGGAAGCATCTTTATTCGCCGTTATCTGCGTATACCTCAATATATCAAACTTTCCAGCAAAAGCAATAAAAATTACCGATTTAGCTTTTGAGAGGCCTAAACCCGTTCTTCCGTTTTGACAGTGTTAATCAGTTCCGGCACTTGTTTGGCGTTGACCTTGCTGTAGACTTTATCGTTGATGGTGACCACCGGAGCGAGGGCGCAGACGCCGAGACAGCGGCTGCTTTCGAGAGAAAAAAGGCCGTCCGGGGTGGTTTCACCCAGCTCGATACCGAGTTCGGTGCGAAAAGCGTCCAGCACCTTATCCGCCCCTTTGACGAAACACGCAGTACCGAGGCAGATCGAGATGGAATATTTGCCGCGCGGCTGAAGGCGAAAAAAGTGATAGAATGTGGACACGCCGCTGATGATTGCGGTCGGGATTTGCATATGCTGGGCTACCTGATCCATATGCGATTGGCAGAGATAGCCGTATCTTTGCTGGATCTTGTGCAGAACAGCGATCAGATAGCTTTTCGGATGCTCTTTTTGCAGACAGGCATCCATGAATTCGAGGATATCGGCATCCAGTCGGCTGGCAGTATCTGCATGCATTATTTGATTCCTTTTGGTTCGCGTGGTAAATAAGTGGTATGCAGCAATTTATGGGCGACGGCACTACCCGGTGTTTCGAGAAATTCTTTATAGAGTTTTTCGATAAAGGGATTGCGATGAGCGACGCGCACGGTTTTGGCCTCGTCGATGCGGTAAAGTGCACCGGCACGCAATCTGGCGATTTCCGGGTCAAGGACGTAATGCCCATCGGGCGGATAGGGTTGGCCGCCTCCGGCGATACAGCCGCCCGGGCAGGCCATGAGCTCGATCAGGTGATAGGTCTTGTCGCCTTTTTTCACCCGTTCGAGAATGGTTTTGGCATTGTTCAAACCGTTGGCGACAGCAACATTCAGGGTGTGTCCGGCAATTTCTATGCTGGCCTCCTTGAGGCCACGGGTTTCGCGAACCTGGGTAAATTCGAGATCCACCAGGGGTTTACCGGTGAGCTTTTCGGCTGCGGTGCGCAGGGCGGCTTCCATCACGCCTCCGGTGGTACCAAAGAGATCGGCGGCTCCGGTGGAATAGCCGAGGGGCGAATCGAAATCTTCTTCCGGCAGTCGAGCAAAGTCAATGCCATAGGATTTGACCATCCAGATGAATTCCCGGGTTGTAAGCACGATGTCGGTATAGGGATACCCGTCCGGACTCTGATGTTCCCTGCGCTCGGCCTCAAATTTTTTCGCCGTACAGGGCATGATGCTGACCACAACGATGTTTTGGGGGTCGATTCCGGTTCGTTTGGCATAATAGGTTTTGAGCAGAACAGAAAGCATGGACATGGGCGATCGGCAGGTGGAGGCGTAGGGAATCATTTCGGGATAAAAGTGTTCCATAAACTTGATCCATCCGGAGGAACACGAGGTGAGCAAAGGCAGGCGCTCTTTAGTTTTTAACCGTTTGAGCAATTCATGAGCTTCTTCGACGATGGTGAGGTCGGCACCGAAATTGGTATCAAAGACGGCATCAAAGCCGAGGCGCCGAAGTGCCGTTACGGTTTGTCCGGTCATGGGTGTGCCGGGTGGCAAGCCGAATCCTTCTCCAATAGCGGCGCGGATAGAGGGAGCGATCTGCGCCACCACATGCTTGTTCGAGTCTGCCAGAGCGGCCCACACCTCATCGGTGGAGCTGTTTTCCAGAAAAGCGGCGACCGGACAAACGTTGATGCATTGTCCACAAGCGATGCAGACCGATTCGTCCATTCCCTGTTCATAGGCCGGTGCGACAACGGTATCGACACCGCGGTAGAGCTGGCTGAGATTGGTTACACCCTGTACTTCCATACAGACGCGCACACAGCGGCGGCAGAGAATGCATTTTTCTGCATCGCGAATAACGGCAGGACTGGATTTTTCGATATCATAGAGTTTGCGCCGGCCCTCAAAGAGGCGTTCGCGCACACCGAGTGAATAGGCCAGGTTCTGCAGTTCGCAATTGCCGTCGCGTTCACAGATTTGGCATTCGCGCGGGTGGTTGTCCAGAATCAATTCAACCAAATCGCGGCGCGCCTGGCGAATTTCGGGCGAATTGGTTCGGATACGCATACCCTCGCTCACCGGGGTTGCACAGGAAGGCACAAAATTGCGATAGCCTTCCACTTCTACGATACAGATGCGGCACGCTCCTTCGAGCGAGAGGTCGGGGTGATAACAAAGCCGCGGAATATTGATGCCTAACTTTTCAGCCGCATGAAGAATCGTGGTGTTTTCTGCGACGACGACAGGCTGATCATCGATTATCAGATTGATATCTTTCATGGTGTCATTTTCCTGTTTGGCTGAGATCCGCTCATCGGTGTGGCTGTTCTGGGAATTTTTCCGGCTCGCGGTTTCGTTCAGACGCGCAAAACGGCGTCGAATTTACAGACATTAAAACACTCGCCGCACTTGATGCACCGGCTTTGGTCGATGACATGCGGCTGTCGAGGAGCGCCGGCAATACAGGAAACCGGGCATCGGCGCGCGCATAGTGTACAGCCGGTGCATTTATCGATGTCGATTTCATAGGTTATAAGTTGTGCGCATTTGTGCGCCGGGCAGCTTTTATCGCGAATATGAGTGAGAAATTCCTCTTGAAAATTATCCAGGGCGCTCAGCACCGGGTTGGGTGCAGTTTGTCCGAGGCCGCAGAGCGAGGTTTTTTGGATCAATTTGCCCAGGCGCCGCAATTTTTCCAGATCGGCCATCTCGCCTTTGCCTTCGGTGATTCGTTCCAGAATCTCCAGCATGCGCAGCGTGCCTTCTCTGCAGGGCACACACTTGCCGCAGGATTCGTTTTGAGTGAATTCAAGGAAAAATTTGGCAGTGGCGACCATGCAGTCCTCGTCGTCGAGAACGATCATTCCGCCCGAGCCCATGATGGACCCGATATCGGCCAGTGTGTCATAGTCGACCGGTGTGTCGATCAGACCGGCTGGAATGCAGCCGCCAGAAGGTCCTCCGGTCTGCACAGCTTTGAGAGTGCGTCCCTCCTGCAAGCCACCGCCGATATCGAAAATAATATCCCGAAGCGTGGTGCCCATGGGCACTTCGACCAGGCCGGTGTTTTTGACTTTTCCGGCCAGGGCGAAAACTTTGGTGCCGCGGCTTTTTTTGGTGCCGATGCGGCTGAACCAATCGGCGCTGTAGAGCAGGATTGTCGGCACATTGGCCCAGGTTTCGACGTTGTTGATGACCGTGGGGTGGCCCCAAAGACCCGATTCTGTCGGGTAGGGCGGACGGATGCGCGGCTGACCGCGTTTGCCTTCGATGGAATAGATCAGGGCCGTTTCTTCGCCGCATACAAAGGCGCCTGCGCCGAGACGGATTTCGATATCGAAATTAAAACCCGAGTTGAGGATGTTTTTTCCGAGAAGCCCATTGGCGTGCGCCGTTGCGATCGCTTTTTCCAGGCGTTCGATCGCCAATGGATATTCGGCACGGACATAAATATAGCCCATTTGAGCGCCGATGGCAAAGGCGCCGATAGTCATGCCTTCAAGAATGATAAAGGGATCGCCTTCCAGAGCGCTGCGATCCATAAAAGCGCCGGGATCGCCTTCGTCTGCATTGCAGATCACGTAACGGATCGGGTCGTCCGTGTAGGTCACCGCGTTGATCCATTTTTGCCCGGTCGGGAAACCGCCGCCGCCGCGGCCGCGCAAACCCGAGCGCAGGATTTCATTGCGCACGGCTGCTGGATCATTTTGTACAAGCACGCGCGCCAACGCCTCATAACCTTTGTTGAGCAGATAATCCTGCAGGCTTTCCGGGTCGATTAAGCCGCTGTTGCGCAAAGTCAGTCGGGTCTGCTTGTTGAAAAAGGCGACATCGCCGTAGAGAGAAAAAAACTGTTCGGTGATAAAATCGGTGTGAATCTGGTGTTTGATGTCGATTCTGTGGTTGACAAAATGCGACTGAACGATTTCGTCGAGATCTTGCTCGGATTCGAACCGGTAGATTGCGCGCTCCGGCAAAACCATCATGACATGTTGTTTGCCGACCTTGTCTTTTGGGCAGAGGCCGAGGCATCCGCTGTGAAAAATCCGAACCGCGTCGATGGGAACGCTGTGAGCCGCGAGGCATTTCTTCAGCAACGCCTGTGTGTCCCGGGCCGTCTCATGACCACAGCGGTTGGAAGAGCAGATGGTCACCACATAACTGTAAAGCGTTTCGGTTTTTTTGTCCAACACCAGCGAGGCTATTGGTTTGCCGCCGATCACATGCTGTTGAAAAATTTCCTGGACCTTGTGGATCGTGACGCTTTCGTATTTTATTGGAATTTGTCCGGGTATGAAAACCCCGACAATCGGTTCTCGAGCACAGCGCCCCGTGCAACCGGTTTGCTTGAGCAGGATGTCCTTCCGGCCGGAGGCCTGGATCAATTTGGCGAATTCCTGTCGTACCAGATCCGAACCAGCGGCTTTTTCGCAAGTTGCGGATCCGACCTGGACGATGATTTTCCCCTTTTGTCCTGATGTCTCAAATTCTTGAGTGAATTTTCGGTAGAGCGACTCGTAGCTGGAAAGCGCTGGGCCCATTTTATTGTCCTTTTCGAGATGCGCATTCTCCGGTTAGGGATTCAGACCGATCGGCTTAAAAGGAAAAGACGGACAAAACGGATCGGCTGATCGGGTTTAAGTTCGACCCGGATTCGGTGCAAAGCACCGAATCCCCAATATTACAATAGGGTATTTGCACCAAACGGGTGGAAATGGTGGCTGCTGCAAATACAATTATAAAGATGCTTTTTGTTGAATTCTGTTGACGCAGAATCCGGGTTCATATGTTTGCAGGTGTAGTTAAAAATAAAATATAAAATCAGACATTACCGATCAAATACTATTTTGTCCAAATACCCATACAACCCATATTCAGCCGATCTTATCGCAAAGGGAATATCGGCGGCAGCAAGCCGGTTGAAAATATTGTGTGACAGTTAAAGGCTCCAAATCAGGAGGTTCTAATGGAAACAAAGCGAGAAGTGGTTGGTATTTTCGACGATGAGACAGAAGCTGAACTGGCCGGCGGACGTCTGACGAATGCCGGGATTCCGAATTATATTGTCAAAGACGATGCAGGCGGCATGTTTCCGAATCTACAACAGACCGAGGGCGTGTTGCTGGTAGTGGATGTGGAATATGCGCTGCGATCGCGTCAGATTCTTCAAGAGCAGTAAGCAAAGGGATCGATCGGCTCAAAGCCGGATCGATCCCTTTTGTTGTATGCTTATTTGAGTCCGGCTTCCTTTTGCAGCATTTTTCGCACCATTTCCGTGATGGTGCGAAAGTCCATCTTGCCGCTGCCCATTTTGGGCAGTTCCGGAATGACAACAAACTGTTTCGGTAGTGCCAATGGTGTGAGTTGCTGGCTCATTTTTTTGAGAATAGCCTTTTCGTTGACCTTTTCCGTGACCGCCGCGACCACCCGTGCGCCTTTGAGAGAATCGGGTACTTCGACGACGCAGCACGAGACTCCCTCCGGCATAAAGGCTTCGAGAACGGCTTCGGTTCGCACCAGGGAAATCATCTCCCCGCCGATCTTAACAAAACGTTTCAAGCGGCCGCGATGCCAGAGAAATCCATCGTCATCCAAAAGACCCATATCCCCCGTATCGTACCAGCCGTCCTTGATGTGCAGGGAGGTTTCCTCGATATCGTCGAAATAGCCTTTCATCACCAGATCACCCTTGACCAGGATTTTGCCTTCCTTGTTCGGCGGCAGTTCCGCGCCGGTGGTGATGTCGGTGATTTTGACCTTGACGCTGGGCAGCAGTTTGCCGATGCTGCCGGGACGATTGGCTTCCAGCGTGTTGACCGAAACCACGGGACTGGTTTCAGTGGCGCCATACCCTTCTAACAATTCGATTTGGTGTTTTTCCCAATAAACCTCACGCAACCAGTCCGGGCATTTGTCCGCTCCGGCCACCATGAGCCGTACTGAATCAAAGTCTCCGGGTTGCGCTTCGCGCACATAACCGGAAAAAAAGATGGGAGTGGCGGCGATCATGGTCACCTTTTCTTCCGATATAAACGCGGGGATTTTTTTATAGTCGAGTGGACTGGCATGGGTCACGGCTGTCATACCGAGCGTCAGGGGTAACCAGAAATTGGTTGTATAACCAAAGACGTGAAAAAGCGGCAGAATGGACATGATTATGTCGTCGCTGGTCAATTTGAAAAAGGGAACAATGTCCTGGACATTGGATCCAATGTTGCGATGAGTAAGCTGAACGCCCTTGGGGTCTTTTTCGCTGCCGGAAGTAAAGAGGATCACCACGTTATCATCGATCTCAGATGTGGGAAGGGAACGGATGATCATATCAGCCGGCATTTTGCTGCGCAATGCGGCCGCAAGTTTTTCCGGCGTACTGATCTGTTCCATGATATCCTCGATAAAAATCATACCTGGAACCAGACGACAGCGAATTTTTTCCAGCAGTCCCCGTGAGGTGATGATGGTCTTGAATCCACACATGTTCTGGGCATATTCGGCATTATCCGCCGCACCGGTGGAATAGTTGATCATGACCGGAACTTTGCCAGCCATGATTACACCCAGCGTCGTGAGCATGGCGCCGGCGGAGGTGGGGATCATAACCCCGATATAGCCTTCGCGGTATTTCTTTAGTTTTTTGGACAGGATCAGTGAGGCGATCAACGCTTTGCTATAACTCACGCGTTTGTTGGTTGTTTTGTCTGCAATCGCAATTTTTTCGCCCTGTTGTTTTGCGGTTCGGATGAATTCATGATGCAGAATCATTTTTTTTCTCCTGATTGCCGGAAAATACGGGGGATTGGTCGGTACCTTTTGTGTTGGAAAAAATGAATTTCATTCAAAAGTATACAAAATAAATCACTGTTTTGCAAAAGAAAAACCGCTGCAAGGTCAAAAATCCCTCATCCTGCAGTCAGGCGTACCGATGCGCCAGAAAAGACACCGTTTTCCACGGGCGTCACCCAAGTGACATCTGTGGAGTTGAATCGTATTCCAGACAATCTGTTGTGGAGACAAATGACCGTTGCCAATAAAGCAACGATCAAGAGCTATTGATCCCTACTTTTTTGGCACCACCAGGATGGATACGCCAAGAGGCAATAAAAACCAAGGAACAAAAAGCCTTTCGATGGCGAACATGTCGTTGAGACCATCATTGATGTTACCGGTTGTGAGATTGACATCGCTTTTTTCCGCTCGTTTGAAAAGCTTATTGACCATCCGAATTGTTACCACAACCGGAACGAGAAGCATGTTTAAGTATGTGGCATAGACTGGCTTGTATTCGACTTTGGACGATCCTCGTTTTCAAACATCTCGCTATACCAGGATTGTTTGCTCATTTTTCCGTCTTAAATCTATTCCTGTTCCATTTGTTGCACAATCGCTCCCTGACCATTGAAATCCAGGATCAGGCAATCATCGTTGTGGCGGATTTCCAGACGACGGCTCCCGGGTTCGCCGTTCAAAAAAGGGCCTTTGAAAAAGCCATGTTCGCTGAAATCGATTGGCTGTCCGTTGAGCAGACGATCGCCATCAAAAGCAAAAGTCATCACATCTCCAGCGGGGGTAGAATAGCTGATCAGACCGGTCTCGTCAAAGGTGTCGTGCACCAGAGTGGTATGGCGCAGAGTCTCTTTGAATGCATCAAAAGAGGGAAAAGAACCGGCTTGCTCGACCTGCACGACGCATCCGTTCTGCAGCGATTCGCTGCGCATCCGCCAGCCGTGCTCTTCTTTGATCCAGCGGTAGGGTTTGAGCGGATAAAATGCAATGAAGGTCTGATCACTACGGCAAAAAATCCATCCCGATTCATCCTCATGCCGGGCCTCGAGATCACGGGGGAAAAACCCGTCGATATGGGGATAGCGCACCCCAGGCGGAAGGTCGTACAAAACAATGATCGAGTTTCGGTGTTGAAAGGTTTTTTCATACGGCGAGCTGCTCGCCCATTTACCCGGATCGGCATAGTAGGTATGCGCTTTGATAACCTGGTCGGTGGCAAATTTCATCTCTTCGGGGAAAAACATGCCCATATCCTCTTCCCCGACAAAAGGATGAACTGTAAACAGCGTACCATAAGGGCTTGAACCGACGAAGCTGACATCCCAGGTATGTTGCTGAATTGGCTGCAGCACGGCGCCGCCCATCATCGAGCCGAGAGCAAAGTCTTTGCACATATAGGTGGTCTTGTACACCCGCGGATTGCGTTCCTTTCCCAATCGCAGAATGTGGCGGACGCGTTTGGTTTCATTATGTGTGTAGGGTTTATCGCGTTCTGTGCCAATTCGGTGGAGAATGTCAGGTGGGACGAAATCGCTCAGTGCGGCAGGCAAAAAGATGCTGTTGAACAGCGGTTCCTCAGTCTGGGCGAAAAAGAGCCAGGCCCAATAATTCATCTCTGAAGCGGGATGGCGTTTGATCAGCAAGCGATCCGGGTATTCGCGGCTGTGGGCGCCGGCATAGACACCTTGCAAATGTTCAACGCTGTAATCGGCTATCAGCCACAAAAGCATACCGTGGATTTTTTCTTTGAGTACCGGGTCTTCACAGAACTGATGCAGGCCAATCAGACCCGAGAGAAAGACGGCCATATAGGTAGGGGAATCGAATTCTCCCTGACCGATAGTGGTGGTGAGTTCGATCCAGTTTTCGAACCAGCCTTCGGCTTCCCAGCGGTTTTCCTCGCTCGATTTTCCGGTATACCACTCATGGCCCGGCAGGTTGGGAAAAGCCTGGGCGGCGAGATAGAGAGCGGTATAATAGAGGGTCAAATGGTTTTCCGTATCTCCGCGATAGAAATTGCCACTGCGGATCAGTTCTTTCACTCCGTTGTGTGTCTCATTTGGCAGCCAGGGTCGCGCTGCACAATAACCGATCATCAGGCGATAGAATTGAAACATTCCCATTGGCGTGCCTTGATAATCCTCGGTCAGGCGGTGAAACATTTCGATACCTGTTTGTCGGTTCGGACCATGGACGATGCGTGCGGCGGCGACGAGAAAATTGCTCTGGTCGGTGCTGTCAGCCCAATCGAGAATGAGTTCACAGCGTTGACGATAGTCCTGGGCGTATTGGCTTTTGGGCTCGGTCTGCGACGTCCCTGAAACGAACAAAAGAGCGCAGAGAACCGGAATAAATCGATGCATGAAACGTACCTCCTCTCGACTCAGAATTGATTTTCTGCGGTTTCGGGCAAAAGCCAGTGAAAATCCCAGACCTCGCTGGTTTCCAATCCGGCAAATTCCCAGGTATCCCCTTCATTCGAACTGCGCCATACGCCATCACCCAGAGTGCCCGCATAGACCGTCTCGGGGTTATTCGGGTCGGTGGTGAGAGCGTGAATGGCCAGGTTGGTCAGCCCGTCGTTCACCGGTTTCCAGGATCGACCCAGGTCGCGGCTGCGATAGACGCCGCCGAGGTAGGTGCCGCAATAAAGGGTTTCAGGTTTTCCCGGCACAAAACTCAGGGCATAGACAGTCAGGTGTTTCAGACCGGTGGATGCGGATTGCCAGCTTTTTCCGTGATCGATCGAGACAAAGACACCATCATCTTCGGTGCCGGCAACCAGGATAGAGCTGTTTTCCGGATGCTGCTGCAGGGTACGAATGCCCTTGCCGAGCAGACCGATCGGTTCCCATGACTGGCCGGCGTCAAGGCTGCGATGCACACCAGCTTCTGTGGCGCAAAAGAGGTGTTCGGGATTTTCTCTGTCGATGATTAGGGTTGGAGTAAAGGTGCTGATCAGACCGTGATTGCAGCCCGCCCAACTATTGCCGCCGTCGATACTTTTATACAGGCCGTAAGCGGTTGCTGTATAAAGTATCTGTGGATCGTGGGGATGGATGGCGGTTTTCAGACATTCGGTGATCTCCCATCCGGTGGAAATGCGCCAGGAGGCGCCGCTGTCCTGGGAAATCAATACACCGTTGCCGCAGGCCTGGCAAAGGAGGGTGTCGCCGTTGTCGAGGAGATGAGCGCTGACAGAAAAAAATTTGCCGTAGGGCCAGCCGAGGTGTTCCCAGCTTTTACCGCTATCGCGTGTGGCGAATAATCCCGCCGCCGGATTTTTGATGCCGGGATGGTGATAATTTTTTGTAACGCGGGTTACAACATAGAGCGTTGGCGGTCCCGCCAACGCCTGGTTGCAGCAACCGGCGAGTACGAATAACAGAATTCGAGTGATTTTTGATAAAGTCATCGGATTCCTCCACTTTGGTAGGGGGGTTGAGTCGATTAATTGTACAAGCGGTTCAGCGGCCGAGGTAGAGGTCGCGACCGGCTGTCAGCGCTTCCATTTTGCGATCGGCGATGCTGCGTTTGAGCATCCAGAAACCGCAGTCGGGGTGTACCCATTTGACCCGTCCCGGTCCGAGTGTTTTTTCTGCGATTTCGATGCGGCGGGCGACCTCGTCGGCGGTTTCGATGGGGTTCACCTTGATATCCACCACACCCAGGCCGATGGCGATCGAGGTATCGATCTCTTTGAGCGCCTGCAGATCTTTGGCCGGTCGGTGCGCCATCTCGAGTATGACGTGATCGCAATGCAAAGAGTTGAGAAACGCGACGAGTTGTCGCCATGTGCCTGCCTGAATTGTCTGCCCGCCATAGTTGCCAAAGCAGAGGTGTACAGCGCGTTCCGTGTCTATGGCGTCAAGGACACGGTTCATAGCTTCTGCAGCCAAGGGAGCATCGGCCGGGTTGCCGGGGATGTTGGCTTCATCCACCTGGACGCAAGCGCAGGGCAAATTGTGGGCCTGTGCGGCGAGCACATCGCTGAGCGCCATTAGCAGAGCTTTGAAATCGTTGTAATAATGATCGACAAGGGTGCGGGCCAGCATATAGGGGCTGGTCAGGGTGAATTTGAAATCAGTGCCGGCGACATCGGCGGCGCGCTCGCAGTCGGCGAGCAAATTCAACCGCCCCTCGCCGAGCAGGCTCTCGACCACAGCAGCGGGTTTGCGGCGAAAACGCATGGGATCGGCGGCGCGAAACTCCTCGGTTTCGCTGCGTCCGACTTGCGATCGAACGCCCTGCATGGCGCCGACAAAATAGTCGATCATGCCATTGGTATCGGGGTGGTTGATGTCGAACCGGTAGAGCTCGCCGTCGGTGGGCAGGTCGATTCCGGCTTGGCGCTGAATGTCGAAAACCACACGCGTGGCATCCACCAACGTCTGCTCGCTCGGAAAGGCGGCGAGCCACTCTGGTACCGGATAGGAACCGACCGTGGTGGTCTGTATTGCAGGGTGATGCATTTCAAACTCCTCGTAGTTAGAATAATCAAAGCGGTTGCGGCTCAAAGCCGTGCAGGGCCAAAGCGATCGAGCCCAGCAAAGCGGTTTCATATCCCAGCCGGCTCAACCGCACCTGCGGGGTCGGAACGATTTTCAAATTGTCGGCCATGACTTTTCTGGCTTGATCGATAAATTGATTGCCGCCGCCGACCGCGACACCGCCGCCAAGGACGATGATATCCGGTAGACAGATGGCAGCGATATTGCGCAGCCCCTGACCGAGGTTATAGGCCACCTCTTGCCATTCGTCCGGATGCAGGTTTTCGGCGGGTTTGCCATAGATGCGGCGGATGCCATTGCCGGAAACCAGCGCTTCCAGACAGCCCTGGGCGCCGCATTCGCATTCCACCCGTTCGGGATAACGGCAGCGATAAGGGATGCTCTGATGTCCGACTTCGGGATGACCGCTTTTCATGCCGCGGTAGATGCGGCCGTCGAGTAGAAAACCGCCGCCGATTCCCGTGCTGACGGTCATGTAGAGAAACCGTTCGGCGTTTTCATCGCCAAAGGTGAATTCTCCAAGGGCGGCGGCGTTGGTATCGACATCGACGAAAAAGGGGCAATGCCAGCGCTCTTCCATGATCGCTTTCAGCGGCACATCGCGCCATTGGGGTTGATGCAACGGCGAGACTACCCCTGCTTCCCAGTCGAGGGGGCCACCGATCGCCGCCCCCATACCGATCAAAGGGCCCTCCCCAGCTACCTTTGCAATCATGTCGTGCAGCAGCTCGATTCCCTCATCCAGATCGTGCGGTGTGGAGTGTTTGACTCGGGCGATGATTTTCCCCTTTTCGTCTGCAGCCGCAACAAGAAATTTGCTGCCCCCTATATCGAGTCCGACACAAAACGCCATTCGCCTCTCCATTTTTTCGCTGTCAGCCGAGATCATCCGTCGCTTGATCAATCGAATTCGCCTGGGACCCGAATTCGACAGAACGTTCTGAATTCGCGTATC
Source organism: Candidatus Zhuqueibacterota bacterium (assembly GCA_016929055.1). Lineage (GTDB taxonomy): Bacteria > Zhuqueibacterota > Zhuqueibacteria > Residuimicrobiales > Oceaniaggregativiventaceae > Sulfursilanivivens. Next base: position 31,986 of record JAFGJN010000165.1, read on the forward strand.
AAACGACAATTTAATGAATATAAAAAAATTCCGCTTTTCCCCAAGGGTTTTTCCTGCCCAACAACCGTGCGCAGGGAATTCCGGTCTTGATTATCAGAATAGAGTTGCTATATTAACAAAACAATCGATATCATTTCTATCCAAAGGGATCTTTTAAGCTTGATTTTCCTAGTAAAGAGTAGAAATTTTCAATAAACAACATAATTGCAGATGTGGTTTTTGATCAGTGTAAAGGGTCGCTGTTTTTACAGTAATTAGAGTTCTTGGTGTCCCATTCAGGGACACCAGTGAGTCGATAGAGCGTTTTTTGCACAGGTGTGCAGATGTTTGAAAAACAAGAGGAGAATCATGGCTTTTAAGAACCGCGATCATTACCAACGTGCCCTTGAAGTCATACCCTGGGCGACTCAAACCAACGCCAAACGGTTGTTGCCGGGATGCTGCGAGTCCATGCCCCCATTTATCAAACGAGCCGATGGATGTCGAATGTGGGATCTCGATGATTGCGAATACATCGATTTTCGTGCTTCACTGGGGCCGATCATTCTTGGCTATCGTCATCCGGCGGTGGAACAGGCGGTACGAGACCAGATGGAAAATGGTGTTCTGTTCAGCATGGCGAGTCCTCTGGAACTGGAAGCCACAGAAGCGGTCATGCAGAACGTCCCCTGGCTGGAACAGGTGCGTTTTATGAAAACCGGTGCCGACGCCTGTACCTGCTGCGTGCGCCTGGCGCGGGCTTTTACCGGGCGCGACCGAATCGTTTCGATCGGCTATCACGGATACCACGACTGGTTCGCTTTTCAGTGGCCGAACAATGGTGTGCCGGCTGAGTTGAAAAAATTTGTCTACGATATCCCCTATGGCGATAGTCGAGAGGCGGAGCATATTTTTGTAAAGCATGGAGACAAAATAGCCGCCGTCATCACCGAGCCTTATGATTGGCAAGAGATCCCCGGAGAAGAGTTTATCAAGACCTTGCGCGCCTTGTGCGACCGTCACGGCTCCTTGTTGATCTTTGACGAAATACTCACCGGATTTCGTCTGGCACGCGGTGGCGCTCAGGAATACTATGGCGTAACTCCCGATCTCTCTGCATTTGCCAAAGCCATGGCCAATGGCTATCCGCTTTCCGCCTATGCCGGAAAGAAACGCTATATGCAGCAGCTGGAAAAAACGATCCTCACCACCACGTATGCCGGCGAAACGCTTTCTTTGGCGGCCTGTATTGCGGTTATGAAGGTCATGCAAAATGAACCTGTACATGACCATATTGTCGCAATGGGACAGCGTCTGAAAGACGGGATGGACGAAATCATCAGCGAAATTGGCATACCGGCTCATACCGGCGGTGTGGCACAGATGCCGCTCTTTCGATTCGATTTTGACGATGCCAGTAAAAATATGCTGTGGCACGATCAATTGTTCAGCAAACTCTACAGCCGCGGTGTTTTTGCCAACGATCGCTGGATCATCATGTATGCCCATCAAGCTGCGGATATCGACTATACGCTGGAACAAATTCGCCTTTCGATCAGGGAGCTGTGCTGACACTACGCGACCATTGCACAAAACAACTGGTGGTGCAGAGCAACTGCTGCAAATCGCATAAAATTATAAAAATACTTTTTGCTGGATTCTATCAAGACAGAATCCAGGGAATTTATTTAGGACAGGAATGATGCAAACCAGCAACGCAATGATTCGCTATATTGATTGTCATACGACAATCGGTGCCCTGGCTCAAAGGGATCCGCTGCAGAAATGGAGCGCCGAACATGTACTGGAGATGATGGAGCGCTGCCACATCGATGCGGCTCTGGTCACGTCTTCTCTTGCCGTCATCAATCCCGATGTCGGCAATCCGCAAATCTCTGAAATTTGTTCGGAACACCCTCGTTTTCTTCCATGTTGGTCAGGTTTGCCGCATCATACCGGCGAGGTGGCGCCACCGGAGCAATTTGTCGCCGAGATGGAGGCTGCCGGGGTAAGAGCGCTCAAGCTCTATCCCAAAAGCCACTGCTATGCGGTCGATGGAGCCACCCTTGGCGGTTTGCTGGGTGTGCTGGCAGAAGCCGGTATTTTGATGATTTTCGATGCCGGACATTATCCCGATGCTATGCAGATCAGCTGGTCCGAGTTGGCGTGGGTGTGCGACTCTTTTCCCCATCTTGCCATTCTGCTTCACGGCGTGCGCTGGGAATCCACACGGATATTAACCCCGCTGATGGATCGCTTTGCCAATCTGCACATTGAATTTTCAAATTACCAGGGCAACCGCATGCTCGAGTTTTATGCCGGACGAGTCGGTGCGGAACGGGTGCTTTTCGGTTCTGAATCGCCGCTCAAGAGTCCGGGTGCGGCGCGTTCTTATGTGGACTATGCCGATCTGACTCTGGCAGAGCGACAAAAGATCGCTGGCGGCAATCTGTTGCGGCTGCTCGGAGAGGAAACAGCCAAAGCCGTTGATACTTCAAAACCGGCTGCTGATGCGATAATGGAAAAAGCTTTGCAGGGTCGACCGATCGAGGAACTGGAGGTGATCGATGCTCATGCTCATATCGTGCAAAAGGGGGGACGTGGAGCGGCGATGGTGGCGATGAACGCCGCGGATGCGACGGCAGTCGTCGAACGCAACCGCCGGATTGGCGTCGCCCGTACCTGCGTCAGCGCCTGGACCGCCATCTGGGCTGATCACGAACTGGGCAACCGCGATACCTTGCAGGCAATGCACGATTTTCCCGAAGAAATCGTCGGTTATGCCGCCATCCATCCGCTCTATGTCGCGGATTGGCAAAAAACACTGAAATACTATTACGAGGAATGCGGCTTTACCGGTATCAAACCCTACTATCCCCGGTGGCGAATTCCCTATAACGATCCGTTGTTTGATCCGTGGTACGCTTATGGAAACCGCCATAGGCTCTATTGTCTGCTGCACTATTCGGATAATTTTATGGCCGAGGTGCGGGATTTGGCGGCACGCTATCCAGAGATCAGTTTTCTCCTGGCCCATTCCGGCACCAGCTGGCAGGTGGCGCGCAGCCATACAGCTCTGGCAAAAGAATTTGGCAATGTTTATCTCGAGCTCACCTTTACATCGGTGCTCGAGGGTGTGATTGAATACATGGTGAACACGGTGGGGTCGGAACGGGTTTTATACGGTTCCGACGCGCCGATGCGCGATCCCTTTCCGCAATTCGGCTGGGTGGCTTTTGCCGATATTTCGCAAGAGGACAAGTACAATATATTGGGCCGCAACATGGCGCGCATTTTGGCGCGGGTAAATTTGCCCCGGCCGGCTCAGCCCTGATGCCGCTTCCGCCAGTCGGCTGCCCGATCGAACAGTTCTTCAGAGCTCAATCCGGCTTGGGCATAAAGCGCAAACAGGTTTTCGTCCGGCGTTTCCGGCGGGACAGTATGAGAAGCGGCGAGGATATAGCCGCCGCCATCGGCGGCTAGGGTTTCGATCAGGCGAGAGGTTTCCCGGCGCACCTCATTCGGAGTGCCGTTGGGCAACAGTCCCTGGGTGTCGACACCGCCCATAAAAGTGAGATGACGGCCAAAATCGCGTTTCAGGCGTTCGGGTTCCATGCCCGGGCAGTTGCTCTGAATGGGGTTGAGCACATCGACCCCAATCTCGATGAGATCGGGAATAATATCGGCGATAGCCCCACAACTGTGATAGGCTACCGGAAGGTTGTGGTTTTTACCGACAGCGGTCACCCGCTCTAGGTGGGGTTTAATCGATCGACGCCAGACTGCAGGACTCATCATCATCGACTGCTGCGACGCCACATCGTCTCCGGTCCATAACCAGTCGAGCGGAAAACGTTGGCACGCATCTTTTGCCAGTCGGACGCTGAAATCACCGCAGCGGGCGAGAAGATCGTCCCCTTCGGTTAGCAGATCCAGCAAAGCGTTTTCCATGCCTCGTAACCGGCAGGACATTTCAAATACGCAAGGCGAAACATCACAACCGATAAAAAAGTCTTTAGCGGCCGCGACGACCGGCTCCATCTGCCGCAACAGCGATTCGCTTTCGCCGGTCGGAAATCGATATGCATCGATCACTTCCGGTGCGGCATCGAGCAGAGGGTAATGAACGATCTGGTTGAACGCCCCTTGCTTTTCCCAGACGATTCCCCAGGCGTCGCGATGGCCCTCGCCGTCACGGTCATGGACAATACCTTCCATGGCATAGTTGTTGTTGACCCAGGCCTGTTTGACGTCGTTGCCCATCACGTCGGGCACCACCGCAGGCGGAACACCGAGTAGATCGGCTAAATGCCGAGTTGTTTGCGGTTGAAACCACATGTAAATCGGAATCCGGTCGGTGGGCTTTCGCTCTAATGCCGCCTGCACACGTTCCTTGCTGGTCATGTTTGCTCCAAAATTAGTCTGTTTGAGATTTAAGTATACGAATCTTTCCCCTCCGATTCCAGAAAAACTTTGGGAGATCGCCATGTCATTTCTCGGACTAGCAGCAGTCGATTGGTTGGTTTTGCTTATTTATCTGGGCGGCATGATTTATATCGGCAAATGGGCCAGCAATCGGATCAAAAATACGACCGACTTTTATCAGGGCGGACGCAGCTTTGGCAAGGTTTTGTTCGCCTTTCTCAATTTCGGTAATATCACCAATGCGGATCAGGCGACCGGGGTATCACGGGAAATCTATCGGCAGGGTTTGTCGGGTTTGTGGTTCCAGAATCTGGTTCTTTTTATCACACCGTTCTACTGGTTTGGCGCAATTTTGCAGCGCCGTACCCGTTATATCGCTCCCGGCGATATCTATTTGCACCGCTTTCAGAGCCCCTTTCTGGCAGGTCTGTTTGCGGTTTATATTCTGTTGCTCGCGATCTATGGCGGTTCTATGGGATTCATGCTCACCGGAAAAACCATGAAAGCCTTGATGGTCAAGCCCGAGAGCGAGTACACTCTCGAAGAGCGCGCATCGGTGGAAGGGTATGAGCGTGTTCGTGAGCTTGAAACCCGCCAGACATACCAGCCCTTGAACAAAGATGAAAAGACTGAACTCGTGCTTTTGCGCGAGCGCATGAAAAGGGGAGAGCTGGAACCCTACAAGTCCTATATCAATTTGAACTATTTTTATTTTATCTATGCCGGCATTGTCGGTGCTTATACCATTCTCGGGGGGCTTTTTGCGGCCGTTGTAACCGATGTGGTTCAAGGGCTGTTGATTATTTTTCTTTCCCTGGCCTTAATCCCGATGGGGCTGTCCAAACTCGGGGGGTTTTCTGGACTGCACGATAAAGTCCCGGATCACATGTTTCAGCTTTTCGGATCGGGAGGTGACAGCGAATACACCTGGTATTTCGTATTCGCAATGGTTGTGGTGAATTTGATCGGTCTGGCGCCGCGCAGTTTTACCATCGGCGGCTCGGCGCGTGACGACCGTTCCGCCCGTATCGGTGCGATCACCGGTGCATTCGCCAAACGATTTATCATGATCGGTTGGGCCCTGACCGGATTGATCGCTCTTGGACTCTACCAGGGTCAACTGGCTGATCCGACCATGATCTGGGGCCACATGACGCGTGATCTGTTGGGTGCGGGTTTTGTTGGCATGATGATCGCCGCAATTCTTGCCGCAAACATGTCCACTATTGATGCCCAGAGCATTGAATGGTCCGCCGCCTTTACCAAAAACATTCTATTGCCGCTTTCTCCCAAACTTTCCGAACGCCGACAGATTTTGTCCGGGCGAGTTGTAATTTTTATCGTTTTGATTTCATCGATTTTTTTCGCCAATCGTGTGGATGATATTTTCGTGATGTTTAAATATATTCTTTCAGTCGGTACCGTCATCGGACCGGCGCTCTGGCTTGTCTATTTCTGGCGTCGACTCACCACCAAAGCTGTGGTTGTGCAGATGATCCTGACACTGTTTACAACAGTCATTATTCCCAATGTCGCGCCTACATTCGAAGGCATCCGCACGCATCCATCGTTGACGCGTCAAACGCCCGAGAGGGTGGAGCCCAAGCGCGCTCTTGCAACCGAAGAGGATGTACGAAACGGCATGGCTGATTTTATCGGACAGGTGATCGAGAAACGGGTCGTTGTACCTCCGGCACCGATTTTTTTCGATGAGCTGATTCGCTCCGATCCGAATGATTTGAACTCGCCTCTGGTCGGAAAAGGCGCTTTTCGCAATCAGCTCTACTATCTTTCCCTGATGGGAGTGCCATTGGAGAATATGAAAAAAGCGCAGCTGGCGACACTCTCATTTGTTTTTGACATCGTTTTTCCCTTTATTCTGTTGTTCGGTATCAGCCTGGTAACACGACGCAATGACAGACGGGTGTTGAACGAATTTTACGGCGCCATTCATACGCCGGTAGTGGCTGATCTCGATCAAGACAGCAAACGGGTGCGCGACTCGATTGAGCATCCCGATAAAGTCGAGGAACGCAAACTTTTTCCCGGCACTGACTGGGAATTCTGGAAACCCGACCGGTGGGATGTCTGGGGTTTTGTCGGATGCTGGGTTTTAGTAGGTGTGATCGTTTGGCTCTATATCACGGTTATGCGAATCGGCGCTTAGCTAGAAAAGGAATGTAATGAAAAAAGCACGCATTGCCTGTGGCCAATTCGCTCCGCAGCCGGGTGACAAAAAAACGAATTTGGCAAAAATACGGGAATTGGCCACAA
>JAFGJN010000166.1 GCA_016929055.1 Candidatus Zhuqueibacterota bacterium
CAAGACGGTCGATTGACCCCCTGGCGAAGAAACTCAAAAATCCGACAATCCCCATACGCTCGGAACGCCTGACCCAACCCGGCACGACGCATCGTACGGTGCAGCCTGACAAACCCGATGGAAGGTGCTCCCCAAAAAAATCTTTGTTTCAGTTGCGTTTGCGCGAGCAAACAATCCCTTCCATCACGGCATCGTACGCGGAGGCCATGTGGCCCCAGTCGAATCGCGCCACGCAGTGCCGAAAGTTCTGTTGGCGGAGGGTTTCGATCGATTGTATGGCGACTGCCAGTTTTTCGACCAGGTCATCAAAATCGGAATAAAAAACCTCGGGATGGTCGGCGGCGGGCACCCGTTCGGGATAGACCAGGCGGTTGGGCAGCAGCGGATAACAGCCGCAATAGAGGGCCTGAACGACGCTGATGCCAAAGAAATCCTGAACCGATGTCACCGGCAGAATATCGGCTCGAAACAGCCAGCGCGCATAGTCGTCAAACTCTTTGACATGGCCGAAATGGACGACCTTTTCAGCCAGTTTTTCACGGGCGGCGTCGAACACCGGTACGGGTTGTTGGCAACTCGAGCCGAGAATCGCAACGCGAAAATCGACGCCGCGTTCATCCAGCACATCGAGCGCGCGAAAAAAATCGTCGGGATTCTTGTCATATTCCCAGCGATGGTTCCAGAGCACCAGAGGAACGCGGTCGCCGGCCTTTGGGCCCTCCTGCAGGGCGCTGTCCAGCCGTCGCAGATCGACACCGATGGGCAGAACAGCGCTTTTTGCCCGCAGAGCCTCGACGTTCTCCAGACCGCGATGATCGGGAAAATGTTTTAAAAAGCGCGGCAGTTCGTCGAGAAAAGAATCGCGATGATAGGCCGAATTAAACAACACCCGATCGGCGGCCAGTGCCGAGCTATAGTTGATAAATCCATAGTGGTGATCGCGGCGGTGCACCACATCCCGATCTTTTGGCGACCAGGGATAGCCGATCTGGTTTTCGTGAAAATAGATGACCGCCGGAATTCGAGCGGTGCGGCTGCGGGTCAGGGCCAGAAAAACGGTCAGGTCGAGCATGTCGGTTGCCAGCAGCAGATCCGGCTGCAGTCCGGATCGAATAAACTCGCTCGCCAGCGTCACAGCGCCGCCGTGCATGCGCCATTTCCAGAAATTGCCGCTCAGAGAGAGGATCTCCACCCGATGGCTGCTGGCACGGGCATACTCTTCGGCCCAGGCGGCATGGGAGCCGGACAAGTAGGGTTCAAGGATCAGAATGGTCACGCGCGATGTGCTCCTCTGCCTTTACCGTCTCCTGCGGGCAATTCGGTGCATCTGCACCGGTCAGCAACAAACAGTCGTCCGCATGCCTCCCATCCCCGGTTACCTTCATGCGGGCTTGACGCAGATAAAGGTGGTATAGTCGACACCGTCATCCCTGAAAGCCTGGCGTTGGACGAGAAAACCGGTATCGGAGAACATTTCGATCCAGGTGTCGAGGGAAAAGAGCCCGAGGATAAAGCGATCCGTTTCCACCCGCAGCACCCCGTTTTCGCGAATCAGATAGAGAATCGTCGTTTCATAGTGTTCGTCGGTCGGATCGGGATCATAATTGTTCTCCACAAAAACGACCTCGATCCCTGTCGGCTTGTATTTCTCCTCTGCCGGTGTGCAGGTGGTCTGATTCTGGCAAAAGGTCTCGGTGGTGACGTCGGGTGTCAGAATCATGACGCCGCCCGGTTCGAGGTGATGAAAGGCCGTGGCCAGAGCGGCCGAGAGATCCGCGCGACTGGTCATATAGGAAATGCCGTCATCCATCAGAACCGCATCGAATCTTTTGCCGAGATCGAACGTCCGCATGTCAGCCTGAACAAAGTCACAATCGGGATTCAGTCTGCGAGTCTGATCGAGCATGGTCGGGCTGATATCAACACCGGTGACTTTGAAATGGCGTTTGAAATTCCAGGCGTTTTTGCCGCCGCCACAGCTGATATCCAGAAGGGTTGCGACCGGCCGTTGGGCATGGCGCCGAATCAGCCCGATTGCATGGTCGGCATAGCGCCCATAATCGCTGGCGTGATCGCCCCACATCGGCCAGAGCCAGGCGAGATCGGAAGAGAGCCGATGGGGGGTGGATCGCGACTCGCTCGGCGTCCCGGTTTTTTGCGGATTTCTTTTCTGCATCGTATGCGCTTGTTTTGGTGACCGGATTGACGCCGCTCTCAGAGTTGTTCTAACGTCCGATCGGGAGCCGGTTTTTCGATGATAAAAATCAGAGCGCCGGCCAGGCTCGTCAGCGCAGCCAAAAAGGCTGCGGCGCTATAGCCGCCGAGTGCGTCAAAGAGCAGACCCCCGGTCAACGGGCCCAGAATACCGGCACAAGCATAACCCATAAAAACGTAGGGATAGACAATGCCCAGGTTGCCGATTCCATAGAGATGCGCGGTTTCCTTGGCAAAAAGGACAAAATTGGCGCCGAATCCAAAACCGATGGCCCCGGCCAGAAGACAATAGAGCAGAGGCGACAACGGCACATAACCGATGAGAAAAACAGCAGCGGCCTGAAAAGAGAGGGCGAGAAAAATCGAGAGCGGGGTGCGCATCGAGTCGCTGACCCATCCCCAAAAGAGGCGGCCGATAAAGTTGGCGGTCGAAAAAACCGCGATTCCCAGGGCCAGGGTTGGGTTATCCAGACCGTACTGCAGCCCGATGGGTTTGAGGTTGCCGATCACCAAAAGGCCGGCAAAGGTGCCGCCCAGAATAGCGAAAAAGAGTTTGAGAAATCGCGAATCCCTTGCCAGCTTTAAGAGTTCGACTTTAACCACCGCGGGCGGGGACGGCGGAGCTTTCATGAACAGGGAAAAGAAAAAAATAAGCAGGCCATAGCCGATACCGATAACGGAAAACATCCACAACACGTTCTTGCCCGCTTCCAGCCAGGACTCGACGAGCGCGGCGACAAAGACCGCCGCCAGTCCGAATCCGGCAGCCGCAATGCCGGTCACCAGCCCCTTCTTTTCCGGGAACCATTTGACCGGCGTGGTGAGAGCGGCGAGGTAGCCGAATCCGGTGCCGATACCGGCCAATACGCCGATTCCCAGCAAAACGCCGCCAAAGAGCCCGCCGGAAAAACCGGCCAGCAGATAGCCGGAGCCGAAAAACAGGGCCGCCAAAGCGGTCAGAGCGCGGGATCCGATTCGCCTCTCCACTCTGCCGGCAAAGATCATGGTCGTGGGGAAAATCGCGGTGAGAACGCCAAAGACCAGCTGAGTCTGGGCGGTGGAAAAGCCATAAACCGTCTTGAGTTCCGGTACAAAAACGCTCCAGGCATAGACACTGCCGATGCAGAGCATGGTTGCAAAAGAGGCGAGGATGGTCAGATATTTTTGCATTTCGTCTCCCGGGTTGGCGGGCACAATCAGGATCGAGCCGTTTCAGCCTGTGCGATCGTGTTCAAACAATAGCCTTTAACAGAAGGCAGGAAAAGCAAAATCAGAATCGCCAGACCGACCGTTCCATAGATCAGCTGCAGCGGCGGTTGTGGCTGATAGCCGATCATCAAGATTTCGACGCCGATCCAGATGACCAGAGCGACACCAACCAGACCGGTCGACCACCAGCAAAAAGGCCGTCTTTTGAGCAAACGGTAAAAAACGAAAAGGGGCAACAGGCCCAGTACGATCAAAAGGATCCATCCGGGGATCGTATAATCGGCAAACGGTGTTCCCTCCAGCCAGATCTGTGGAATCTGCAGCGATTCACCTGTGGGATCCAAAACCAGGCCCACTCCGCCGAAAATACCGCTCAAGCCCTGAAAAGCCAACAGCGCCAACAACACGACAACTGCCGGCGGTCTCTTGGTCGATGCCATGATATCACCTCCGTCAGGTTGGGTTTTGCGCTTGATTCGGGTTTACATAAAGTATAAAAATCCATCCATTAAAGATCAAGGATTAAGATCGACACAGCCCGGCGGTGCGGCAAACTCGACACCGGCGCACGGTGTCCCCTCGATGCCCCGATTTGTCGCTGTCGCCACCGACAGCTCATCCCGAACCGGCGCAAAAAGCCGCAGTCGACCGTCAAAGCCATCCCTATATGTCTGTTTATTTGATTCTTAAGATATTGTCTTTCCGCCGATTGCTGCACCGTTATACTGCAAGCAAATCTCGCACGATATTTGCTTACTGATTCCTGCAGATCATATGGACGAATACACTCTGTGGATTGGCGATGAGTCGAATATTCTTTATTCTCTCGGTTTTTTCCCTCTTTGGCGTGTACGACTTGCCCGCGGCAATCGATGTGCGGGTCGTTCCCCAGGCCTTCTGGTACGACACGCCACACCCGGGAACCCATACCGCGTTTGTCGACATTCAGGCGCGCGCCGACAGCGAGACAGAAATTCCGCTCGCCGCCTTTCAGCTCGGCTTGCAAATGAGCGACAATTTTCGCGACGCTCTGGTCGATCTGGGGTTCCTGGAATCTCGCTTTTCCGACAGCGATTATTGCCTGACCCGCGATTGGGATGGCGAAACCGGTGCGGTGCGATTGATCGCAACCCTAAAAAGCGAATCGCCGGCCGCGATCGGCAGCGAGTGGGTATCGCTGCAGCGCTTGGAAGCGACGACGCTGCTGGCCGAAACGGATTACAGCCTGACCTATGCCGACGGCGAGCCGCGCTTTTATGCAGCCGATACCAACCTGCAGGAGGTGACCGGCCATGCCGAATCCATCCCCCTCTTTGCCGAGCGCATTCCAGTGGTTTTTTCCTTTCCCGCAGCGGGGTGGTACCTCGTGTCGCTTCCCGGAACGACGGCTGACACCGACGCCGCTTCGCTTTTTCCCGGAATCCCGCCGGATAAAATCAAAAGTTACGATCCCTCTCGAGGCGGCTATGTGGCGGCCACGGATTTGCAGGCCGGAACGGGATACTGGTTCTTTATCACTTCGCCAGGCGACTATACGCTGGAGCTGACGCCGCTTCATGCCTATGAAAAGGATTTTTCCCAGCCGGGATGGTATGCCATCGGCAGCGTGTGGCAGGAGCAGGAATTTGTCCAACCCACGGTGCGGCCGGAGGAGAGCGTGCTGTTGCCGCTCATGGAATACGATCCACAGCACTATGTCACCCAGCCCGCCTTTGTTCTGCGCCCCACACGGGGTTACTGGCTGGCCGTCACCCAACCCTGTCGAATGACCACCCAGCCGGACATCGTCCAGCTCGCCAAGACCGCCTCTGCCGAGCAGGCCCGGATTTTTGCCCGCGATTTCGCCGCTCAGCCGCCCGAGGTTCCCCATTTCGACAGCGAAGCGCCGATCGTTTCCATTCCGGCCCGATTCCAGCTCTATCAGAATTATCCCAATCCATTCAACCCGTCGACGCTGATCCGTTTCGATCTGGCCGAATCCCGTTACACCCGCCTGGCGATCTATAACACCAGGGGTCAAAAGGTACGCACC
>JAFGJN010000167.1 GCA_016929055.1 Candidatus Zhuqueibacterota bacterium
GTGCTGAACTTTATTCCCGGCAGCGGCGGCGAAATCGGCGATTACCTGGTCGAGCACCCGAAAACCCGCATGATCTGTTTCACCGGTTCCAAAGAAGTGGGCCTGCGCATTGTCGACCGGGCGGCAAAAACCGCGCCCGGACAGATCTGGGTCAAACGCGTCATCGCCGAGATGGGCGGCAAGGACACGATTATCGTCGACAGCGAAGCCGATCTGGACGATGCGGCGCGCAACGTCGTGGCTTCGGCCTATGGTTTTCAGGGACAAAAATGCTCGGCCTGTTCGCGAGCCATCGTTCTGGAAGACATTTATGAACCGTTTATCGAAAAAATCACCGCCTTCACCGCCAGGCTGAGCATCGGAGCGACGGACAATCCGGATCATTATATGGGGCCCGTGGTCAATCGAGCTTCGGAAGAGAAAATCCTCGAATACATCGAGATCGGCAAAAAGGAAGGCAAACTGGTCATCGGCGGCGAAAAAGCGGCCGGAAACGGCTATTTCATCAAACCGACTATCTTTCGCGACATTCAACCGGGCGCACGGCTCGATCAGGAAGAGATCTTTGGTCCGGTGCTGGCGGTGATCAAAGCGCAGTCATTTGACCAGGCCATCGAAATCGCCAATCGCACCGAATACGGTCTCACAGGCTCGGTCTATACCCGCAACCGCTACAAGATCGAAAAAGCGAAAAAGCTTTTCTATGTCGGCAACCTCTATATCAACCGCAAATGCACCGGCGCCATGGTCGGTGCCCATCCCTTTGGCGGCTTTAACATGAGCGGCACCGATTCCAAAGCCGGGGGCATGGACTATCTCGGTTTGTTCATGCAGGCCAAATCGGTGTGCGAAAAGATCGGTTGATTCCTATACCATCGGGGCTGTCCGCCATCGCCAACCGGACAGCCCACTATTCCTCCCTCATCTCCTTTCAAAAAGAAGCTACATTTTATTCAAGCCCGCAATTCCAACGCTCTCCGGACCTATTTCAATCAAATGAGTTTATACACCGGATCCTGTGCAAACCACCGGATCTCCCAAAAAACCGCTTGAATAGTCATACTTTTAAGGTGAACAACGAGATTTCATCAAATGCATGAATAAGAGAATCGTATGTATTGTGATTCACTTATCACCGAATTCGACTATAGACTGACTTGCATATCCCAAAAAAAGATCGCACCCGATTCCTGCGTGATCTGATTCACAATTCTGCTCGACACCCCTCAAAAAATAATCCCAAATTATTTCATCTATGGCATGCCTATTGAATGTCTGATAGCAAAGCAAACTGAGCCAGCGAGTTTTTAAACATCTATCTAATTGTTAAAAATGAACTTGAAAAAATCAAAGCCAATTCAAATTGTTGCCTGTGGGTATCACTCGCTTGCTCGAGTGTTTCATCAAAGCCACAGCTATCTCTTTGTGAACCCAAGGCAGAGTTTGTATCCCTCACCAAATCGGAGGATCCCATGAAAAAGCAATCCCCGGGTATGCTTGTTGTGCTGTTGCTGGTGCTTATGCTCGGCGCGGCGCCTCAAGTATTGGCCCAAGACGACATCGATGTACGCATGAAACTGGAAAGCCTCACGTGCGATCCCGTTTCGGACACCGGCGAGTTGATCGTGTGGCTCCAATCTCGGAGTACGACACCAGAGATGGATTCGTATGATCTAGTATTTTGGCAAAATGCCTTACGTCTGGACCAAGCACTGACCGATAATTTGATAGATGTCACGTTCAGTGATATCGCCTTTGAAGGTGTTTGGCAAAACGACATGCGAGCCGATAAAGTACCTGCAAGTTCGCCGACTCATACGTGGATTCAGATTGTTTGCCAAGGTACATTGACATCGACTTGGCCTTCTCCAGCGCATAACGATTGGTGGGATGTATTGAAAATGACCATTCGTTTCAATTTATCTGCGGAATTGGCTAATGTGCAATGGTACCCCGACCCCATGCCGCCAATCTACGGAATTCGAGGACTTGACCCGGCTAATCCTTCCACTACCATTGATTTAACCGGTGCCGAATTGGATGAGATAACAAATATTCCGCTCAATTGCAGCGGAGAATTGGGATCGGTCGGCAAACCGCATGCGAGCTACTTTTTCAATTCCGGGGTTCGCATCGGTACCAACGTCACCGAGGAGACGACCGAGACCGATCCCTTTCCTGAAACAGCGAATGACGGCGTCACCCCCACGCCTTTTGAAGTTGCGTTTGGCTCGACTTCCTTTGCCTTTAGTGTCAGCACCACCGTTCCTTCGGCTTCCTATCTCATGGCCTGGGTCGATTGGAACAACGACGGCGATATGGACGATGCAAACGAAACCGCAGTTGAAGGCCCCACTGCCGTGGCATCGGGAACCCAGTCCACCGGTTTCACCTTTTCCATCCCGGCCGGTCAGGCTGCCGGCAACTATTGGGTGCGTCTCCGTCTGGCCAACAGCGCAGACCCGCTGGATGTCAGCGAAGCCCTGGGCGATATCTATGTCGAAGGAGAAATACAGGATCACCAACTCGTCGTCCAGGCCCCTGGCGAGGTCGATCTCACCCTGGAAAAAGTCGCTTCGGTCAGCGAAATGCAGGTCGATGATCAGGTCGTCTTTACCCTGACCGTGACCAACGCCAGCCCGATCGAAGCGCAGAACGTCAGTGTGACCGATGTTCTGCCGTATGGTTTCACCTATCTCTCCGACAACGGAGCAGGGTCGTACAACCCCTCTACCGGTATTTGGAGCATCACTTCCATTCCGGCCAACGGCAGTGCATCGCTGCAGATCACGGCTCGCGCCTTTTTGGCAGCAACTCTGGAAAACTGTGCCGAAATCACCGCCTCCAGTCCCGCTTTCAATCCGGCACTGCAGACACAAGATTGCGCGACAGTGGATGTGGGTGCAAATGACAGCGATCTCGGATTGAGCAAAGAGGTGGATCCGCAAGTGGTTGCTGTCGATGACATCGTCACCTATACGTTGCGCGTACACAATTACGGCCCCAATCCGGTTACCGGTTTTTCCGTCGATGACAACATCGACCTGACTATGCTGCAGTACGTCAGCGATGACGGTGGTGGCTCCTACAATCCGACTACCGGCGTCTGGACTTTCTCATCCACCCTGGCTGTGGGTGCAGAAGCGGTTCTCAACATCCAGATGCGCACGCTGCGAACCGGAACCTATACCAATATCGGCCAGATCGTTTCGGCGACGCCGATGGATAACAACCCCTTTAACAATCTCGATTGGGCGACCCTCAATATCGGGCCCGGCGAAACCGATGTGGAAATCGAAAAGACGGTTTCTCCCGCTTCCGGAGTTCAGGTCGGCGACGAAATCGTCTATACCCTGACCGTGCGCAACACCAGCGGCTCGGTCACGGCCAACACGGTCACTGTTTTCGATTTCTTGCCGGGACAGGTCACCTTTATCAGCAGCACCGGCGACGGGACCTACAATCCCAGTACACACCAATGGACGGGTATCGGTCCGATCGCTCCGGGCGGCTCCAAATCGATCGACATCCGTGTTCGTGTTGGAGCACGCGGTGTGATCACCAACTGTTCGCATATCATCCAGGTGCAGCCGACCGACATGAATCTGGATGACAACCACGATTGTGTCTCGATCACCATCGGGCCGAAAAACGCGGATCTGCAAGTGCAGAAACAAGTGGTGCCGAGCGGACCGGTCGATGAAGGGAGTTCGGTTGTCTATACGGTCACTCTGACCAATGCCGGACCCGATGCAGCCGAATGGATTCAGGTCTATGATCTGCTGCCCGCGGGTTTGCGCTACCAGAGCCACACCCTCACACCGAGCGGCACTTCGTCCTACGACCCGCAAACCGGTATCTGGGACGTGCCGACGCTTTCGGGTGCAAACGGCACCATCACCCTGGCCATCACCGCCGAAGCGCAAGCAGCCGGAACCTGGGTCAACTGCGCGCGGGTCATCCGCTCGGACAGCAATGACCCCGATTTCAGCAACAATGTGGGTTGCGTGCCGCTGCAGGTGAATGCCACATATGTCGACATTTCGCTGAGCAAAACTCCCGCCAGCCAGTCAGTCCAACAGGGCGCTCAGGGTTCGTTTGTTCTGACCGTGACTAACACCGGAAATGCCGATGCAGGCGATCTGGTGGTAACCGACACCTGGCCGGCCGGTCTGACCTATGTCAGTCATGATCCCGCAAGTGCCGATTTCGCGCTTGTGGGCGGAAACTATGTCTGGACCATCGGCGACCTGGCCGGAAACAATGGGTCGGTGCAACTGACCGTGACATTTATGGCTAGCGGTGCCATCGGCGCCCACATCAATCAGCTCTGTTATACCAGTTCGACGCCGACAGATCCGGAACCGCCGCAATGCGCGGAAGCGACGGTCACCATCACCCAGGGAGCCGAGGTCAACATAGAGCTGAGCAAAACCCCGGCCTCGATGACCGTGGCGCCGGGAGAAGCAGGCGTTTTTACCCTGCGGGTATCCAACACCGGTACAGCCGACGCCACGAATGTGGTCGTGACTGACATCTGGCCATCTGGTCTGAATTATATCAGCCACGAGCCTGCAGGCGAATCCTTTACCCTCAGTGGAACCGACTATGTCTGGAACGTCGGCGCCCTGAATGGTGGAGGTGCTTTCAAGGAACTGCTGGTCAATTTTACCGCAGGTTCCGCCACCGGCGACGTGGTGAATCAGCTCTGCTACACCAGTTCAAATCCTCTGGATCCCGAACCGCCGGAATGCGTTACTTCGACGGTGACCATTTCGGAAGGCCCCAAATTCACCGATCCCGAGGATTTTACCAAGGATGACGGTGTTGCATCCGGAACCGCGGTCAATCCCGGCGACGAGATCACCTACACCATCACCGTCCACAACTCGGGCGATCAGGCCGGTACCAACGTCCAGA
>JAFGJN010000168.1 GCA_016929055.1 Candidatus Zhuqueibacterota bacterium
AAGCTGGAGCCGGAGACGATAAAAAAATACACACAATTTCATTCCTGCCCAAAAATATTTGAGCGGCGGTAAGCTTT
Organism: Candidatus Zhuqueibacterota bacterium; assembly: GCA_016929055.1. Taxonomy (GTDB): domain Bacteria; phylum Zhuqueibacterota; class Zhuqueibacteria; order Residuimicrobiales; family Oceaniaggregativiventaceae; genus Sulfursilanivivens. Next base: position 78 of record JAFGJN010000168.1, read on the forward strand.
ACCAATGCCAGCAGAGCCAGGGAACGAGATCAGCGCGATCATTTGATTTGTTCGGCTTTGGCGCCTGCTATTCATCGTTTCAGCTGTGTTTAAGAAACGTCCCGTTTTCCAATTCCTCAAACGCGGTGCGCAGCTCTTCGCGGGTGTTCATGACGATCGGTCCGCCCCAGGCGATCGGCTCGCCCAGAGGTTTGCCGGCGACCAGAACAAAGCGCGCCCCCGACTCGCCGGCTGTGATGGCCAACTCTTTACCCGGTCCATAGATGATCAGATTCTCTGCATCGATCAGGCACTTTTGCGCGGTGTCGAAATAATTTTTCCCCTGTTTTTCAAAGGCAAACGGGTCGCGGTCGGGATCGAAATAGGCGCTGCCCTGCAGAACATAGGCAAAAACGGTATGATCGCTCGGCAGCTCGTAGCGAAAATCGATCGACGGCGGGATTGCGATATCCATGAGCGTCGGGTCGATGACGATACCGTCCACCGCTCCCTTTTTCCCCTCAAACTCACCGGCGATGATTTTGACTTTGACCCCCGAGTCGAGCTGCACGAGAGGAATCTGATCGCGCGTGACATCGCGATAGCGCGGCGCCATCATTTTTTGCGCAGCGGGCAGATTGGCCCAGAGCTGCAGGCCCCACATGAGTCCGTCGCTCCGGCCCTGCGGCATCTCTTGATGCACAATACCGCTGCCGGCGGTCATCCACTGCACATCGCCCGAACGAATGACGCCCGAATTGCCCAGGCTGTCGCCGTGCTCCACCGAACCTTCAAACAGATAGGTAATGGTCTCGATCCCCCGATGCGGATGCCAGGGAAAGCCTTTGCTGTATTGGCTGGGTTCGGTGCCGTGAAAATCATCCAGCAGCAGAAAGGGATCGAGATCGGGTTTTTGATGAAAACCAAAGGCGCGCTTTAAATGCACCCCGGCGCCTTCGATCGTCGGAATGCTTTTGATCGTCTTTTGAACCTTGCGAACAGCGGACATCAGCAGACCTCCTGATACATCGGATTACTAACAGTCAATACACCTGTCGCATCGGATTTTGCAGCCAGCGCTTGAAAGGCTCGCCGGCATCGGCGAGGGGCCGATGCACCAGCTCGATCGCTTTATTCTCGTCGCTGCGCCGGAATTCCGCATACAGGTATCGATCGATAAATCCCGCCTTTTCTGCCTCCTGTGCAGTGGCGGCAAAAACCACGCGCGGGATTCTCGCCCAATAGGCGGCGGCGAGGCACATCGGACAGGGTTTGCAGCTCGAATAGAGGGTGCAATCCGCCAATTCGACACGCTCGAGCTCGCGACAGGCGGCGCGAAGGGCGACGATTTCCGCATGTGCGGTCGGATCCGCCAGCTCGACGACTCGATTCCACCCCTCGGCCGCGATCCGATCGCCACAGGTGATCACCGCGCCAAAAGGGCCGTTTACCCCGTCAACCGAATGCGCCACAGCCAATTCGATGGCGCGTTCCAGAAAATCGCGTTCCCTCATTCGCTTTCTGCCTGTTTTACTTTCGGTTAGCGAATTTTATTACAGCGCGCCGGTCTGCAGATAGACCATTGCCACCGATACCAGCGGGATGAGCAGATTGTCGACGTCCCGCGGACTGAACGCTTCGGCGATCATGACCACCGCTCCGGTGACGGCCAGCATGCGCCAGGGCATGGCATCTCCGCTCAGGCCGGTGATCCACAGCATCAGCGCCGCTCCGGCGACGCCGGCGATGAAAACCGTGGCGCTGCCGAGCCAGGACTTTGTCGGACCGAGGGTGCGGTAGGTGTGCCGGGCGTGTTTGCCGATATAGGGCGCCAGACCGTCGCCCCAGGTGAGCATGCCCAGCGCCACCACAGCGGCGACCCGATTAAAGAGCAGCAATCCGAGAACCACCATGACCAGCGCGAACATTAACGGACCGCGCAACAGTTCGCGCGGATCGCCGGTTCGGGTCATGGTCTTGACCGCCGGGTCTTCGCGGTTGTCGGACAATCCCTTGCTCAAAAAGAGCATCACCCAGATCAGAGGCATGAGCACACAAAAATATTTGCTCCAGTGTGACACGTCAAACAACGGCCAAAAGATCACGTACGAGCCGGCGGCGATGTGAATGATCTTGCGCGACAGATCGGACGGAAATCCGCGCGCCACGAGCTTGTCCATGGCGCCGATGATGACAAAAATATAGATGATTTCGACGATCGCGACCAGTGTGTTCCACAACCAGACGGGAGAGAACAAGGGCTGCATGGTGGACCTCCTGTTGTTCAATCGATCAGCGTGCCGATATTTTCGTTGCGGCTCGCAGCCGTCAGCGCATCGGCGTTGTGCAAGGTGACGAGCTGCACCGGTATGCCGGCTGGCCGCAGGGTTTGAATTTCCAAAAGCTTGGCCGCCAGTCCGCCGCTGGCGTCATGGTTGTCGGCGATGTGCCGCTGCAGGTCGTCGATTTCGTCGTAGCGCAGGTGTTCGATCACTCGGCCGTCGCGCAGAATGCCCGGGACGTCCATGCAAAAGATCACCTTGCGGGCGCGAAACCGCCGCGCCAGATCGACGGCGATCTGGTCGCCGGACAGCACGCAAAAACCCTGATGCCGATCCGCCGGGCCGTCGCCGTGTATGACCGGAATCAGGCCGAGATCGAGATAGCGCTCGACCGGTTCCCGATGAAAAGCGACGATGCGCCGCTGCTCGGTGACGAACATCGACGAGGCCCGGCACTGCACCGCAGGCAGGTTTGCCTGGATAAGAAAACCGAGCAGGATTTGCGTCAATTCGCCGGCGCGAAATGGGTGACCGCCAGACCATAATTCCGTTCCCGGCTTCCGTCCGCTCCCAGACCGATGCGGTACTGTTTGGCCGGCGGGTGGCCATAGGAACCAACGCCATGGACGAGAATCACCGGTTCCTCGAGACGTGCCAGCTGCTGAGCGAGATGGCGCATGGCCGCCTCGTTGGCCTGATAGGGCTGTTGCTTGTGCGTGATGGCCGAACCTCCGGCCTTGATGATCAGCACAGGTTGTCTCCATAAAAGGGGGGAGGGATCACGACTTTTTTCTCTCTATAGGATACACAGTTTTTCTTTTTCCCGCAACCGCTTTGTTCACCGGTCGTGTCTCGGGATACGGGCCTGTTCTAGACCCATCGATGAAAGCCAATAGGCTGGAAAGCAGCGTGCTGCCCAGTGGGCATCGATCACAGCTGCCGGCGATAGACAAAAACCGTCACCGGCACATCCCCCTCGCGAGTGTCGCGATATTCTTCGATGGTCAGGGTCATGCCGTCGGTTGACAGCCGCCACGCGTCGGTGCAGGTGACCGTGGAGTGTCCCTGCGCCGTCTCTACCGGACATTCGGCGATCACTCGCAGTGTTTGGCCGTCCGCTGCCCATTCCGCTCGAGTGGTAACCGAATCGCTCCAGGCTGCCAGATGTTTCATGCGCCGGGTGTGGTAATCGAGGCCTTTAATCGGCTCGCCGCCGATTTTCAGCGTGCGCTCGACGCGCCATTCCCGGTGGTGAATGAATCGATGATAGAACACCAGCGAGGCGATCGACAGCACATCGTTTTTCTGCTGCACGGTCAGGTCGTAGCGGGTAGCGAAAACGTTGCGGCTGGCTTTGGCATCCAGCTGCCAGCGGCCGCTGAAATCGGGACGGCGGTCGAGAAAACGCCGGGTCAGATTGGCCGCCTTGCCAGCCATGAGTACAAATTCGGTCGGATTGACCACTTTGTATTCCGGGCCGAGGCGATCCATCACCTCTTTCATGCGCCCCACGTCGTTGTATTCGCGCACATGCACCGGAATGAAATAGGGGCGGTCAGGATTGAGCCGGGCGAGCTCGCGAAAATCCTTGACCATCTCGTCGGCATTCAGGTTTTCGTCGGCGTAATACTGGTACGAGATGAAAGGCACGCCGTCGCGTTTGTCGTAGGTGTTGCCCGGACCGTAACCGTTGAAAAAGCCCTTGACTGTGGGCATATTGGCGTAATAGGCATCGACGATCTCTTTAGGCAGATCGACATTGCCGACATAGCGGTTGCCCTCGGTATAATCCATGATGCCGAAAACATGCAGGTCGAGGCGCTTCATCAAGTCATCGGCCAGTTTGAGCACGCCGGGCAGCTTGTCGGGCGG
>JAFGJN010000169.1 GCA_016929055.1 Candidatus Zhuqueibacterota bacterium
GGCTGGCCCAAAGCTGCACCTAAAAGAAAAACTCGCGCAGATAGAGATAAACCAGCGGCGCGCTGATTGTGAGGCTGTCGAAACGATCCAATATCCCGCCGTGTCCCGGAATCAATCGGGACGAATCTTTGGCCTGCACGTCGCGTTTGATCATCGACTCAAACAGATCCCCATATTGCCCCAAACTTCCCACCACGGCGCCGATAATCAACGCATCTTGCAGCCGCAACCCTTGAACAAAATAGCGATAGCCGATATACGCGGTCAGCAAGGAAAACAAAAAACCTGCAGCGCTTCCTTCGATCGATTTGTTCGGACTGATACGGGGCATAAGTTTGTGACGGCCGAAATAGGAGCCGACCACATAGGCGGCTGTATCGCAAACCCAGGTCGCACCAATCAATAAAAGGATCCAGCTGCCGCCATAATCGGATTGCAGGCCAAAATTGCGTTCCATCCCGCGGATCAGGATAAAACTGCCGAACATCACGCCATAGAACACCGGCGCAAAAAAATGAACACTCGAGTTGAGCAGCGGTGAGCCGTTTTTTCGATAAAGCTCGACAAACAAAAAGATGGTCAGGGCCACGATGAGAATTGGCAGCAAGGCGTATTCGGAATAGAAATAAAATCCGCTCGTGATCGCCAAAGCGAGGATGCCGCCAGGCACAAATAGCGGCTGAACACCGCGCTTGACCGACAGATCGTAATACTCGTAGACCGAGAGTAAAACAATCAGCGTAACAAACAAATACCAGCTCAGGCCACCAATCCAGGCGGTATAAAGAATAACCGGGCCGAAGAAAAGCGCGATCAGCGCGCGCACGGAAAAGGATTTAATATTCACCAGTCCACCTCCGGAAGAAGTCAGGGCGTTTGAACGACGCGGACTTGCACCAATTCTACACCTTTGTCGATATAGTCGAGTTGTTTAGCCGCTTCAAAAGAGAGGTCGATGATACGATCCTTGATAAAAGGGCCGCGATCGACGATTCGCACCACCACGCTTTTGCCGTTGTGCAAACTCGTCACTCGCACCCGTGTGCCGAGGGGCAACGTGGGGTGAGCGGCAACAAGGCTTCGCATGTTATAGATCTCACCGGTTGCGGTAGTTTTGCCGTGCAATTCGTCGGCGCTAAAAGAAGCTATTCCGGTTTGATTGTACACCAGGGGATCGGGCTTGGGTGCAGGGGTTGCAGGTGTTTGTGCCGAAACAGGAGCTGCGAGTTGATCGATGTCAGCAGGCGTGCGGCCGTTCAAATGCGGCGCGCATGCCGTCGTCACGACGGCCCCAACTGCCACCAGTCGCGAGAATCGACTTTTCGGCAAGCCGCAGCCTTTCATCCATCTACCTCCAGCGAACCGATCAAATCCGACAGATTGAGGTCCTGCTGCTGACAATAACAGCGCAAATCCCGCGTAATTTCCGCGGCACAGCCGGGATTCATGAAATTGGCCGTGCCCACCTGAACGGCGATGGCGCCGACCATAAAAAATTCCAGCGCATCGTGCAGGTTCATGATGCCGCCGATAGCGACGACCGGAATTGAAACAGATTTGCAGAGCTCATAAACTTTGGCAAGAGCGATGGGCTTGATGGCCGGACCGGACAACCCGCCGGTTATGGTCGACAGGCGTGGTTTACGGGTTCGCACATCGACCGCCATTCCAACCAGCGTATTGATGGCGGACAGGGCGTCGGCGCCACCTTGTTCCACGGCTCGCCCGATATCGGAAATCGATGTCACGTTGGGCGTCAGCTTGGCGATCAAGGGTTTTTTCGTCTCTTTACGGACGGAAGCGGTCACCGCTTCGGCGATCTGCGCATTCGAGCTGAACGACATGCCGCCTTGTTTGACGTTGGGACAGGAATAGTTGAGCTCGAAAGCGTCGATGCCGGGTACCGAATCGAGACAGGCGACGACCGCAACATAGTCTTTTGCTGTTACGCCCGCCACATTGACAACGATTCGGCTCTGCAGAGTACGCAAAAAGGGCATCTTTTGATCGATAAAATCTTTTACCCCGACATTGGGCAGACCGATGGAATTGAGCATTCCGGCCGCAGTTTCGTAAATTCTCGGCGGCGCGTTGCCGGGGCGCGGTTCCAGGGTCACCGTCTTGGTGACGACCGCGCCGATTTCCCGAAAATCCACCAGACCGTCGAATTCCTCAGCATATCCGAATGTTCCGCTGGCAACCATAATCGGATTGGCGAATTCAACGGATCCGATGCGGATGGCAATTTCATTCATCGATGACAATCTCTGTTAAAGAAAAGACTGGTCCGTCTTTGCATGCAAGAGCATACGGTTTATGGGGCGCACCGGGATTTTTCAACTTGACCGGACATCCCATACAAGCCCCAAATCCGCACGCCATGCGGTTTTCCACCGAAACCGCGCCGGACAATTGAAATTCTGCACCCAACCGCTGAACCGCGCGCAACATAGATGTGGGACCACAGGTGAGCAAAAATCGATTCCGCTCGCTTTTAATGCACAGGTGGCGCCGCAACGAATCTATTACCGTTCCCTTTTCTCCCTGACTGCCGTCGTCCGTCGTCAAATGGAGGCTGGAGCACAAACGGGAAAAATCATCGAGGCGGCAAAAACGGTCATTCGAGGCAACACCGTAAAAAATTATTTTTTGAAAAGGTTCCTGAGCCCAATCCTGCAACAAGAAATAAAAAGGGGCAATCCCCAGGCCGCCGGCGACGATGATCAACTCGTCCGTACCCGGCGGTATTTGAAAACGGTTGCCCAAGGGACCGAGGCAATTTAAAGAATCGCCGAGCTGAACCCGGTTGAGAGCCTGGCTTCCCCGTCCCACGACATTAAAAAGCACCGAAAACGTTCCGGACTCGTTATCCACCTGGTGAATACTAAAGGGGCGCCGCCAGAGAATTTCGCCGCAGCGCGGAACCGAAAGATTGACAAATTGACCGGGCCGTGCAGCTTTAACGATCGAAGGAGCGCGCAGCGTGAGCAAAAAGGTTTCTACAGCCACGCATGCGATCGACTCGACTCGGCAATCGACTGTATGTTTGCAAGGGATCGACGGATCAGGGCTCATAGCGGATCGTCTCGTGTTTCAGGCGGCTGCTCACCGGCAGCAGGGGATTCTTTGGGTTCACCACTGGACGGATCGCTCGATGGTTTGGGCGGCTCCAGCGCGCCCGGTATCATGCCTTCCAGCAGCTTCGCTGCCGTATCGACGACCGCTGGCTGAAACGGCAGGGACCCAGAGTCCGGTATGGCTGACGAAACACCCGTAGAATCGATCAAGCTGTCGGCGACAACCGGGATGATTTGCAAGCTGTCGATAGCAGAACTGTCGCGAGCGGCGCTCTCCAATCGGGTAAGCGAATCGGCCACCGCCTGGCGGCGTTCTTCTTCATTGCGGCGTTCGTTTTCGACCGCATCGAGTTTTGTCTTGACCTGTTTGGCATAGGGCGAGTCCGGCAACTCTTGCACCAGATTTTTATAAGTCATCAATGCCGCTTCATTGTCATAAAGACGGTTTTCATAAATCCAGCCCGTGGCGTAAAACGCTTTGGAAGCATAGTCGGATTGCGGATAGTTGCGCCGAATCCGTTCCAACAGATCCAGAGCCTCCTCGTATTGATCTTCTTTGAGGTAGAGTTTTTCAGCTCGATGGAAAAGAATTTTCGCCGAATCCGCTTGATCCGCTAGAAGCGGCAGTCTGAGCAGCCGACGCGCGCCTTCCGCTTGCGGCGAATGCGGATAGAGGTCGACCAGACGGTGAAAAATCGAATCGGCTAAAAAGCGGTTTTTCACCACCGCATCAAAAGTATAGCCCAGAGCATAGAGCGTTCGTGCGGCGATCACGCTATCCTGGGTGTTTTCCAACACGGTTAAAAACAGATCGACAGACGAGTCCTGTTTGTTGAATTTAAACAGCAACAGTTCCGCCAGAGCGAGTTTTTTTTCAACGACCTGCCGTTTCTGCTCTTCTTCTTCATCTGGGGCGTCCTCACCTGCCCCGCTCTCATCGCCCGTCAACAAGGCTTGGGAGCCCTCAAGATTCCTTGCCCGTTGACGGTCCGATTCACTCATGCGTTTTAGAGAAAGCGGGGGCGGACGATCGCGACCGCTGTAATTGACCCACATGCCATCCGGACTGAGATCGATGGGGGCATCATCGCGTTCCTCGCGCTCGCCTTCCACTTCCTTTGTCGAAGCGGAAAGACTATCGGCACCGGTTTTTCCTTCTAGCCGGGCGATATCCTCCAAAAGTTCCAGCAGCTTTTTGATATCGTCGGCGCGTTCCTTGGCGATAGGCGCAATAGCGGAAGTTTGAAATTCTCCGCGCACCAACTCGTAATATTCCTGTGCCTTTTTGTAATCCAAATTGACAAACTCTTCAAGTTCAGCCAGGGCAAAATAACTGCGCGCCGATGCATCGGTGCGTTTGTGCTCTTCGATGATATTGTTGTACCAGTTAACCGCCTCTTGCAGTCGATCGACATGGCGCAAATTTTCAGCCAATTGCAATTTGATCATCGGAATCCGCTTGACTTCCATCTCTTTTTCCAAAAGATCGGAAAAAGTTTTAACCGCTTTTTCATAGTTTTCATTCAAACTCTGCGCCTCGCCCAGCTTGTAGGTAGCCTGCGATTTGAAATCCTCGTTGGGACTGGCCTTGACGGCTCGGCGTAAAACCTGTTCCGCTTCTTCGGTGCGTTTGAGCTGGAGATAACACTCACCCAGGCGGTAGAGCGCCATGGCGCGAATCAGTTTATCATCGGATTCTTTGGCGGCTTTTTCATATTCACGAGCGGCTAGCTCGTAATTTTCTTTTTCAAAATAGAGTCCCCCCAATTCGTAGGCCGCTTCTTCACGAATACGGCCGTTGACATGAGAATCAAGTGTCAGGTCGCGAAAACGGCTCTCGGCCTGATCGAATTCTCCCAGGCCGATCAGAGTACGGGCGGCGAGAAGGCGCGATTCTTCGACAAACTCGCTTTCGGGGTAGAGCTGCTGCAATTCGTCGAATTTCCGCATCGCTTTGTTGTATTCGCGACGGAAGAAAAAACATTTGCCGAGCAGCATCAAGGCGTCGTCCACATAGCGGCTGTTCGGATAGAATTCCAGAACACGGGAGGCCTTTTCGATCGCGCGTTGATAATTCTGCATCTCTTCCCCTGTGGGTCGGCTGTTGTCCAGTGAATTGTATTGCCCGGCCCGTTTAAGCCGCTCTTTTTCTTCGGGTGAGAGTTCGACGATCTGAGTGCGCATGCGTTTTTTGCGCTCTTTATCGGCCTCGGCATAGAATTTTTTGGCGTTATAAAACGTGTTGTAATAGGCACAGCCGGAAAAGAGCAGCGAGATGAGCAGAACGAACGACAGGATCTGCGGAAATGTAACAAAAAACCTACGGCGAAAAGGGATCACCCAATCCATCCTTTTTTGATGTTTCCTTGCCCGTAAATCAAAGCCTTGTCGGCTTGTGAATCGCTAGTGTTATTAATGGCCAAATCGGCAGAATGTTCCAAGTTAACAATCTATTGCTTTTAAGCAATCGATTTTTAACAGGTGCGATGCAGCCAAACGGGTCAGGATCAACCAGGTCGACAGGCCGACCAAAAGACCGGTCAAGACAGCGGAAAAGCTCATCCATGGCAGCAGTGCCCACAAATGATCGGAGCGCACAATCAGCAACGCTGCCAAAGCCAATTGAACGGCATTATGGGTCAATGCACCGAGGACGCTGAGACCGACAGGCGAAAAAAGCCCGGGGCGCAGGAAACGGCTCAGCCCCATGACCAGCGCCGCTGCAACACCTCCGCCCAGCGAAAGGAGCATCGTCGGGCTGAAAAGCGTTCCGAACAGTAAGTTTCCCAAAATAACGCGCAGAATCACGATCAGCAGTGCTGTTGGCAGGTCGAACAGATAAAGGGCCAAAAGGGTGACGGCGTTGGCCAGACCGGGTTTGAGCCAGGGTAAAGGACGGGGAAAGGCGGAATCGAAAAGAAACAAAAGCAGTGCCGTTGTCGTGAATACGGCAATCCAGGTTATTTTTTTTGACGCAAATGCTTTCATCGCGGTTTCATTCCGTAACACCATCATAGGGATTTGCTGAGGAGCCGGGTATGCGAACCAGGATCCGGTTGGGCGCGCAGACCAGGAGTTGTCCCTGGCGCCAAATTTCGCCGGCGGCGACGCAGAGCTGTTGCCGGCAGGGTGATGCAACGATGGAAACCCGTCCGTCTGCAACTCGAAGCTCTGTCATTCCCAAAGGGCCGGAAACGCGATAGCTGGAATCGACGGACAAATCGATCAAGAGTTCGGCCTGTCCTTCGGCAGTTACCCGAGCTCGATCGCTGCGTGGCGCTCTGAGATCCTGAAGAACAAAAAAAAGGCCGAGCGCAAGCGGCAAAAGTATCACAATCCGATCTGCCGGCGTCAGCCGATCCCAGATGGAATGAATCCATGAATGCATAGCCGTTACAGACCCCTGCCGATTAAGATTTACGGGTTAGTCCGGTGCAGATCATTTTTTTCGGATGGGTATCGCAGCCACCCGTGTTTGATGAATATGCAAATCTTTTCCGTCGAATTCAACCCTTTCCTGGCCAAGATGGGTTGGTGCCAGTCGAATTCAAAACCTGACAAGGATCGCAATCCTCGAGCCGTCGAAAGCCAGCCTATCCTTCAGCGCCAACAATTCATCGACTGGTTCATCGGTCACAGCGACCGATTTGCCGGTTTATACTCCTGCGGATCCGATCGAGAAAAACCGAAATGCCCTGTGGGCGCAGCTTGGACTCGGAACGGCGAAAGGCGCAATTAAAAACAGGGACAGTCATCCAGGCTTTATCGCCCTTGAGCAGAGTGTCCATTATCGGCGAAGCAACTTCGTCTATTCCATTGGGATCGATGGGATCGGCGAGGAATGCCGGGGTGCAGGCACGACCTGGGCGACCTGGGGGCGTGATCTTTGACTTTTAGTTTATCCGCCTGTTTCAACAATTCCCGGGTTCCTTGCAGATAGTTGGTCTTAATCGCCTCAAGCTCGGCCTGACGATACAGTGTCTCTGCCTCGCCTGCTTTCTTTTTTGCCTCATTGAGGTCTCCATCCTCGAGTTTGATGGCGGCTTTATTGAATTTCTTCTCAGCTTCAGTCCAGCGTTTGGATGAAAATTTAGCTGCTTCGGTATGCATCGCATCCTTGCGCGCTTTGATCGAATTTGGAAAAGTTACCTCGGCAAGCTTGTGGCGTTTATAGCTTTTTGGAAATAAGCGTTCGATTCGCGAAGACTTTTTCGAATGTCATCCAGGTTTTTTCCTTCTTTAAGATCCGCTTCAGCCTTTTGATAACGTTTCATCGCATCGGCAAAGTTATCGGGCGCCAAAACGTCCGCCTGGACTTGTTTCGCTGCTTGCAATGCCGCATTGGCATCCTTAAAAAGGATCGTTTTTGCTTCTTGCGCTGCCAGGTCGCCTGCAGATGCCATCAATAAAATGGTGAGGCACCCGATTATGGCTGCGCAGGCTAATTTGAATAATTGTTATTTCTGAAACTAGAGAGTCTCCTTAAAATTTGTCAAGTGTATGATGATTTGCACCGCCGCCATTTCCTGCATTGAAGGTTTATTCGATATCAAACCAATAGGATCTGGCATTTCGGGCGATGATCTTGCTTGGCGGTTTTTACCTCCTTTCAACTTACATGGTTGTCAAGCACCGGTAAACCAAATCATGTTTTCCTGCGCTCGAGGATGACAACGCCAGCGCTGATGGCGATCGTGCCAATGCCACCCACAATGGATGGCATTGGCACGATCTTCCGGGTGTCACCACTGGTTCGGAAGAACCAATCCGATGAACATTATTGGCTTTACGGAAATGATTCCCCTTTATTGAACCGTGCATGAGTCAATCTGGTTATGACTTTGCTTTACGCCCCTGATAGATATTGACAAGTATCACCACAATGGCGATAACCAGCAGTACATGAAGGAATCCTCCAAGCGTGTAGCCAGTAAATAATCCGAGCAGCCACAAAACCAAAAGACTTACAAAAATAGTCCAAAGCATGTTTACCTCCTTTTCGGCGACAGTGTCGCCTAATCGTCCTATTTGACAACAACTTCAAAAAGCACGCGCATGTTAGCCAGCGCTGCCTTTGATTTAATATTACCTGGCGCCGCTTCATACACTGCCGGTCTTGTCCTGCCATATCCGATCACAGTGATTCTCTCTGGCGCAATACCTTTTTCGATCAGATAGTCCCTGACCACATTTGCTCTTTTTTCGCTGATTTTTTGATTTACATCTTTAGTACCTTGAGCAGAGGTATATCCCGCCATACGGACATTTACTTTGGGATTCTCTTTCAAAGTCAGCACATCCCTATCCAGTAAAACCTTCGCGTTATCGGAAAGGGTGGACTGGTCGAAATCGAAATGTGTGTCCCCGAAAGCCAATATCTTCTCGTCACCCTTGGGGTCAAGAACAAGTACTATGGTCTTCAACTCGGACAGGCCTTTTCCAGAAAGTTCCATCCTGGAATCGCTTGTGAATAGCATAATTAAAAGGATCACCACGATCACAGATAACATTCCCACAATAGCCAAAAGAATGTTTCGTATGGTTTTGTTCTGCTCTGATCTGGTGCGTTTTGTGGTTTGTTTTTCCACATCAGGCTTGCCAGTTTGTTTTTCCGCCTCAAGCCAATCAACAAAATCATTTCCGTCCTTGAAACCATGCTTCTCATATAGTTTGTACGCCTTTTCTCTTATTTCCTTGTTTTCTTTGTTTAAATCATTCTGTAACATTTCATTCCCTTTGGTTTAACCTTTTAAATTTCTATTGTCTTTTCAATGAGTTATGTCCTGACCTTCGAAACGTCCACGCCGCCAAAGAGCCCCGTTTTGCAATATTGTATTGCCTTTGGACTGTCGGACTTGATTTTCCTTATCCGATTCTCGTCGAAGGGGTGCGTGCTTTGAAACTCCGGCGCCGAAACCCACCATTCAAATCTGCCGAGTTTGCTCGGGTTTCCGCTGGAACGCCATCCGGCCACTACATCTAGAGAAAATCGATTCAGGTTGTCTTGCATTTGTGAAACATCTGTTGAGCGCACTTTACATAGCAAAAGTAATATGATGGCGATCAAAATCGCCGTAACAACGCTAATGGTAATGATCTTGTCCGCTTGCTCCATGTTTTGCACAACGTATTCAGAAAAGGCATCGAGTTGCGTATCGGGCACCCGCTCAAAACCATTGCTGCCGGTGAGCTCGTCCTGGTTCTCTTGAATCGTTGCTTTTAATTGACCGAGACCGGTGCGGTGTCATTTAATGGATTCTCACCTGCCAATATGAATAGTTGACATGGAACCGATCACCCCAAAAGCACTCAAAAGCCACAAAACCACCGCAATGACCACGACAACATTCAAGATCGACTTGATCTTACGATCCATTGGAATGTACTGATTAATCAACCACAAGAGGACACCGACCACGATCAGAACGATTACCACATTGATCAAAGGCATTATTGCCTCCTTTCTGGTTAATGATGATATGCTTCGAGTTTTACCTCGAGCTCGACTTGGTTAAATCTTGCCATCCTCGGCGGCATTTTTCAACTTTTCGTTCGCAAAAATGGCAACTTCAACCCGCCGGTTTTGCTGACGGCCATATTCGGTGTTGTTGGAAGCGATAGGATTCAACTCGCCGAGTCCTACAGTGGAAATCCTTGAGCCGGCTACATCAAGACTCATTAAATAGTTGGTAACAGCTTGCGCCCGACGTTCGGATAACTTTTGGTTATATTCCTCGGTGCCGGTGCTGTCTGTATCTCCTTCAACCAGGATATTGGTGTCGTCGTATTTGTTTAAAACTTTGGCGAGACTCTCCAGGTTGGTTTTTGCCTGCGGTCGCAAGTCCGATTTATTCACGTCGAAAAGAAGACCCGAATCAAATGTGATCTTGATGCCTTCACCAATCCGTTCGACCCTCGCTCCCTGCATATCCTCTCGCATCTCTGCGGCTCGCTTGTCCATCTCATTACCTATCAGAACCCCTGCTGTTCCGCCGACTGCCGCGCCGATGATGGCACCAAGGGCAGTGTTCCCGAGTTGATGTCCGACAACTCCGCCAGCAGCACCTCCGGTGCCCGCGCCAATGATTCCACCCTTGGCCTTGTTACTCCAGGCGCATCCCATGCTGATGGTATAGATCAGGGCGGCGCTTAACAATAATCTGAGCAAGTTTTTCATGGTAAATACTCCTTTGATTTGGATTCTTTGTTATAATGAAAAGGGGCGCTTTGTGATTTTTGGGCTATTTAAACCTTACACAAGCCTTTGAAAATCCATCCTTGAATTCCGTCCAGCTTTTTTCGAGACCCGCTTTCCTATCGTCCCAGGCGCCCCCTCCGGCTTCTTGAGTTGTTTTAACTCGCCATGGGTGATCTCCTTCTTTACCCGCAATTCATCGATGCACTCGAGCAGTTTCCGCTTGGACTCGGTTTTGGCTTCATCTGCCTTGGCTTTCAATTCGTCGTTTTCAGCATTCAACGGCTCAAGCTGGCCAGCCAATTTTTACAAATAAGATTTTTTTATCTTTCATCACTGGTGTCCAATTACCGGACAGCAACCAATCTAAATATATAATAAACAACAACAATTTCGCAGCATTTGATTCAGGTCGATTCTGTTTTTTCGACCAATATAATAAATTGATTTTAATAGAATTGCAACAGGGTGTCCGGTCGTTTGATCGGACACTAATAATCTTTCATATATGGCTCCTTTTTATTAATTGTACAGCCTCCCGGACAGCGTCAACAATCGACTGCGCCGATGGCTCGTTTATGCGCTTCTTGGGGACGCCCACTTGATACAAATAGGCAGCCTCGCCTTTTGCCGAATGCGTCACGATTATCAAGAGCGGATACGCCGCCAGCAAGTGGCTGCATATATGAGGCACGCCATTCCCGCCAAGTGGCGTGACAATGACCACATCCGCACCGCTAATCGCTATAATTCTAAAAATTTCAAGTGGGTCGCTCACCTCGTTAACGACTACCATGTCCGGCTGCAGCTCTATCAAGTGACGAATCACTTCCGATAACATCCTTGGACGGCTTGCTAATAATATTTTGGTCTTTTCCATAAATGATCTCGTTTCCTCTGAACAACCATCAGGAAGCCACGTCCACAACTTCTCAAATTAGGCGATCCGCAATCGAAAGCAAAACCTGAAAAAAGCGTTCCAATGGCGAGGTCAAGCTTTAAGCATCTATTTCATTTACACTTAAATATATACTATTCAGAGCGAAGAGACAATGGATCAAAGGGTTCAAATAGGGTCTATTGGTAGGACTAGGTCGAATATAGTCCTTAATGGGGTTTTGGAAGGGAACGTATGGTACTGTGAGCGGGAAAGTACTGGTACTTAATTCTTCTTAAGCAGTTTTCTTTCGCGGGCATATTGTACAGCTTCAATGCGGTTTTGCAGTTGGAGTTTGTCAAGGATATTATGGACATGGTTCTTCACGGTTTGAACTTCGATGGAAAGCAATTTGGCAATTTCCTTGTTGGTCAAGCCTTCGGCAATCTGGTTAATAATTTGCACCTCGCGCGGCGTCAGTTTGACCGAGCCATGCGATGTCCCTTCTCCCGCCAATTCCGCGACACGGGAGAACAACGAAGCTGCCATGCGGGGAGAGCAGAAAGATTCCCCGCGTTGGGCGGATCGGATGGTTTCAACCAGGTGATCGAACGAGGCTTCCTTTAGCACATAACCGACAGCTCCTGCCTCAATAC
This sequence comes from Candidatus Zhuqueibacterota bacterium, assembly GCA_016929055.1. GTDB lineage: Bacteria > Zhuqueibacterota > Zhuqueibacteria > Residuimicrobiales > Oceaniaggregativiventaceae > Sulfursilanivivens. Next base: position 11,806 of record JAFGJN010000169.1, read on the forward strand.
AAACCATGATCTGTTCGGTCAAGTCGGGCATACCGAGGATAATCACTTTGACTTCGGGCATATCGTCATGCAAGGTCTGGGTTACTTCAATGCCATCCTTGTCCGGTAAGCCAATGTCTATGAGCGCTATCTGTGGACGCAACTTTTTGATCATTTTTAAGGCCTCGCGCCCGTTTTCCGCCTGGCCGACGACGATAAGATCATCCTGCTCTTCCAGCATAGAAACCAAACCTTCGCGGAACAGGCGATTATCGTCAACAATAAATATGTGAATAGACTTGTTCATACAAAGTTACCTCAGATCAAGGCCATTCAGAATGTCCCGAACCATTCTTCGTAATGGCAACGACACATTTTTTCCCACGGCTAAACCTGTTAAATGAATATGCATCACTGGTGTCCCAAACGGGGACACCACACAACCCATCTGATGTAAAAACAGTAGAGGTTTTCATAAACTGCAGATCAGCTTCGCTATTTTGCCGTTTGGCCCAAACTTCTAATTATCAGTTGACTAATCATACGACTAAAATCTATTTGGGACAGGAATGAATATGCATAAAAGAAAAATATTACAATTTTAGGGATAAAGCAATGAAAATGAACCATAGAACCGCAAGAGTCATCCCAAACGATACGCACGGACGGTGCACTCACCCCGCACATCAATCACAGACCGAGCAGTCCGCTCTTCCGGCCGGAGGCTGCCCCTGTTTATTAAAATATGTTAGCAAAATCTAGTGCTCACGGCAATTGATTCAATGCCTTGAGGCGTTCGCGGGCGCGATTGTGGTATTCGAGAGAACCTTTGTGGTAGGGATTGATCTCCAGGGCTTTGTCCCATTCGGCGATGGCGGAGCGATATCTTTCCTGGGTGTAGAGCTGAATACCGCGATTAAAGTGGCTATCGACTAGTTCATTCAGCCGCAGCTGGCATTGTTCCCGCAATTCCAGCGCTTGGAGATGGTGCGGATCTTTTTCCAAAACCTGATTGAATCGTTCGAACGCGGCGATATAATTGCCGCCATAATAGTCTTGCCCTGCGCGGGTAAACAATTTTTCCACACTCATGGCGGCGAGAATCCGGTCCTGAAGATCTTTGGCATCCTGAAGATTGGGTTGTTGTGCTTGTGCCGAGTCGACCGCTGCCAGCGCCTGTTCCCATTTGTTTTCGCTGAACAAAAGCTCGGCCTGTTTGATCAGATCCCGGCTTCGACCCTGGGTTTGATCGGTTATACGTTGCAAATAGTCGCGGGCGTTGCCGTTGGTGGGTTGCACGGACAACACGCGTCGAAAAATCTGGGCTGCGGCCTCCATATCCATGCGGCCAAAAGCCGCCTCGCCCAATTCGATTTGGCGTCTCACATAGTGTTGAATTTGTTCATCAACTTGAACCAATCCAGCACGAGCATCGGCATGCAACGGGTCAATTTCAAGAATTTCGCGAAACGTATTGCGCGCCGATACCCAGGCCTGCATGCGCAGATTTTCCTGCGCCTTGGCCAGCAAAGATTGAATACGGTCGCGGTTGCGGATCTTTTCCTCGCGAATGCGATTGAGGTACTCGAGTGCATCGGAATAGTTGGGTACCAAATTCACAGCGGCCTGAAACTCTTCTTCTGCTCGTATTAAATTGCGCTGGCTGTAGAAACCGAGACCGGTATAATAGTGGTCTTCGGCCTCATCGGCAAAAATTTCGACTATCTTTTCGAGATAGACGCGAGAACCGACATGGTCGTTACGAACCAGAAGAATCGATTCAAAAATCTCCTTTGCCTGGCGCAATTCACCACGCCCGAAATGGCTCACACCCAATTGGTACCACTTTTCGGTGTGAATATTGACACGAGGACGAATGGCTGTGATCGCTTGTTCTGCAGATTTGTTATTGGAATCCATACGCAGAACCTTGAGGTATTGAGCTGCAGCGCTGATATACCATTCGCGTTTTTCCAACAGACGGCCGAGGTGCAAAAGCGAATCGATCTGCTGATTCTCGGTTTTGACCAGATTGTGCAAAGACTCGACCATCTGTTCGGCCGCATCGTGCGTGCCGGCATAAGCCAAAGTTTTTCGTGCCTCGCGCAAGGCCGAACGTTTGTCACGATCTTGCAGAGCCCGACGAGCGTTCGCATAATGCTTTTGTGCAAGTTCGTCTGCCGAAGGGCCCAACACAAAAGAGGCGGATAAAATCAACCTCCTGGTATCCGAATCATAGGCGCTGCTGAAATGCAGATTATGCAGCGGCAGTTCCAGGCCCAGGCCGAAATGGTTAATATCGGCATTGACGACTCCGGCCGAAAAAAGAATACGCTTAAACAAGGGAAAAGAAAAACCCAGATGTGAAGTGTCTTTTTCACGCTGAATATGGTGAGCATAGCTCACTTGCAGGCCGGATTCTCCCAGTGAAAACGATGTGCCCAGGCGGATCTGCTGGTCATAATCGGAAACAACAAACGGAATATTTTGTACGGCGGCAGCCAAAGTCAAACGATCGGCAAAAAGAACCGATGACCCGGATGGCGATCGCAGCGGTTTATAAAGCAATCCAAAGCCGCCACCGGTCCAGCTTTCCTGATCGATTCGATAAGAGCTGAGAGAAGCGCCGAGATAAAGCGAGGGCAACAGCTGTTTGCCCCATCCCAGGCTGCCCAGATCGATAGCCGAATCATTCGGCCAGGTGCGGCCGAAAGAGGCAGCAAAGGTGCCGTAGAGCGGAAAAAAATGGGCATAACCACCATAATTCAAGGTATAGGAATTGTGGATGGAAATATGAGCCTGATTGGAATGGATCAATCCGAGGGCTGCAGGGTTCCAATAGAGAGCGGACAGATCCGAAACTCCGATCACGCCGGATTTGCCTAAACCGACAGCCTTTGAGCCGGGGGAAAATGAAAGAAGCGCTTGTTGAGCAAAGGCCGAAGCGGAAAGGCAGAGCCAGACAAGAATCCAGCACGCGTGTTTGCCGGAAAATGGATACACGATTGTCCTGCAGTTACATGATGATGGCGCGGTCATAGTCGACTTCAAAAATTTCGACGATTTGGCGCCGCCCTTTGACTCGAATGGGATTGAGGCGAATGGTGGGGTATTCGCCATCCAGTTTATCAACCATTTCAATAGGAGCGATGATCTGTCCCGGTTTGGCGACAGCGCACAGGCGCGAAGCCAGATTGACAATGTCGCCGATCACCGTATAGTCCATGCGGTTTTTGGATCCCATGTTTCCCATAACCACCGAACCGATGTGAAGACCGCAACCCACAGTCAGGACGACCTCTCCGTTGCGTCTTCGTCGTTTGTTTAGCTCGCGTATGGAACGCTGAATCTGTACCGCCGCATGTACGGCATTGTCGGCCATATTCTCGCCCTGAAAAATGGCCATGATTTGATCGCCCATATACTTGTCCACAACCCCGTTGTTTTCCTCGATGACACGGGACTGGATATCGAGATAAATATTGATGAGTTCGATTATCTCTTCGGGCGTCAACTGTTCGGTAAGTGATGAAAAATTACGGACATCGGAAAAGAGCAGAGTTACACCGCGCCGTTCGCCCACCGGTAAGAGATCCCGAGCGGTCGATCGTTTTTTGATCATCTGCACCGTCAATTTCGAAACGAATTTTTGCATCTGCAGTTTTTCGCGCAGATGGACGATCATGGAATTGAACTCGCGTGCCAGTTGTCCCAATTCATCGTGCGTGAGCACCTGGATTTGCACATTGAGATTGCCGCGGCTGACGCGGCGCACACCTTCTGAAAGGGCGTCGATTTGTCCAGTCATTCGCCGGGCAAAGAAAAAAATCAAGGCCACCGAAAACAAAATGACAATCGAGGAAAGCGTGATGATCGCCTGAGTAGCGCGATGAATGGGATTAAAAATGATTTTTTTGGAAAATCCCAAAACCGTCACACCGAGAAAGACCCGCTCACTCTGGCTGCCCTCGCGCCTGGCAAAGAGCGGGTGAATGTACTCGATAATGTCGCCGGTCTCGCGCGCAACGGTTTGTTGGGCCACGGCAAAAAATAAACTATCCGATACAGAAATTTTGTGATTGATCATGTGACGATCGGTGTGGGCGATAATCAGACCGTAGCGATCGATTACGCAAGCATAGACCAGACCGTCAATCTCTTCGTTCAGCACGTCGTGGATGGTTTCACGGATGTGACCGGCATAAAGTGAACCGTTGTTGATGTCGTCCACAGCCAGGTAATAGGGCAAAAGATCGTTTTTGATTGCCTGAGAGACATGGCGCAAAGAGAGCGAACAGGTTTCTCCAAGTCGATCACGCAACAGTTTGTTCCCCTGCTGCAAAAGAAGCAAGCTCAAAATCGTCATCAATCCGACGACCAGTATACCGGTGCTCAGGATCAATTTCATGCGAATGGGCAGCGCTCCGTACCAAAGCACCACTCGCCGACGCATCAATCGCCCACGCTCTCCCAAAACCTGCAATCCTCTGCGGATCCAAAAAACCATATTTCGCTGTCTTTTCACTGTCATCACAGTTTAACGATCGGTCAATGTCGGTCGAATGAAGCGCAACCCATGGAGGGATGTACCGCTTTTCAACCCAAAGGCTGGAAAGCAGCCACAGATGGATGCCAGACCTACAGCTGCAGAATCAAAGCTAGTCGACGACGATTATTTCCTCAATCTGAATCGGAGCGGCGGAAGAGTCGGATGAATACACCGCACTGCCGGTTAGATTGCGTTGTAAATAGAAAAAAATGGCTGTCAATACGACAAATAAAATCAACAAACGGGTGATCGCACCGCCTTTGGGAACCTCACTATGACGTATGCGGTGAAAATGAATTCGTTTGCCGTCCTCTTGTTCAGGCCTGTAAAATCGAGGTTGGTAATCGAAACGTCTCGGTTGAACCAAATTAGGCAACAACATCAGATCATCCTCCCGGCTGCGGGCCAAAACCGGCTTAACCGCATTTTTATCGTCCCGGCACCGGCTTTTTGTTCCCCAATTCGGCGCCGTGAATTTTTACTCGACTTTGGCGGCTTTTGTTTCCCGTTTGATCTCATACCCACGACTCTTTTTCAACGGCTGAAATTGGCCAACCGCTCACAAACGGTATCCTGTACATGATTGACAAGACTCGTCGGAACTGTATAGTTGTTTGCAATCATGGAAAAAGCGAGTTCTTCTCCATCTTTGGTTGTGACATATCCGGACAATGCTCGGACTCGACCGATATATCCGGTTTTGGCGCGTACATTCTTTTGCGCGGCGGTACCGATCATGCGCTTTGCAAGGGTACCGTCTTCACCAGCGACCGGCAAGGATGAATAGAACAACTCGCCATAGGCATGACGACGAAGATAGGTCAACAGCTGCACGACGCTGTTGGGGGTGACCAGATTTAAACGCGAAAGGCCGGATCCGTCGGCTAAAACGACAAACTGAGGCGGAATGCCCATTTCGGCGAAAATCTCTTTTTCGGCCTTTTCCGCAGTTTTGGCATTGCCAGCTCCACCGATCCATCGGGCTGTTGTGCGAAAAAGCAGTTCGGCGAACAAATTCTGGCTCACCTTGTTGATGGTGCGAATCAATTCGTTCAAAGGCGGAGAGTGGTGAGTGAAAAGCAATTGCGGTTTTTTCGCTCCATCTGCCACATCTCCCAGTGCTTCGATAACAGCCGCTTCCCCATCGACTCGAATACCGGATTCCTCCAATACCTGACGCAAAACCGTTGCCGTGTAAAGCGTCGGGTCCTCTACGGTCACCCAATCGCGTTTTTCATCCTCGCTTATGGACAGGGTTCCGGTGCAAACCACTTGATTACCGCCTCTTTGTCGCTGCAAATAGATTTCGCTTTCGCTATCGGCCGCACCGGTGACCACACGGTTTTCGACCGTGACATAGGTTGTGTTGGGCTCGAGACGACAATGCGTGAGTGCGCCCACGGAATCGCCGGGTAAAAATAAGAGATCCACACAATTCTCGTTAAACGAGAGCGCGCTGATCTGCGCCGCGTAATAATCGGATTGGTAATCCCACGACCAGCCGTTGCCAAGAATCTCATTGTCAAAAAAACTGTCATCACCCACCACCCGGCCGGAGATGCGGCGAATATTGCGGACGCGAAGACTATCCGCCCAGTGCCTGAAAACAGCGGTGATATCGCCATCGGTATAGCGCCCGCTGATCGATGGATCGCCGCTGCCGCGAACGACGAGATCGCCGTGCAAAACACCCAGACTGTCGATCTGACCCAGCGCCAAAATATCGGTTTGGTAGTGAAACTCGGGACCGAGTTTGATCAGTGCGGCAGCAGTGGTGAATAATTTCATGTTGGAAGCCGGCATAAAGCCTTTGTCGGCATTGTGCTGATACAAGACTTGGCCCGTTTCCAGGGAACGGATCGCCACACCCCAGTGAGCGTTGGCGAATTGCGGTTGCCCAAACAAACCGTTCAATTCAAGTTCGAGTTTTTCGCTGGAACATTTTTCCGCCGAAACAGTGGTGTGGTGAGCACAACGCAGGGACAAACCGCAACAAATCAGAGAGATAAAAAAGAGCAAACCGAGGCGTGTCAATCTCATCTTTTCTTTACACCGCTTTAAGAGTTCCAGAATTCAGTGTCGATCCTATCATAACACATGTTATTTAGCCTGAACAATCCATAAACCATCAAGCAAACAAAGGGCACTGAGGAAAAACATTAGAAAGAAAAGAAATGATATACTTTACTTGAAAATATTTCAGCCTTGGTGCGCTTGGTGGTATAATCAATCTCTTTTCTTGATGCAGCTATAATTTACTGTTGATATATGCGTTGCGAAATGATGGATCGGCTTCTTTGCACTTTGTTTTATTGGGTTACTTGACCTTGTGTCCGGCAAACCGGATACCAGTGATTGTTCCGTGGATTCTATGTTTACAGAATCCAAAAGTATCTTTATAATTTTATTCGATTTGCAGCAGCCGCGATTTAATCCTGTTGCAGCAAATAACCTGTTGTATTTATAAGGGATTCGGCGCTTCGCACCAAATCTGGATGTTGTTGGATAATCGAGTTTGTAGTATTTTGGACAGGAATAAAAGGCCAATTAAAAAAAATTAGCTAAAATCCGATTAAGAAGCAAGGTTTTTCCTCGCTGAACAAAAATGGCCAAAGATAATGGCAAATCCAAGATTGATTTTCTGCTTTTTTTGTCCTATTTTCATTTTCAGCGGCGTCCCATTCGGGGACACTCATGAGAGAGAAACAGACATCGCCCACAGCGGGAAAGGAGAGTTTTTGCCGGAAAGCGAAAAAAAATTCACCCAGCTGATCGAAATCATGGCCAAACTTCGCAGTCCGGAGGGCTGTCCCTGGGATCGCGAGCAGACGCACGAAAGCCTGCGGCAGCACCTGCTGGAAGAGGCCTATGAGGTCATCGAAGCCATCGACGAACATCGCATCCACGACCTGGCCGATGAACTCGGTGATCTGCTGCTGCAGATCATCTTTCATGCTCAAATGGCTGCGGAAAGAAAAGAGTTTACCATCACCCAGGTTTTGGATGCGATTATTGAAAAATTGATCCGACGACATCCGCATGTCTTTGGCGACGAAAAAGTCGAATCGGCCTCTGATCAGATCAAATTATGGGAAAAAACCAAACTCACAAAGGAAGGCAAAAGGTCGGCCATCGACGGCATTCCCAAACAGCTACCCGCACTTATACGCGCCTATCGCATGCAGAACAAAGCGGCCGCCGTGGGGTTCGATTGGTCGGATATCGAGCCGGTCTGGGACAAGGTCGAGGAAGAACTGCTGGAGCTCAGGGATGCGGTCGGACGCGAGGACTCGGTACAAATCGAAGAAGAACTGGGTGACGTGCTTTTTTCACTGGTCAACTTGTCGCGTTTTTTACATAAAAATCCCGAAGACGCTCTGCGGCACACCATCGAAAAATTCAAGCGCCGCTTTCAGCACATCGAAGCGGAATTGAAAAAACAAAACCGCAGTTTGTCTTCGGCCACGCTGGAGGAGATGGATGCGATCTGGAATCGAATAAAACAAAGCGAATAAATAATTGTGCCACTCACGGTTGTCCCACATCGGGACACCTGTGGCGCGACTGGATAACAAGCGGGCCGTTCCGAAAATTTGGGACGGCCCGCTTGTTTTTTACGCATCGTGTTCTTTGGATTCCTGAATGACTTTGGCTTCCAGTTCTTTGGGAACCGGATCGTAATGAGAAAAGATGCGGGTATGGGTGGCGCGTCCTTGCGTTAGTGAGCGCAAACGGGTGGCATAGTCGTGCAGTTCCGCCAGAGGCACCTGAGCCCGCAAAAGCTGAAAGTGGCCCTGTGACTCCATACCCTGAATGCGGCCGCGTCGGCTGGAGAGATCGCCCATCACATCGCCCATGAATTCTTCCGGGCATTTGATCGTGACATTGTAGATCGGTTCCAGCAGAATGGGCTTGGCGCTCTGAATGCACATTTTGAACACCTCGCGACCGGCAATCTGAAAGGCGATATCCTTTGAATCCACCGGGTGTTCCTTACCGTCGTAAACTATCGCCTTGACATCGACGATTTTATAGCCCGCAATCGCACCTTCCTGCAACACCTGCTTGACGCCTTTTTCGATAGATGGAATGAAAACCGACGAAATGGCGCCGCCCACCACCTGACTTTCAAATTCAAAACCTCCACCGGTCGCCAAGGGTTCGATACGCATCCAGACTTCGGCGAACTGGCCGGCACCACCCGATTGCTTTTTGTGGCGATATTTTTCATCCGCTTTGCCGGTTATGGTTTCGCGATAGGCGATCTTGGGTTTCTTTTGTTCGATCTCTACCCCAAAACGCTCTTTCAAACGCTGCAAAATGACGGTCAGATGCAATTCGCCTTGACCGGACAGCACCGTTTGTTTCAATTCCGGATCCACGGTTACGGTAAAACTGGGATCGATTTCGTTGATCGTGTGCAGACCGTTGGAAATTTTTTCTTCATCGCCTTTGGCTTTGGGCGACACCGCCACTTGTACAACCGGTTCGGGAAAGACAATTGGATCAAACACGACCGGCCGGGATTTGACCGCCAGGGTGTCAGAGGTATGGGTATCCTTGAGTTTAACCAGAGCGCCAATTTCACCGGCACTGAGAGAAGAGACTTCGCTGCGATTCTTGCCGCAGAGCGTATAGATCTGACCGATCTTTTCACTCGAATTTCTTCTGGTGTTCAGCACTTCATCGCCCGATTTGATTTGTCCGGAATAGACACGAATTAACGACAATTCGCCGACATGCATTTCGGAAAGGGTCTTGAAAACAAACCCCGCGAAAGGTTGATCGACTTTTTGTTGCACCTCGACCGGTTCTCCTCGAGAATCCTTCGCCTGGACGACGCTGGTCACAGCCGGCGAAGGTCCATATTCGTTGATGAAATCGAGCAGAGTGTGCGTGCCCATATTAAGGGCGGCTGCCGAACAGGCGATGGGAAAAATGGCCCTCGTGATAATGCCCAGGCGTAAACCTTTAATCAGGTCTGTTTCTTCCAGTTCGCCGGTTTCAAAATATTTTTCCAAAATCTCATCATCGCTCTCGGCAATCTTTTCAACGAGTTCGTTGCGCAACTCTTCGGCATTTGCTTTCAAGTCGGCTGGAATTTCCTCGGCCTCATACTTGCCGGATTTGTCGGTGGCAAAAGTGATTTTTTTCATCTGCAGCAAGTCGATGATACTGTTGAATCCTTCGCCTGCATTGACCGGAAATTGAATCGGCACAGCGCCGTTGCCGAAAACCTCGCGGGTTTTGGCAACAACCGAATTGAAATCGGCGTGTTCCTTATCCAGACGGTTGATCACAAACATGCGCGGCACCTGGAATTCCTCGAGAATATCCCATGCCAGTTCAGTGCCAACTTCGATGCCGGCAGTGGCGTTGAGCAGGACCAACGCCAGATCTGCAACCCGCAATCCGCACCGATCTTCGCCCAAAAAATCCTGGTAACCGGGCAAATCCAATACATTATATTTGTTTTTTTTCCACTCAAAGGTCATAAGAGCGGCACCGATGGAAATTTTACGCTCGATTTCATCGGAACGATAATCGGAGGTGGTGGTCCCGTCATCCACCGTTCCCATACGATTGCTTATTCCGGAGGAAAAAAGAAAGCCTTCGGCAAGCGTTGTTTTGCCAACCGATTGGTGCGAGACCAACGCAATATTTCGAATATCCGACAGAGCATGCTCTTTCACTGTTCGCCTCCATTCATTTTGGCGCAAAGCACCGGGTTTTATAATGAATTACAGTCTGGTCAAATTAATTTTTCAATGCAACAGGCGTTTTAAAATGCGTCCTGTTGCGCTCCTGGGCAATAGAGAACAAAATTCGACACTGGTCGGACACTTGTAAACCGGCAAAGTCTGGCGGCAAAAATCGATCAGTTCCTGCACCTCCACCCGCTGACCGGAGCTCAAAACGACAAAAGCCTTGATGTCGTTCTGGTGGGCGGCAGTTTCAACGCCGATGACTGCTGCCTGGTCGACAGCGGGATGGCCAGACAGGACATCTTCGATTTCATGAGGGAAAACCGGAAAACCGCTTTTATAAATCAAATCTTCCTTGCGCCCAACCACATAGAGATAATGGTCGAGATCGATATAGCCGATATCACCGGTAAAAAACCAGTCGTCGCGCATGCGCGCAGCGGTCTCTTGTGGTCGATTGTGGTAACCGCTCATTACCGAAGGACTTTTAATCCAGATTTCACCGGTGCAGTTCGGGGCCAATGAAACACTGTTTTCGTCGAGGATTTGTATTTCGATTCCCACCAACGGCGGGCCGACAGCATCGGGCCGATAGTCGCTGAATAGACGGTGACAGCTGACCAGGGGGCCGGCCTCCGTCAATCCATAACCAACAAACAACGGGGCCGAGCAGATCGATTCAAATCGATTGACCTCTTGCTCATCTATACGGCTGCCATAGCAAAGAGCTGCTCGTAAATCGGAAAGGGGGTTTTCGCCAGCCGGTAGGGCGGTCAACGCAGAAACCAGACCGGGAACGAGTGGCAAAAAAGTCGTGCGCGTGTCGCGCAGCGTTTGCAAAAGCGGTCGAGGTTGTATACGCGGAGCCAGAACCAAAACCGCACCGCTCAACAAAGCCAGATTCATCCCCTGACTTTGCGCCAGAGGGTGGTACAGCGGAATAGCAGCGGCGATGCGGTCGCGTTCGCCGACCCGGAACATCTCACGACTGGTTTGCGCGTTGAATTGAAGGGCCTGGTGTGACATCAAGGCACCGTAAGAGTCGTGAGCCGTTCCGGCAGTGTAGAGAATGGCGGCAGGATTATCATCCTGGACGATTTCCGTGATCGGATCATCACTGGATTCCTGCATCAACCGCGTCAGCGGACGAGCAAAGTCGGGGCATTTTTCGCCCAACACGACAATGTCGGGACAAAGCGCTTCGCTCAGGCTGATGGCAAAAAACAAAGGGCGAAAACCGTCCCAGGCGATCAAAACCCGTGCGCCGCTATCCTGCAAAAGCCGCTGCAGCTCCTGACCGTTCATCATAAAATTGAGGGGCACCGCCACGGCACCCAAAGCCAGCGCCGCGTAATAGGCGACGACAAAATGCGGCACATTCGGCAGCAGAATCGCTACACGATCGCCGCGTTGCACGCCCAGGGAACGCAAACCGTTGGCCAGACGTCGAATCGCTTCGGAGAGACGCCTGTAATCGATTTGCACCTCGCCGAAAACAAGAGCAGTATGATCCGGCACTGTATTTGCAACGGTTTCAAAGAGAGAATAAATTGACAAAATTCGTCGACCTTTATCAAAAGGTTGATGCTCAATATCATTGATTTTATTGTGGTTGATCGATCCCACATAAAAGTGAAAACACTAGAAAAAAGAACGATTTCAAAAGCGTCGTTCACTGGCGGACAACGCGGCTGCAAACAGTGGCAATAAGACCAAAACCCGGATTCGTTGCTTTGCACCAAATCTCTTAAAATCAATTTATTGGTGCCACAAAAAGGGTGAAAATTAAATCTCCGCAATTGACTGAAGAATAGAAATTTGGGCGTGTTGTGATTCGATTAACACCGAATCCGGGTAGAAAAACCTAAACTTATAAAAGTACCTTTTAGCCGGCAAAATGTCAAGAGATTTTTAAAAAGCTCCGCCAAATCCGATTGCAACACGGCTATTTTTGGGTTTTAACACTTGAATTTCTTGAAGAAAAGCCTTAAATTTAAAGGCTTTGGATTCTGTTTGAACGGCATATCAAAGAATCAATTGATACAGTTCGCCCGGGTGAATCCATTTACTGCACCCCCGAAGATGAGCAAAACCGGACGGCTTTCTCGCTAGCCGACAAGTCGGCAGCGACCCCGGGAAGGCTAATTGAACGTCCGGCACTTTTGGGAAGGCGCTTCGAAACAAGCTGAGCGTCTTCCTGGGTGTGCCGACAACTCGTGATGGATAGTGTGATGCAACTAATAACTCGACGTATGAGCCGGACCCTTGCGGCCGGCATCCTATTTGCTCTCCTCATCATCGCCCCTGGTTTGAGCGCGGTTGCGCACAACCAACAGATGTACAACAAATGGATGATCCTCACTCTGATTCTGGAAAAAATTGAGCGTTTTTACATCGAGGAAAAAGACTCCGGTGAACTTCTCGATGCGGCTCTCCAGGGTGTGCTGCGCGAATTGGATCCACATTCGGTCTATCTCAGCGCTGAAGAGTATGCGGATTGGAAGCGTCGGTACCAGAATCGCCGCGGGATCGGATTGAAATACAACCGAATGGACGGCGCCCTGCACGTCCTCTCTTTGACCGATGACGGTCCTGCACTGCAGGCCGGTGTACGCCTGGGGGATCGCATCACCCACATCAAGAATCAAGCCGTTCTGAATCTGGACAATACGGCCATTCAGACTCTCTTGACCCAATCGGCTGATTCCACCCTGCAGCTTACCATCGAACGGCCACAAACCAGCGAGACCATGACCATCCGCGTCTCGGTCGAGTCTGTTTCGCCCCACAGCATTGCAACCGCCGGCATGCTCGATCAACACACAGGCTATATCAAGCTGCTTTATTTCCATAGCCGAACAGCCGAAGAGTTGGATCATGCCATCCAAGAACTCAACCGGCAACAGATGTCACAATTGATCATCGACTTGCGCGACAACCAGGGCGGTGAATTGAACGCTGCCATCGAGGTAGTCGATCGATTTCTTCCCGATCACAAACTAATCGTCTATACCAAAGGCCGAACCCTGCAGGCCAACAAACGCTATTTCTCGACCGCACGCCGGGTATTGCCGCGGATGCCGCTTATTGTGCTCGTCAACGAGCGAACCGCCAGCGATGCCGAGATTTTCGCCGGAGCGATGCAGGACTGGGATCGCGGCTTGATCATCGGCCAATGCACTTTTGGTAAAGCTCTGGTACAAACCGAATATCCCTTGCAGGATGGCTCCGCCCTTCTGCTAACCACCGCCCAATTTTATACACCGCTCGGCCGGTCTATCCAGCGCGAAGATTCGACTCAGAAAAAAAACGTCTATCGCACCCCCAAAGGCCGGCTCGTGAAGGACGGGGGCGGGATCACTCCCGATACCGTGCTGCCCTATCCGTCCATCTCTCTTTCGGACGATGTTTTTCGCCGACTCCAAACAGAGGGACGTTTTTTTGAAACAGTCGATGCCTACCTACAAACTCGGCCATCCTTTTTAATATCGCCATTGCTCACGGCCGCTTCCTTTGCGATCCCGGATTCGCTGGCCGATGCCATCCATCAACGTATTGCGGCCGGAAAAAAAATGAATCTGGCGAACAAGATAGATACTTGGAACGCCGTCAGAGAAGCCGTGGCCGTTGAACTCGCCGGGCGAATTTCTGGCGACAAAGGGCGATATTTATTGGCCGCCTGGCACGATCCGTGGGTTCAACACGCAATTGCGAATTTCCAGCTGGCCAAAAACCTGCTCGACAACAATCCCTGATACCAACAAGACACAACCCCAAGTTGCACGGCCATGTTCGGCCTGAAGGCCGGAATCGATGAATAAAACAAAAATCCCTTGATAAACAGCAAGGGATTTTGTATGTTATTTTGCTCTATTCTGTCCGTTTTTCTTCAAACATCAGCAAAGGGAACGATTCAGACATCCCGAAAAGGCCCAAGATGCCCGAGTCGACGGCAAGGCAACAGCCTCTGTTGTTTGGAAAACCACCAAAAGGAGTAAAATCCAAGGGGAGCTATTTTCAGCGCGGTACCCAATCGCGGCATCCGCTATCGTTTGTCGCCGTTATTGACCAGACCGAATCGTTTCTCTAGATCGCACAGATGCAGGGCAAGGAGCAGGATTGGAAAATCTGAGAGCAAATCAACAGGCAAAAATTCTGGTCGTGGATGATATTCCAGTGAATATTCAATTGCTTCAAACCCATTTGGTTGGTGCCGGTTATCAAACGGTCGTGGCGCACAACGGCGAAGAGGCACTCGAACAGGTAAAAAAAAGCAGTCCGGATTTGGTTTTGCTCGATGTCATGATGCCCAAACTCGATGGATTCGAAACCTGTCGGATTCTCAAAAGCGATCAGAAAACGCGCTATATTCCGGTGATCATGGTCACCGCATTGAACGAAATCGAGGACAAGATCAAAGGAATCGAGGCTGGTGCAGACGATTTTATCACCAAACCCTTTAACAAACTCGAACTCTTGGCACGGGTTAAATCACTTTTGCGCATCAAGACACTGCACGACGCCCTGCAGGAAAAGGTTCGCCTGCTGGAACAGGCCAAAGAGCGCCTCCGCGAACTGGCAGTTACAGATGGCCTGACCGGACTGAACAACTATCGCTATTTCAAGGAATACCTGTTGCAGGAAGTACGCCGGGCTGAACGGCACCAATCGCGGGTTTCGCTGATCATGATCGACATTGATTATTTTAAAAATTACAACGACACTCACGGCCATCTTGCCGGCGATGAAGTGCTGCGCCATATTGCTCGATTGATGCAGGACAACATTCGCAACATCGATTTTGCCGCCCGCTACGGCGGCGAGGAATTCGCCATCGTTTTATCCGAGACGCCGCTGGAAGCCGCTCGAGTCGTGGCCGAAAAACTCCGCATACTGGTAGAGCAACAACCCTTTCCCCGTCAAGAGATGCAGCCCAACGGCAACATTACCGTGAGTATGGGTGTTGCGTCCTTTCCACAGGACGGCAAATCCGTCGAAAAACTTATCGAAAGCGCCGATCAACGGCTTTATCGCGCCAAAGCCGAAGGGCGCAATCGAGTCGTGGATGAAGGTTGACAGCATGAAAATCAACGGTTTCAAAGCGCCCCTGAAAAGCAAAATCGTTCGAAAACTCTTTCTCTTTACTTTTTCCGCTCTATCGATTGCAGTCCTGATCATGGCGATCCCGTTGTATCGGAATGTATCCCCCATACACTTTTATCCACTGCTCGCCGCATTTTTCTTGCTGGCATTGGTGCTCGCTTTTGCCGTTTCCTTTCTTTTATCGCGCGCACTCACCAACCCGATTTCCGAGTTTACAAAAAGCGCGACTGAAATCGCTCGTGGCAATTTCGATCACAAAATCCGCATCTCTTCGGATGATGAATTGGGCAGATTGGCACGTTTGTTCAACTATATGACAACCGAGTTGCGGCGCCTGGACAACATGAATCTGGCGCAAATCATCGCCGAACGCAACAAAACCCAGACCATTCTGCGCAACATCGCCGACGGCGTGATCGTCACCGACCCGCGGTCGCGCATTCTGTTGCTCAACACCTATGCCGAGCGCTGGTTCAACATCAGCGAAAAGGAAATCAGTGAACACCCCCTTTCCGAATTGATCCGAGAACCCAAGCTGCTGCAATTGATCGCCGAAGCCACCAGCCGCCGAAAAAGCCTTCTGCCATCGGTAGAAATCACCACCAAAGCAAAAGACGAATGGAAACCGCGAATTTTGCAGGCACGGGCAGCTCGAGTACAGCAGGAGAACGGTGAATTGATCGGTATCGTCACTGTGTTGCGGGATGTGACCCAACAGAAAGAAATCGATCGCATGAAAACCGAATTGGTGTCGATGGTTGCCCATGAACTGCGATCACCCCTCACCAGTATCTCGGGATTCAGCGAACTGCTGCTCGATGAGGATATCAGCCGCGAAAACTCGGTCGAGTACGCCTCCATCATCCTCAAAGAGGCAAGCCGCTTGAGCGAGTTGATCAACAAGTTTCTCGACATCTCGCGTATCGAGTCCGGCCGAATCCAGCCCAAAAAAGTCGAGCACGACATTACCGAAACCATCTATATGGTAGTCGGCAACAATTCCTATATCGCCGTTAAAAAAAATATTAAAGTCGAGGTCCAGGCTCCTCCCGAATTGAGCAAGGTTTATGCGGACGTGGGTATGATGGAGCAGGTCTTTCTCAATCTATTTTCCAACGCGGTCAAATACTCACCGGATAACACACGCATCGATATTCTTATCCAGGAGTTGCCGGAAGCCGTGGTCGTTCGGGTTCGGGATCAGGGCTATGGCATTCCCCCGGAAGCGCTGGAAAAGATTTTCGACAAATTTTATCGCGTATCGGACAACGAAAAAGTCCGCGAAATCCAGGGGACCGGATTGGGGCTTAACCTCGTCAAACAAATCGTCGAAATGCACAACGGCCGGATCGAGGTTGAGAGTGAAATGAATCGCGGATCGGTTTTTTCGGTCTTTTTGCCGCCAGCCTCCGGGCAGGCGGAAGCATCGCTGTCAGAAAAAGACACCGAGGAAATGATACGCTAACGATCATCCGACCGCTGCTGCACTTGGTCGGGCCGAAAGCAGGAGAGGCGAATCCATGAAGGGGAAAATCCTACTGGTCGATGATAATATCGACATGCTATTGATCGGCCAACGAATTTTCAGCCGCGCCGGTTATGACTTTATATCCGCCCGAAACGGACAAGAGGGGCTGGAAAAAGCCCGTTTGGAAAAACCGGACATCATCGTGCTCGATTATATGCTGCCTGATATCAACGGATCACAATTCATCAAAACGATCGGTCAGGACAAAGCATATGATGAAATCAAAGAAACACCCATCGTCATTCTCACGGCGCGATCCGAGTTCATTCAGGATATCAAAGACTGTTTCGCTCTGGGGCTGCGGGCGTTTCTCAACAAACCGTTCGGCCATCGCGAACTGGTCAATGTCATCGAAAATATAATCCATCTAAGCCGGTATCAGAAAACCGCACC
>JAFGJN010000170.1 GCA_016929055.1 Candidatus Zhuqueibacterota bacterium
AGCATTGAGAGAGTTGTTCGATTTTGCTGTTGAAACGGTATATGAGGCGGGTCGTTTGACCCTGGGTTATTTTCGTGCAGGCACGCGCACCGACTTCAAGCCGGATGACACGCCGGTGACAATTGCTGATCGCGAAGCAGAGGCCTTGATTCGGGCTCGTATCGAAAAGCAATTCCCGGATCATGCCATCGTGGGGGAAGAATTTGGCGTTGGAGGCGCGGAAAGATCCGATTATCGATGGATCATCGACCCCATAGACGGAACCAAGTCATTTGTGCGCGGAGTACCGCTCTATGGAGTGTTGATCGGCTTGGAGATTGAAGGCCGGATCGAAGTGGGTGCGGTCTATTTCCCGGCGCTTGATGAGATGGTTGCTGCTGCCAGCGGGTTGGGGTGTACCTGGAACGGCCGGCCAGCCAGAGTCATCGACACACCTAATCTGGCGCGCGGCATGGTGGCTTTTACCGATGCGGCGAGTTTCGAGGTTTGCGGACGCGGCGCCGAATGGAAGCGTATTCAGCAAGCAACCTATTATCGAATGGGCTGTTCCGATGCTTATGGCCATGCCCTGGTCGCAACCGGGCGTGTGGAATTGATGCTGGATCCGGAGATGAGCAGTTGGGACTGCGGACCCTTTCCGGTTATTTTGCGCGAAGCTGGGGGATACTTTGGCGACTGGTCAGGACGGGAGACCATCGAGGGGGGGGAAGCGATGAGCACCACGCGAACGCTGTTGCCGCAGGTGTTGGAATTGATTCGAGGGTAAAAATCCCGGCAGCCCCCCAACTGCCGGGTCGTAAAACACATGACAACAATAGAAAACAATCGCGCCCATCGCTTCTGTCAGTTTTTCTGACTTGTTCGCCACGGGTGTTACGGTGGCTTTAATCCCCGCGCACGGGAAAATAGAGCACATCACCCGGTCGAACATCCCGGCCGTTCTGAAAACCGCTCAGGCAGAGGATGAAACGGCTGCTCTCGCCGAATCGAGAACAGACGCTGATCACGTCTTCATTGGGCTGCAGTCGATGGATGCGGCAGTGAAAGACGCGATCGTGAAAGCGGCGCAGGTGAAGGGTTTGCCGAGAATCGGGCAAAGGCAGCGGAACCTTGGCTGCTTGATTAGCCGCTGGTTGCTGGGGCCGAGGTCGTTGCTGAGCGCCCGAGGCCGATGCCATGGGATGTCGATCGCATACCGCCAGGTAGATCAGAAAAAGGGCGATCAAGATGATGACGATCGTGTTGAAAACGATACGGATCAGCGTTCTCAATGTCGTGATGATCAACATCTTTTCCCCCTTTCCCATATACCCAAAAATTAGGACAGGATTGCGTCTGACAAGACAGCAAAGCATCGGATATTTTGCAATCAGGGACGGGGAGCTCGAATCGAGAAAGCTTGAAAGGATGGTTGGGAAAAAAGAGTCGAGGGAAATGCAAAAGAATCGGCGTTGGGTTTTTCCCTTTAGCCATCCCGGGCTCCTCCGGGCCCTTGTGCCTTGGGAGTGCAAATCACATCGTGTTCGAATCGTCGAGAATGCGACCGCCTTTTGAATCGCAATAATTCATCATTCATTACAAGTTTCCGCCACAAGTCGAATTTGTTTTGATTTCTACCGAAAGATACAATGCGCAACAATAAAAGTCAATAAAAAAAATAAAAATAGTCAAAAAAACGATAATTAAAGTGCTGTTCGTCGAATTGGGGTGAAAAAGAACTTTTCATTTTTGTTTTTTAGTAGTTTACGATTGAGCGAACCGATTTTAGGGGATAATATTGCAGCAATTAATTGATTATTTGGCTTGATTTGGTCGGTCAAAGTGATTAAATTTAAGCAGGATCAAGCAAAGGTCGGCAAATTTTCACATTCCAGGTCTTTCGATTAGAGGGTCGAGGTTTATATGCATCGAGAGTTGAATCGGTGGATTGAAAAGATTTTCTGCCAAATACCGCAGGTTCTGGCTGAATATGCACCTCTCTATTCGAATGCTGTGAATTTAACCCACTACCGCCGTCTGGCGATGCAATTGTTGGATCGATTCGGCGACTTGGCATTGGCGCAGGCGGCTTTTTTGCACGGCTTGCCGAGCGGTTCTGTATTTGACTTTTTTGGCGATCGCCTTCAAGAGCCGGTCGTGCAGATCATGGAGGATCGGGAGCTTTTGGCTTCTCTCGATGGACGGGATGCCGATGTTGCGCAGCAATTGGTAACCGATGTCATTCCGGCCTTGCGGGATTGGCGTTCGGTACCGCTTTTTTTGTTCGACAAGCTCGATCATCTCGATTGGGAAGGCACCCTCTTTAATTGGACGCTTCGTTTTTACCAATCTCCCGTTTCCTTTGATCGTACTCTTTATCAACCGATGCATTACCGCTGCAGCATCACCGACCCAATCGTTTTCAGCGCCTTTTGTCGTTCGGTTTTGGTCAAAACAGCTGACTATTTCGGTTTATGGCACGAGCGCAATGTTTTGGAGAATGCGGCGCTTTTGTTGTCTGATTCCGAGCGTTTTCAAGCTCTGGTGGATTTGGTAAGAGAAGAAGTTGCGACTCCTACCCTGACCCATTTGCTCTGCGCCGAAATTCAAAAAGTCGTCGGATCGGGGCGGCGGGTTGGATGGGAATGGCGGCATATTGGTGCGATTGACCGCGAGTTGGGCCGTGATGGGAATCTGCACGGATCGCGTGCATTGCACAAGTGGGGTTATATCGCCGTGATGTGTCCCAACGCTGCCGATTGTTATCATGTGCTCGGAGTGTTGCATCGGCACTTTAGCCATCGGCCATCCCAGCTTCACGACTATATCGGTGAATGCACCAACAGCGGTTATCGGGCGATTCACACGGTGCTGATTGTTCCTCGACCTCCAAAGTCGATAAGCGACGTGATACCGATTCGTTTAATTCCTGAAGATCAGAGCGGCAATCGATTCTTGACTTCCGACAAGCAAAAAGAAGCCAATGTCCGACGTCGATTTGTTCCGGAGGCGGGCGGTGGTGTCCGTGTTTTTACGCCGGATGGACGGCGAGTCGAATTGCCGATGGGAGGAACGGTTTTGCATTTTGCTTTAACCGTTCATGGTTCGTTTGTGGCGTATCTGCGAGGTGCGACGGTCAACCGTCAACCAGTTTCGGTGCTGCATCCCCTGGATTGGGGCGATGTTGTCTGGCTCGATATAAGCGACACGCCCCAGCCTTTGCCGATCGGCTGGCAGGATCGATTC
>JAFGJN010000171.1 GCA_016929055.1 Candidatus Zhuqueibacterota bacterium
ATGAACTGGATAAGCGATTTGAACGAAAATAGAGCGCTGCTGCTTGTCGGAGCGACGGCGGTGGGCAAGACCGAGTTGTCGCTCGAGCTGGCTGAACGACTGAATGCCGAGATCGTCTCTGCCGATTCGCGTCAGGTCTATCGTCAACTCGATATCGGCACGGCCAAGCCCACGGCGGCTGACCGGGCGCGTGCGGTGCATCATTTTATCGATATCCGCGATCCCGACCAGGACTACAGCGCTGGCGAATATGGACGAGAGGCTCGCCGCTGTCTCGCCAATCTGCTGCGACGCGGTAAATGTCCGCTGGTGGTCGGCGGTTCCGGTTTTTATCTGCGTGCGCTGGTCGACGGTTTGTTCGCTCCCCGCATCAGCTCGGCGCCGGTCAAGGAGAAATGGCAGCGTTTTTGCCGCCGCTACGGGGTAAATACCGCCCATCGCCGACTGGCACAAGTGGACCCCGATTCTGCTGACCGACTGCATCCCAACGATATGCAACGCGTGGTGCGCGCGCTCGAAGTGTATGAATTGTCGGGAATCCCGATCTCCCGCTATCGCAGCGGCGAGGAACAGCGCGCCGATTTTACCCCGGTGTGGGTCGGGTTGTGGCGACAACGGGATGCCTTGTACCGCCGTATCGATGAACGGACGGATCGCATGATCGTCAACGGGTTGGTGGAGGAGGTGATGCGCTTGCAGGCAGACGGCTATGGTGTTGATTTGAATGCCTTGCGCACGGTAGGCTACCGGGAAGTGTTTGCCCTGCTACGGGGTGAGCTGAATAGCGTGCAGATGGTCGAGGAGATCAAAAAAAACACCCGGCACTATGCCAAGCGACAAATGACCTGGTTCCGCCGCGATGCACGCATTCACTGGATCGATCTTGAAACCCTTACACCGCCACAGGCTGTTGCTGTCGTGACCGAAATCTGGAAAAACACCTCCCGGTCGTTTTGAAACTGGGCAGGGAGCAGGACGTAAAAGTGAGGTCACTGGATTGCTGTCTTGCCAGAGATACAAACAGCGCTGCTGGACAAGCAAAAAATTCTTGTAAATCCGGAAAAATCGTCTATATTGGGTGATGCAAAATGCGGGAGTAGCTCAGTTGGTAGAGCATCAGCTTCCCAAGCTGAGGGTCGCGGGTTCGAATCCCGTCTCCCGCTCAACGAAAAAGGCAGACCTTGACCAAAGGCCTGCCTTTTTTTTAGTGCAGATTCAAGCGCAGTTTTTTCCGCCAGTCATTGTTTTATGGTCGGGGTCTCTGGTGTCCGGCTACCGGACACCCATGGGTCGGGGTATAATCTTTTGCCACAGCGATATTGCCTTTAATGCTGGCGATGTTTCTTTTTCAGACGCACCAGGGCCTGGCGGGTAATTTCCAGAGTTTTGGGCCGGATTTTCGGATTTTGTGTGATCGCTTCGAGGGGGGCGATGGCAGCAGAGTCGCCCAAACGGCCCAAAGCGCTGATGACGCGGTGAAGGGCTTCGGATTTGTCCAGTTTCAACAAGTCGAGCAATTGCGGCACGATGGCGGCGCCATAGTTAACCAGTCCATTTTCGGCGCTCAGGCGGATGCTCCACATCGGGTCCTGAAGGCGGGCCGTGAGCGGGGCAAGACCTTCTTCACGCACCAGATCTCCGAGGATTCGGGTGGCTTCCAGGCGCACGGGCGTTTCGCTGTCCTCTATGGCCTCAAGAGCGCTTTGCAGCAAATCATCCGACCCGGCAGCCAATTCGCGTAAAACTTTGAGCGCCTGGGTGCGCACGGGAACAACCGGATCGTGCAGAGCCAGTTCTTGAACCCTGGCTACGGCTTTTACTCCATTGAGACGGCCGACGGCCCGCACTGCTTCGTATCGCACATGGGGCGAGTCGTCTGCCAAAGACGGAATGATGGCGTCGATCCACTCGCCGGTTGCTGTCTCACCGATCACAATTAAAGCACCACATCGCCCCCAGGCGGCACAGCCGATGCGGAACAACGCTTCCTGGACGGCATGGGCGATTTTTGCATTTTCGCTTTGGCTCAATCCCTTCAACAACTCGGCGGAGCGATGTTCTTCCAGAGCGCCCAGAGCTCGAACCGCGCGCAGGCGGTCGCCTTCTGATGCAGCTCCTTGAGCGATTCGCATCAATTCCGAGATGTCGAGAGGCGTGATCTGCAAGCTGGGCAGAACGGCGTCGGCAGCCGCCCGGCCAAAACGCCGCAGAGCGCGGACCGCAGCATTGCGTATGACAAAGCAACTGTCCGAGAGATGGTGAATTAGAATCGGCATACTCGATTTGTCGCCGATTTCGCCCAGAATATCGATCAAGGCCGCTTTGACCGGACTCTCTTTGATGTGGTTCACCTGGCCGTGCAGTTGGGGCAGAGCCCTGGATCCAAAGCGTATCAGAGCTTCGGCGGTTGTCTGCCGGTTTTGCTCATGGCGATCGCGGAGAGCAGCGATCAGGTGGGGAATTGCCGAATCATGGCCAATGGCTCCGAGTGCCCGCGCCGCTTCTGCGCGCACAAGCGGTTCCGAGTCGCCGAGAGCCTTGATCAACTCGGGCACGGCGTCGATGCGCGCTTGGCCGAGAACCTGGGCGGCATAACATCGAATAGCCGGACGGACATTCTGCAGAGCGTCGCACAGCATTTGGCGGATGCGAGGGGCCATTTCGATCAGTCCCTGAACAGCGATCTCGGTGATGCCGGGGTCAGAAACAGCCAGCATGCGCACGAGTACACGCGCCTGCGCCGGATCGGCGTTGTGTACGATGGACTCGACCTTGTCGCGCAAAACCGAAAGGGCTTCGTTGCGGACCAACCACTCTTTGTCGTCAACGCGGGCGAAAAGATGGTCGATCACGCCGGCATCGCCGAGTTTGCCGAGCGCCTGCACCGTCGCCAGACGGATCTCAAGATCGTCGGCATTGAGAAATTTGGGTTTTGCCAGCCGGGATACGGCATCGGGGTTGCCGAGCCGGCCAAGCGCCATAATGGCCGCATGTTGCACGCCTTTGTTGGTGTCCGAAAGGGCGTCGAGAAACAGTTCATAGAGATCCGGATCTTTCAAACGGCCCAACTCAATCAAAGCTCGCCGTCGGGCTTGCCGGTCCTCGCTCAGCTGGGCGATCTGCCGGGTCTTCATGTTCACCCGTGCTGTCATTTTTCTACTCCCGCGATTCGTTTCTCCTGTCTTCTGCCATGGTGTCGGCGGAATCAGCTCCCCAAGCGAATTCAGATCCTTTCGATGTACCCGAGACACCCTCGCTCTTTGATTTCGGTCATCTCGTAGGTACAATCAATATCCGCTAAAATATTCACCGCCGCGCGAAAACAACCGAGCCGCGGACAGGTCAGGTCGTTGGGCGAAACCCCGCTGTTCATCAGTTCTCCGCACATGGCGCGATAGGGACAATCCAGAACATCGATCTCGACCCGATTGGGATTGACTTCTGTGAGTGTAAATTGGCCGGCGTCTCTGAACAGACCACCGAGGACACCCAGTCGGATATATTCCTCCAATCCTTCGAGGATGGTGCTCACTCGACGGGGATAGATGCCGTAATCATTTTCCAGCGAACGCAAAAATTGTTCGGTTGCGTGATGATAGGCGCGTTCGAGAAATGTCTTTGGCCGGCTGCCGTGAAAATCCCGAGCTGTTTCTTCCAACGCCGCCAGCCAGATGTGGGCCAGCATCCACCCGCTTTCTTCTTTGGTTACTTTGTTCATCTATTTCTCCCGAGCTTGGCCTTTATGCTATCGTCCTTTTCTGTTAAACAAAACGCGCATGTCAACTATTCAAAAAAAGGCGGTGGTGTCCGATTTGTGGACATCACTCGACCTTTATTGCCGTCAAATCTGCGAAAAAATATAAGGCAGGTCGAGAGGCAACTGTTTTATTGGTGAATTTCAAAATGATCACATCAACCGTGTCGCAAAAATATGTTTGGGACAGGAATGAAAAAGGCCCGGCGGTTTGGCGCCGGGCCGCTAACTCGATGCAAAAAAGATCAGATCTTGGTGCTGAGTTGTTTTTTCTTTTCTTCCGATACTTTGTCGAGTCCAAGGATTTCGATCTCTCGTTTGAGAACCGGAATCGGAAAAGATTTGCCGGTGTTGCTCTCGATTTGTTCGGCGAGGTCAAAAATCGAAATGTGCGGATTTTTCATCCAGATCGACAGGATTTCCGCCTTGTCGTCGCTGGAGATTCGCGATAGCGCCTTGGCCAATTCCTCTTCGCTCAACGATTCGGCCATCTCTTTTTCAAGTTCGTCCAGGATCAGTTGGGTGTCTCGGGCAATGGCCAGTTCTTCGTTGGTTGGTACGACCAGAACTTTGACCCTGCCGGTTCCGATGTCAAAGGCATTTTCATTGTCTTTGGCCTCATCGATCGAGATGCCCAGGTAACCGAGATTTTTGCACACCCGGCTGCGGATATAGGGTGATTTTTCACCCGCACCGGCGGTAAAGACCAGACAATCGAGGCCGCCGAGCACCGCCGTATAAGCTCCGATATATTTGATGAGGCGGTGAATAAAGATATCCATCGCCAAAACATAGGTTTCGGAGCCGTTCTCGGCTTCCATTTCGATCTCACGGAGGTCGTTGGTGGTCTCGGTCAAACCGAGCATGCCGCTGCTTTTGTTCAACAGCGAATCGACCTGCTCCAACGTCAGTTTTTCCGATTTGGCGATATAGGGTACCAACGCCGGATCGATATCGCCGCAGCGGGTGCCCATCACCAAGCCTTCCAGCGGCGTGAATCCCATGCTCGTCTCGACAGACTTGCCACCGTCGATGGCGGTGACGCTGACCCCGTTGCCAATATGACAGGTGATGATCTTGAGCTCATCGATTGGTTTGCCCATGTATTCCGCCGCTTTTTGCGCGACATAACGGTGGGACGTGCCGTGAAAGCCATAGCGCCGAATGCCGTGCTTGCGGTATAACGCCATGGGCAGGGCATAGATGTAGGCTTTGGGCGGTAAAGTGTGATGAAAGGCGGTATCGAAAACGCCGACCTCGGGAATGCCGGGCAGCAGGCGTTCACAGACTTCCACGCCTTTGAGATTGTGGGGATTGTGCAGCGGCGCGAACTGGTTGCAGCGGCGCACGCCTGAAATGACTTTTTCCGTGATCAATACTGACCCGCTGAATTCTTCGCCTCCGTGCACCAAACGGTGACCAACAGCAAAAATGTCCGATGTATCTTTAATGACCCCGCTCTGCGGATGCATCAAAAGCCCGAGAACCAGGCTCAGGGCTGTATCGTGATCCAGTATTTCACGCGTCTGAACGATTTTATTTTTGTCGCCCGGTTTGTAGTTGAGGATCGCCTCGCTCGAACCGATCTTTTCCACCAAACCCTTGGCCAGAACTTTTTCGTTTTCCATCTCTATCAACTGGAATTTGAGCGATGAACTGCCGCAGTTGATCACCAGAATCTTCATCAAGCATCTCCTCTCGCAACGGGTTTGCGCAAACGGCCCGAACCGCCGGTATGGATAAAATGAAAAAAAAGTTCGAGCCGGTTGACGCCGGGGAATTCCTATGGGCAAATTCAGCGGCCAGGGCCGCGAAATGTAAATTCGCACGGTGGTGGCGATCCGTTCGATTCGATTGTGCTCCAATCGGATCGGCCGAGTTCGGTCTGGGTTTGCCGATGTGCATCGATCGTATTCGCAAACGAACGGATCCATTCGATACGGAATGAGATGAAATTGCGTTGCTGATCGTATGATGATTTCGTATCTTGTACGCGAATCGCGTGACCGCCAAGAGTTTTGTGTCAAACAAAATTCAACATACACTTTTTTTTTACAAGATTCAAGATCATTTTTACCCGCTTACCCCGGGGTGCAAACGAGTCGAAAGAGGAGAAAGTGCATGGAACAACCCGTCCAACTGGTCCTCGACAATCTTTATGAGCTGAAAAAAGCGCATCAACGGCTGATCGCGGGCAAGACGCCGACAGCCCAGGGTGAAAAAGACGCAGACCGTGCTCTGGGGCACGTGTTGAAATCGCTGGAGGACAGCCGGCTCGATGAACTCTATCGCCGAGTCATCGTGCCGGCACAACCGCGGGATCTGAATGCGGCACAGATCGCCGCTGCGGCTGTATCGGCAACGCGACTGCTCGCCAGAGAGACCGCAGCGGTGCGCGATTTGCGCGTTCGTTCCGCTGATGTCAGACGCGCCATCGCCGGGCTGCAAAAGGAGCCCAAACGCGCAACGAAACCGGTCGCCGAGCTCGCCGAGTTAGGCCAAACGCTGGAAACCCTGCATCAGGCGGCCAAGGTACGGCTCGAAAAGGCACGCAAAGAGACGCGCAAGTCCAAAAAAGAGAGCAAAAAACAGCTCTGGCGCGGCATCTGGTCGGCTATTTTCGGCGTCGGATTGATCGTCGCCAATACGCGCTTGCCGGCCGCAGCCGCCGTCTCGTACAGCGTCGGCCTCTCTGCCCTGCACCAGGCCGGCCGCGATTTGAGTGAAGATTAGGATCGGATAACCGATGAAGACGGCAAAATCTCTGCCATGCAACACCCAGCCCTCGCCCGATCCCGACTCTCTGGTTCGCGACTATACCACTCTGGTGCGTGCGCTGTGCCGGCGCATGATTCGCAACCCGCAATACGCTGCGGATGCCGAACAGCAGGCATGGCTGGAAATTCTTTCAAATCTTTCCGCTTTTCGCGGAGAGTCCAGGATTTCGACCTGGATCTATACCATCGCTGCGCGCACCATTATGCGCTATGCCCGCAAAGAAACGACCTATTCGATCCGTTTTCTGCGCAGTTATTTTCACGATGAAAGCCAGCCTCTAGCGGTGCCGAATCGGTCCGAACGCGACCTCTGGGTTCGACAACAATGCGACCTTTGTCTGCTCGGTACGCTTCACTGCCTCGACCCGGACAGCCGTCTCGCCTATATTCTGCGCGACATCGCCGAACTCGACTATGCCGATATCGCTCGAGTGCTGCAGTGCCAGGAAACCTCGGTACGACAACGGGTCTCCCGCTCGCGCCGAAAGCTCTACCGTTTCCTCACCGACGAGTGTGCCCTCTTTAACCGCCAGGGGCAGTGCCGATGCAAAATGCACAAATGGGTACAAGAGATCGATCTGCCCGCCGAATACGAACGCATCCGCCATACGGTTCAAAAAGCCCGGTTTTTTCAACAGACCGGACGCTTCCTTGAATTCGAAACCATATAGCTTTTCTGAAAAGCCTTCTTGGGATATTTTTTTTCTTCGGAGCGGTTTTTCACCTGATTTTTTGTCACAAACTTTCTCTTTCCTGCACTCATCAGGTAAAAGACGCCCGAGTGTTTTTTCGCTCCGGCTCGGCTGAAACAGAACCTGAAAGGAGAGAGAAATGGAAATGGAACGAAAAGTAAAACTGTTGCAGCAAGTGTATGTTGCTGCTTTGGCCGATTCCGTACGGCTGTTGAACTTGAGCGGCGGATTGACAGAGTTACAGGAAATCAAGCGCCGCGAACAATTTGCCCTGGGTGCGCACAAATGCCGGGCATTCGGCATCGAGTCACCTGAGCGAGTATTTACCGCCCTTGCAGAACTTTTCAATTGTGCGGATTGGCGGATCGAAAAGACGGATGATGGTATAAATGCCGTTGCCAAAAGCTGTCAATTATGCGGTCTGGCGCGGAAAATGGGCGCCCCTTCGCCCTGCCGGCTCTATTGCCTGGATCCGATGCAAGGCATGGTCTCAGCTCTTGATCCTCAGGCCGAATTCACCGTCGAATGCACCTTGTGGGATTCAGAGTGTTGCCGGGTTCATGTCAGAACGACAGCGACAGATAAAGCAACGAATCCCTGATTTGCATCCAAATCGCCCTGGATCCATCCAATTTGTGGTCATTTGGGTAAAAGCGCAAAACTTAACCTGGTACCGACCAAGCAGGGAATCATAGGCAGAGGAGTTATCCATGCAGGGTTTATCGGTTCGCCCTTCACGATATCGGCTCTCGGTGCTCAGTCCCGCCGTGATTGTAGCTTTGGCCGGATTGATCGCGGCTCTGATGTTTTTCTCGACGATTCTGGAATTGCGCAGTGTTCGGCGCGAGCTTTTGCAGACCCTTGACGAACAGGGGCGAGCAATGATGGCTTTGCTGCAAAAATCGATGCTCAATGCGACGGCCAGTTTTACGATTATCGAAGAGACGCTGGCGGAAAAGCTTTTGAGCAATGCGCGATTCTTGGAGGAACTGGACGCTTCGGGGCTGTTGACTGAGGAAAAGCTGAGGCGGTTGACGGAAGCAAACGGCATTCATCGCGCCAATATCTTTGATGTCGACGGCGAGAGGATCATGAGCAGTTCGCCCCGGGGAGCGGCGAGACGTATGGCTGCTGCCGGCCTGATTCATCCCCGCTTTCAGGAGGATGAGAATGAATTGTTGCTCGGTTTTCATCAAAGCCGTTTTGCCTCGGGACAGCGTTTTGCGGTTGCAAAAAAACGACGCCTGGGTGGGACCCTTATCCTCAATATCGACGCGGAAGAGATGCTCGATTTTCGACGTCAGGTTGGTGCCGGAAGATTGATCCGCGATATCGGGCGATCACGCGGTGTGGTCTATGCCCTGGTGCAGGACAGCAGCCGGGTGGTCCTGGCCTCCGAAGGTGTCAAAGAGGTCGAGCCTTTGCTGGACGATCCGTTTTTGGTTCGTGCGGTCGCCTTCCCCGACAGCGTCTGGGGACGACATACGCCCTACCAGGATGGTGATGTCTATGAAGTCGTTCAGAGCCTGATTATCGACGGCCAGCCGGAAGGCGTTTTGCGCATCGGCCTGAGCGGCGCGCATCTGCAGAGCGCTATGGATTCGGCTCGGCGCCGCGCCATTCTCGCTTCGCTTCTGCTGTTGATCGTCGGAGCTGTGGCGGGCAATGGGTTGATCGGCGCCCAGAATTATCGCGCCTTGCAGACGGCCTATCGCCGCATCGAAACCTATACCGGCAGTATTCTGCAAAACATGACCGAAGCGGTGCTTGCCGTCGACCGCAACAACCGGGTGACCCTGGCCAATGCCCGGGCGGAAAAGTTTTTCGGGTTTGAGGGTGGGGAACTGGTTGGAGCGGATTGCGCTGCCGTCAATGCCGATCTGTGTCGGGAGTTGCAGCGCGCAATGGATGAGGAAAATCCTGTGATCAACCGCGAATGGCTGCTGAAAACACCGGCTGGCGATTTGACTGTGGTGATGAGCATCGGGCTGGTGCGCGACGGCAAAGGGGGTATCGATACCGCTTTTGCAGTGATCAAGGATGTGACCGAGGAGAAACTTTTGCAGCAGGATCTCAAACGCCGCGATCAGCTTTCCGCTATGGGCCATCTGGCTTCAGGGGTGGCCCACGAGATCCGCAACCCCCTCAACGCCATCAGCATGATCGCCCAGCGCTTCCGCAGCGAATTTACTCCGATCGATGGCGGCGACGAGTACCGGCGATTGACCGCTATTGTGGTCGATGAAAGCCGGCGCATCAACGATATCATTCAACAGTTCCTGCAGTTTGCCCGGCCGGCAGAGCTGGCGCCGGAACCGGTAAACCTGTCGGAAATGGTGCATGACCTGGTCACTCTTTTGGGGCCGGAAGCGCGGAGCAAAAAAGTCGAATTGACCGCTGTCTGTGCCGTCGACGGTGAGGTGCGTCTGGATCGGGCAAAAATGAAGCAAGCGCTGATCAATCTTGTGCGCAATGGCATCGACGCCTGTTCGACTGGAAATCGGGTTGAATTGAGTTGCGCACGGGAAGGGAAAAACCTGCTGATCCGAGTGCGGGATACAGGTGCGGGAATGGATGCCGAGCAACTGGAAAAAATTTTCAATCTCTATTACACCACCAAGGAAAAAGGAACCGGACTCGGTCTTCCGATCGTGCAGCAGATTGTCGCGCAACACGGTGGAGCCGTGTATGTAGAAAGTGAAAAAAGCCGCGGGACTCTTTTTACCCTTCAACTGCCGAAAGGCCGGATATGAAAGTCGATTATCGAATTTTGGTCGTTGACGACGAGGCGGCCCAGCGCGAAACCCTGACCGGGTTTTTGCAGAAAAAAGGCTACCACATTCAAGATGCCGCTTCGGGGCGCGAGGCGATCGAAGCGGTCACGTCCGGCCAGATCGACCTGGTGCTCACGGATCTGCGCATGCCGGATATGGATGGTGCTGCGGTCTTAAAAGGGGTCAAGGAGATCAATCCAGAGATCGATGTCATCATCATGACCGCCTATGGCAGCGTCGAGTCCGCCACTGAAGCGATGAAAAGCGGTGCGGTGGACTTTATCGGCAAACCGATCGATCTGGAACAGCTGCACTGGGTGGTGGCAAAGACACTGGAGCGAAAACAGCTGGTTTCCGAAAACCGGCGGCTGCGGGAATTGGTGGCGGAAAAACTGAGTTTTGGCGGCATCATCTCTGCAAGTCCGGCCATGGACGAGGTGCTGAGCGTGGCATTGCGCGCGGCGGCCAGCCGGGCGACCGTCCTGATCGTCGGCGAAAGCGGGACCGGCAAAGAGCTGGTCGCCAAAGCCATTCACTACGCCGGTGACCGCGGCGACAAACCCTTTGTGGCGATCAATATGGCGGCGCTGTCCGATAATCTGGTTGAAAGCGAACTTTTTGGCCACGAAAAGGGGGCCTTTACCGGAGCGGACAAGTTCCGCAAAGGCCGTTTTGAGCTGGCAGACGGTGGCACGCTGTTTATCGATGAGGTCGGGGAGATTCCGCTCAGCACCCAGGTCAAACTTTTGCGCGTGTTACAGGAACAGGAATTTGAACGGGTGGGCGGTTCCCAACCGATCAAACTCGATGTGCGTCTTATTACCGCGACCAATCGGTCGCTCGAAGATGCGGTGCGCGAGGGCACTTTTCGCCAGGATCTCTATTACCGCCTCAATGTGGTCAAGGTGGAGCTGCCGCCGTTGCGCCGGCGGCGGGAGGATATCCCCTTGCTCACGGATCATTTTGTCCGGCGGTTCAGCCTGATGACCGGCAAGTCCATCACCGGTGTTTCCAAGGAGGCGATGGATCTGCTGATGAAATATTCGTTTCCCGGCAATGTGCGCGAATTGGAAAACATCATCGAACGGGCGGTTGTGCTGAGCCGCGACACACTCTTGTCGACTGCCGATCTGCCTGTTTTATTGCGCGGTGAGCGGAGTGACACCTCTTGCACCGACATCTCGGCCGGCGGTTTTGAGGAACAGGTGGCGAGGTTTGAAACCGATCTGCTCCTGCAAGCCATGAAATCTGCCGGTGGTGTGCAAACCCGGGCGGCCGAGCTTTTGCACATGAGCGAGCGCCACCTGCGCTACAAACTGAAAAAATATGGAATTCAGGCAAACCGATTCAAAGCGTGACTGGCGATCCGGTTTACGGATCGCATCGCCCGAATCGCAGTGCAGATGTACTGTGATCGTACCTTACAAATCCCGCCGTCATGGATGGTTCCAGATGGGTGCCATGGAATCAATCCGCTCGCATCGTTCCCCGCCAACTCGGCCGCTTTGACGGTAGACTGGTTTCAAGCTGAAAACGTGTTTTATCTTTTCAATCGTGGCGCGATTCCTGGACCCGGCGCACAGCTGTCAACACCAGAGATCGGGGCAAAAAGCGCTGGGCAAAAATGAACAAGCGATTCATCCAGCCGTGAATCGCCACCCGTTTGCCGGCCAGCATGGCGCGCACCCCGAATTCCGCGACGCTGCGGGAATCGGGCATTTTGAACTGTTGCGCCACACGGGTATGGTTCATGTTGGCGGTTTCCTGGAATCCCGACTCCGTGGGTCCGGGACAAAGGGTGGTTACCGTCACACCGGTGTCCTGGGTTTCGTTGGCGAGCGCCTCGGAAAACGAGAGCACATAGGCCTTGGTGGCGTAATAGACCGCCATCAGCGGTCCGGGAAAAAAGGAAGCAACGCTGGCCACGTTGAGGATTCGACCGCTGCCGCGCTCGATCATGCCGGGCAACAGCAAATGGGTGAGTCGGGTCAACGCGGTGATGTTGAGCTGAAGCATGTCGGCGATTTTGCTCCAGTCGGCGAGATGAAAAAGAGTGTAATCGCCGAATCCGGCATTGTTGATGAGCAGATCGATTTGTATTCCCTCTTGATTCAGCTTTTCGACCAATCGGTCGGCCCCATTGGGGTGAGCCAGATCCAGGGGAATGGCGATCACCTGGCCGGAAGTCTTGGCTTTTTCTTTTAGAGACGTCAGGGTCGCCTCGGTGCGGGCAGTGACCACCACTGAATATCCGTGATCGATCAAAATTTCGGCGATCTCGCGTCCGATTCCGCTCGATGCGCCGGTCACCAGAGCGGTTTGATTTGTTGTCATGTCTCTCCTTGGTTTCAGTTGGGTTGTGTGGAACGGGTTCATCCTCGATTTGGTGTGGAGGTAATAACGGCCGCAACGGATCAGAAATTCCTGCAGATTTTCATGGGTTATCGGTAGTTTTTTTCTCGTTTTCGGCCGAGGGCTGGGAATGCATCCAGTTGGCTTTACCGGCTGTTGCTGTTCACAGGCGAGACTGAACGTGTCCATAAATCGTCTAAATATGAACAGGTAATGGTTTTATGTCCCGGTTATGGACAGGTTCGGTTTATTCCAAAAGGTGGCAGAGACTGGGAACCCGAAAATATTTTTCAACTTTTGCATTTCGCACATGGAACTTGACTTTTTCTTTTCCGCCCCCGCACCTATCGCTATGGTGTTTAATCTTTTAACTGGGTTTGGTAGAGTTGTACATTTTTGAGAAAACTGCAAGTTCGGTCGGCGATAGATGCGGGGCCAGGATCCTGCGGCGAGCTCCGCGCGCTACCTCGTCCGCAAGAACGGCGGACTCGGCGATCGCGCTCTGCTGGAATTTATGGGGTGGGTTTTGCCGACAATCTTCTCAAAACCGATTCGTCATACCCGTCCGCTGACCGTTGATTTCAGACGATACGGTTTGAACTGCAGGCCGACCAGCCTGGTCGGCTGATAATACCTCTATCCCGGCCTGGTGATCGGCGAAAACCGCGGGTCAACGGCTGTCGAATTTCAGCCGGGAATGGTGACACAGGCACCGCCGGATAACACACAAAAAATCCCATGCTGTTTCAAATGTGTGCAAACACCGCTGCTGCCCCTTCGTCGCTATTCATTTCGTTTCATTCGTGTCCGGTCGTTCGACCGGACACGAATGATCATACTTTTATGTTTTTAGGATTTTCACGATTTATTGATTGAATGACTTGATCGAGCTTCTGAAGAAAGAATGATCGATCACTTTTTTTAAAAGGCGGTGGACCGCCCGTAATTTCACCTGCTTTTCGGAGTTCAGAGAATAGGTTTATTGTTGCAATGGCCTGACCAATATTGTTTTCCGTAAATACCTTCCCGGTTGGGCCCAATATTCGAGCGCCTTTTTGTAAACAGCGGCTGGCAAGGGGAATATCAGCTGTAATCACGATGTCATCAGACTGGATATGTTCGACAATCCAATCATCAGCCGCATCGAATTCGTCGTCAACAATTTTCAGTATAATCCACTCGTTATCTGGTATTCGCATCCACGAGTTGGACACCAACGTGACATGGAGGCCATATCGGTTTGCGACACGAAAAACCTCCTGTTTTACTGGACATGCATCCGCATCAACAAAGATGTTCAGCATAAAAAAAGCCTAATTATTATCAAGATTATTTCCTTCTCACAAATAACGAAACGGCCCACCAGCGCAGGGCGAGCGCGGGTGGTACTAGCGAACTCAATTATACTAAAGTGGCAATGACTACCTCGCGACCACAACCGGCCGCCCTGCGTCCGGTGCGGCCGATGCTTAGAAATTACTGCAGAACCAGTAATTTCTTTCGCATAGAAAAAGAACCGGTTTTAATTTCATAAAAATAAACACCCGAACTCAGACCGCTTGCAGAGAGTACAATCTTATGAGACCCACAAGACTGATTTTCATTGATAGTTTTCACTTTCTGACCGAGAACATTGTATAAAATGAACTCTACACGTCCGGGAATCAACAGATCATATTCAATGATAGTATTCAAATTAAAAGGATTAGGATAATTCTGATGTAGAATAAAATCCGGCAACATTTTGGTTGCAAAAGAGTCGAAACCATTTTCTAGATCATATTCAATTCCTTCCACCATTGCATATTTTAGGCGCCACGTATAGTAGAACGTTGCTTCTGGTGTTGTCGCTCTTGCACTTAATAATCCGATATGTTGAGCAAAAGAGTATTCATAATCCCACAAAAGATCACATGCTATAAAGTGAAGAATCGTTACAGGTTTATTGAAAAGGGTATCGAGTGAAATTCTTTGCAGGCTAATTCTTGCAGGCCGGGAATAGTAGCGAGAGAAACCAGAAAAACTAGAATATAATGGTATATTCAAACTGTCGATTAAGCGTTGTTTTGGCCACACATCGTCAACATCAACGAAACGATATATGTTTGCGGTAAGAGTGTCTATTCTTTCAAATATATACTCAGTGTTGTTTTCATTTATACTGTATTTTTCGATGACTTTATAGACATGCGAAGCCGGAAGCATGGTATCACCGATAACCTTATGATAATATTCTTCGCTGGAATAGGTGTTGAAAACGGGGTCGATCTCTTCTTCAATGTACTCCCAATAATCACCATCATTAAGGGGATAGTATGCCAGCAATGAATCCAAGGCTTGACACGATCCTACAATCGAAGAGAATAGGATGATACAAATCAAATTATTAAATACAAATTTCATAGGCATGTTGAAAATATTCGTATATTTATTCAATCATGAAAATTCTAACATTGTGTGTGTGCGGTGGCCACTTTATGATATTCGAAAAGCCAACCGTTATATGACCGGATAAAAAATCTAGTAAGCAACGAGTTCTGATCCATTGTAGCGCAAACCAGTAGACTACCATGGAGCAAGAAACAGAAAAAAAAATTCTTGCGTTTATGTCTAATCTGGCATAAATTTAAAACATGAGTCCTGATGACAAACCACTCGTGTGGTTGCATGGCAAGGTCAAATCACCGCCATTTTCACCTGGCGCGCGCCTGGAAGCCGGTTTTTTGCTGCGAAAACTCCAGCAGGGCGAGATTCTGTCGCCGCCCCATGCCAACCATCGGACCCAGATGCTACGAATTGCGGATAAATGATAAAAATGTGACCTGGCGAATCGTCTACAGAATCGATCCGGATGCGATCGTCATCTTGAATGTCTTTGATAAAAAAACAACCCGGACACCCAAACAGATCATCGAACTCTGTCAAAACCGAATCAAGCTTTATGATTCTATTTGATCTTGAATACAAGGAATCAATCATGGATAAAGCCAAAAGAAAGAAATTAATAGAGCAGGGTTGGATTGTTGGCTCAACCCAGGACTTTCTCGGCCTCACCGATGACGAAACGGCCTATATCGAACTCAAGCTCACCCTCGGCCAAAATCTCAAAAAACGCAGACTCGAAAAAGAGCTGACCCAGACACAGCTTGCCAGACTATTAAAATCCAATCAGTCCCGCGTCGCCAAAATGGAAGCCGGCGATCCGTCTGTATCCATCGATCTTCTCATCAAATCGCTCCTCGCACTGGGGACAAGCCGCCAGGAACTCGCCGCTATCATCGCGCCCGCCTGAAAGTATTACCTCAGCTCGACCCTTTTTTCAGGATAACTTGGCCTGCTAAAAAGAGTGATCATAACGATCAGCATAACCAGTGCAGCGGCGGTTGGGTTAGGGGTGGGTGGTGCTGCATCTGGTTCATGCTATTGTTAGACTATCAACTCCTGCACTATTCGCTAATTCTTTTTATTGATCAGATTTACAGTCACTTTGATAATTGTTTCCTTTTCTTCCGGTTTGCTAACAGCGATCATTAGGGTTAAAGCAACAAGTGCATTATCGGCAATACGTTTATTTCCGGTTTCATCAAACAGGGCTTTATTCTTTTCAAGAAAATAAAGAAACAATAGTGCTGCAATTCTTTTATTGCCATCAGTGAACGAATGGTTTTTCACAATAAAATACAGCAAATGAGCAGCTTTTTCTTCTATGCTAGGATATAAATCTTTCCCATCAAAAGTCTGATAAATTGCTGCAACCGAACTCCTGAAGGATTTATCTTTTTCATTGCCAAATAGGGACTGGGCATTTTTTTCTTTATTTTTTGAATCTGTTCTATTGCTTCATTATAGTCGAGACGGAAAGTCTCTTTATCGGTTGTATGATCAATCTTTAATTTCTGATAATCATATTGATCAAGGATATCCAGCGCATACGCATAATCGGAAACGAGTTTCAATAATCCTGTGGATTCCTCAGTCGAAAGGTTTTTATAATCAAGTACTTTTCCAAGCATCTTGACCGTATTTCTCAATTCCAGTAACTTTTGGTTTTGTTGGCTTAAAAGCTTCTCATTCAGTGCATATCCTTTTATCAAAAATTCTTTTAAAACTCGAGTAGCCCAAATACGAAACTGAATGCCTCTTTTTGAATTAACACGATATCCCACAGAAATAATAGCATCGAGGTTATAAAATTTTATGTTTCGACGGACTTTTCGATTCCCCTCAGTTTGAACTACCGAGTATTCCTCGGTAGTTGCCTGTTCTTCCAACTCGGATGATTTGTAAATATTTCTCAAATGCAATCCAATCGTATCCGTGTCTTTTTCAAACAGATCTGCCATTTGCTTTTGTGACAACCAGACGGTCTCTTTTTCAAGTTTGACTTGAATTTCAGTTTTTCCATCATCTGATTGAAATATTTTTACTTCTGATGAGTTCATAAAAAATTTATTTTGTTTTGGTTTGGTCTAACAATATGATTAACCAGACATTATCCGCTATGTAGATAGGCGGTATGCTTTTAATATAAAATAATTAAACAGTTAACTGTGTTTCTCAAACGTGTTAGCCGGTAAACAATACCGGATAGTATAACGCGCATCAAAACATTTAAACTAAATATAATTAAAAGTTTAAAACACAATTGTGTATTTTGTTAGACCGCTGGTCATTCCGACTATTGTCAAAAAAAATAATTTTTGATTGCTTTTTTAATATCATTTTGCACACCTGTCCAAAACAGGTTTGTGTAGCATGATTAGTCGACTGATAAATAATAAGTTAGTCCAAACGGCAAAATGGCGAACCTGATCTGCTATACATGAAAACCTCTATTGTTTTTACATCAGAAAGGTTGTGTGGTGTCCCCGTTTGGGACACCAGTGAAAAATATTTTATCATTAGACTCTCCATATAAAAAACATCCTGTTCATCACGCTCCTATTTGGAATGTGGAAAAAACGACATTATTATGGCCAGATGTTTATCAAGCTCTGGATACAACTATCAAAATACGGCACTATTCACCTTGTACCCACAAGACCTATGCAGGATGGATCAGGCAATTTTAAAAATTTTGACACGATAAAACACCTCAATCACTAAATGACAAAAAGAGCAACAGCACATACCTTTCGACACAGTTTCGTCAGTTACCTGCTCAAGCCAATTATGATATTCGAACGATTCAAGAGCTTTTAGGACAGAACGATGTCCGAACAATCCTAATTTATACACACACGATCAAGAGTCAAACAATCAAAGAAACTAAAAGCCCCCTTGATTTTGATCAGGATGACGAGAATCCTCCTCAT
>JAFGJN010000172.1 GCA_016929055.1 Candidatus Zhuqueibacterota bacterium
GGATGGCTCTGAGCGATCAGCAACTGCGGGAGATCATTCCACCGCCGCACGTGCCGCGCGCCAGCGCCAGCGATTTTGCCGGGTGCCCCGAACATGGTATCGAAATTTTTACGCGAGGATCCGATCCCTGGACAATCGATCCGTTTCGGGATCCATGGAAGGTCGTTTGTTCGATGGGCGGTGAGCGCTATCCGAGTCACGATTTTTCTGCATTTTTGGCGTCCGGATTGCGCGATTCCTCGCTATTGCAGGGCAAACAGATCGATTCGGGAGGGGGGTGGCAGGATCCCAAAACCGGTACCCGGCATTGTTTTACAGCTCACTATTGCCGCAAGCTTTGGCTCGATACAATCGTGCCGGGAACACTGGCGCTCTCGCGCGCCTATCTTTTGACTGGCGACCCGGTCTATGCCCACAAAGCTGCAATTCTTCTCGGCCGCATCGCCGACTTTTATCCGCACATGAGTTTTACCGACCAATCCTGCAGCGCTGATCACAAGCGCGCGGCCATGCCCGGCCGCATTCTCGAAGCGGCTGAAGAAGTCGGTCTGGCCCGCGATTTGACAAAAGCCTTTTCCAATATTCTTCCGGCCTCGGTTGAAAACGAGTCGCACATCCGCAGCCATCTTTTGCAGGAATTTGTT
The DNA here is from genome assembly GCA_016929055.1 of Candidatus Zhuqueibacterota bacterium. GTDB lineage: Bacteria > Zhuqueibacterota > Zhuqueibacteria > Residuimicrobiales > Oceaniaggregativiventaceae > Sulfursilanivivens. Next base: position 645 of record JAFGJN010000172.1, read on the forward strand.
GTCGGTTTGTTCGATGGACGGATTCGCGGGGCGTTCGGCAGCCATCAGCTCGCTGCTCTGACCCTGGCCTGCGTTGTCGATGACTCACTTGAGCAGGATCGACTGATCGAGTTCGCGCTGAATGGCATGCCGGACGATCCTTCTGTCACAGGTCTGGAGCAAGGGCTCGCCGATTTTTTCTATCGCGAGGGCATACCCCGCAATTCTTTGGCAGCATTTGGAATCGCGCAATCGATCGATCTGGTCGATTGCCACGGTTTGTTGAACAAATTGGGTCTGGCAGCATTTGACGATCCCCGACTGGCAGAGCTTGTGCTTTTCCCCCATCGTATGCTCGCCATCGATCGATTCCATCCGGCCATCGGCGAGTTTGGTACGGTAAACGGCGGGCGCATGGATCTGCCGCTGCGGACGGTGCGGCAGGTTTACCCGGCATTTCCCACACCCGAGTCGGCTTTTGCTTTGCTGAAAAAGATGCAGGTGGAGGGAGCATTTACTGAATTTGCCGATCTTTTTCATGAGCCATTGTCCATCGATGCTCTCGAGGCCAAAGCTGCATCTGCGACAGTTGGACGCCGCAGCGAGGTCCTGTGCGGATACGGGTTGGGAGTTTTGCGCGATCAGCAGACGCCTCAATCGCTTGCCGCCACCCTCTATTATGGCGGTTCGGAAACCGGATATGGCCATTTCGATCGTCTGTCGATCGAGCTGTTTGCTATGGGAAAAAAACTGACCCCGGATTTAGGCACACCTTCCAGCGAAGCGTTTATGCCCGATCCGGCGGCGTGGGAGCGAAACACGCTGAGCCACAACACGGTTGTGGTTGATCAACGGCGGCAGACAAACCGACGTGCCGGCCACCTGGACTATTTTGCCACATCGCCAAATGTCCAGTGGGTAGCCGCTACAGCACCGTCGGTCTATCCGGATACCGTAACCCAGTACAGGCGGCACCTGCTGTTGATCGATCCGCCGACGGGCCTGCCGTTTTTCATCGATCTTTTTGCTGTGTCAGGGGGACAAACCCACGATTATTCGCTGCATGGATTTGCCGGAAAAGTGAAATCGGAAAAAATTCTCTGGGAACGACACCGAGGTACTCTGGCTGGTGAGGACGTCGGATTGTATGTGCTGTATGATGACAGGCGTTTGCGGCAGACAACGGATCCGCGGCTTTTGCAAACCTATCGGGGCGGCGGTTATTCCTATCTAGACGATGTCAGACGCGGTTATCCGGATGGTGATTGGTCCTTTCGCTGGCAGCATGACGACACGCTCCTGACGCTTTACATGCCGCAGAACCAGTGGCAGCAACTCTATTGGTGCAAAGGAAGAGCGCCGAGACAACCCGGCAACCCGGAGAAACTCGATTTTCTGATTGTTCGCGATCAGAGTGCAGAGCCACCTTTGGTCACGCTCTTTACAGCGGTGATGCAGGGGTCGCTTGACAATCCGGAAATCGAAACTGTCCGCGAGTTGCCTTTTACCGGCAGTCGCAGCGCTTTTTCTGTCGCTTTGGAAATCAATCGCCGCAAAGCGGGAAAAATCGTTGTGCTGGCGAACGACAATCCTCTCGATTGGGTTCGGACGGAAAAATTTGCGTTTCGCGGTTCAATGGCTTTCTTGTTTTATGACCGCCAGGATGAACTGGAGCAGATCGATTTTTTCAATCTATTGAATTATCTCACCGACTATACAGTTTTGGAGGGACAGGGCGAGTTTGTCGGTGAGATTGCGTCTTGCGATTATCACCGTGATATTTTCACAGTTGCACCGAAGGATTCTGTCTTGCGCGGGGATCTTGTCGGAAAAATCGCTGTCGGCGGCAACGATTTGCACACGACTGCTTTTCGAATAAAGACGGCTGAATGGGAGGATGGGCAGGTTCGACTGCAGACCCATTCCAGGGCTCTGTTTTCCGGGTTGCTGCCTGAAGGGGACAAAATAAATGCCGACGGCCGTGTCCATCTGTCCGCGTCGCAATCGCTGCCTTCCGGGGAGAAGGTTATGCAAATCATGCAATTGGGTGCCGGCGATCGAATCAAAATCGATTCCTGGGTTCGGATCAAGCGCGAAGCGGATTCGTATTGGGAGGCGGTCGGCGATCTGAATCGGGTGCGCGGTGTCTTTTCCGGCACCCCAATTCAGATCAATTGAGATTTTCATGCACTCGTGTCCCGTTATCAGATGGGACACCGTTGATTTTCACTGTGAAAAGACAAAAATCGCCGCACTGCTCACTGCCATTATCGATGAAAAAAGGAGATGAATGCGGACGTTGGCTGCCGCTGCGTTTTTCAAGTTTTGCGGATCCCGAGCGTTTTTCAGCACCTGGCGAGCCGTGCGCGGAAGGTCGATATAAGGAATGAGGGACAGGAGAAGTAAAAGTCCGATCGGCCGCAACATCACGGCTACGACAACGATGTTGGCAATGAGCAAAAGTTGGAGTGCGAGATAGAGACGCGCGGCAGGAACGGAACCCCAGCGTACGGCCACTCCGTGTTTGCCTCCAGCTTCGTCAGCCTGACGATCGATCAATTGGCCGATGAGGAGAATGGATGAGGTGCTCAGACCGGTTGCCGGCATGGCGGTCCAGATGACCGGATGCCAGAAGAGGTTCTGGGCCAGAGCAGCGATGGCAATTGCCAGGGGCCCGAAAGCGAACCAGACAGCCACTTCACCCCAGCCGCGATAGGCGAGCTTGATGGGTGCGGCCGTATAGTATTTGCTGAAAAAGACAGCTGTAATCACAATGGCGAGGAAAATGGGGCGCAGAGCCGGATCGATGCGGAAGAGCAGCACGGCGGCGCTCGCCAGCGTCCCCAACACAGCGATACGGGCGACGCGGAAAAATGTTTTTATCAACTCGGGTTGTTGCACCAGGAGCCCGGAACCACCGCTGAACGGGTTGCGGTGGCGATTGAAACGATCGGTACCCTGGAGCGTGTCATAAATGTCATTGTAGACATTGGTGGCGGCATGAACGCAGACCCCGAGAATCAGCACCAGAGCGAAATTGATCGCGTCGAAGGTGCGGTTCAGCGATGCGCTCAAAAAAGAGCCATAGAGCAGTGGCGCGAGAATGGATGAAAAAAACGGCGCGCGGACGATATGAACGAGAGAGGGGCGTGTCACAACGATTTCTCCTGATTTTCGGTTTTATTCCTATATAACCGAATAAAAGGAGAAAAAATTTGCTGTTTTTTTATTTCACCCTTCAAATCAATCGGCAGCGAACAAGCGCAGGCCAATGATTCCGGCTGCGATGAGGACAATACATGCCAGTCGAAGAGGTGCGGTCGATTCGCCGAACAGCACCATACCCAAAAGCGCAGTGCCGGCGGCGCCGATACCGGTCCAGACTGCATAGGCTGTACCGATCGGCAGGGTTCGTACGGCACGGGTGAGAAAAACAAAGCTGAGAATCATGGCGACGATCAGAATCGCCGTAGGCCGGACTTTGCGCAGGCCGTCTGAATACTTTAAAGCGATCGCCCAGGTGATTTCAAAAATCGATGCCGTCAAGAGATCGATCCAGGCCATGCAAACGAC
>JAFGJN010000173.1 GCA_016929055.1 Candidatus Zhuqueibacterota bacterium
CGACGGGCCCAAAACTCTCCTCGATCATCACAGCCATCGTATGATCCACATCGACCAACACCTGTGGCGTCAGATAGGTGGGCCCCAGTTCAGTTTGTGGAAAACGAGCCGCATCCACCAGCGCTCGAGCCCCCGAGCGCACCGCCTCATCGATGTGGCGGCGAACAAGATCGGCGCCACTCTTTTTGGCCACCGGTCCGAGATTGGTTTCCGGATCGAGCGGATTGCCGAGCTTGTACTGCTCGGTCAAAGCGACAAATTGAGCGACAAAATCGTCATAAAGCGATTCGTGCACATAGATGCGTTCGATACCGCAACAGGATTGACCCGAATTGTAAAACGATCCATCGACCAGATTTTCCACCGAAAAGGCGAGATCCGCATCGGCTGCCACATAGGCAGGATCCTTGCCACCCAACTCGAGTCCGACGCCGATAAAACGATCGGCAGCGGTTTTCTGGATTTGGTGGCCGCCGGCGACCGAACCCGTAAAGGCGACAAAATCGACTCGCGGGTCGCGAATAACCGCGGCCGTATCGCGGTGGGTCAGATGCAGAAACTGAAACAGACCGTCAGGAAGACCAGCAGCTGCAAAGGCATCCGCGAATCGTTCGGCGACCAGGGGGGTCTGGGCCGAATGTTTCAAAATCACGGCATTGCCGGCCAGCAGCGCCGGAACGATGGAATTGACGGCAATGAGGTAGGGATAGTTCCAGGCCGGAACGACAAAAACGGTGCCAAGCGGCTGGTGGCGAATAAAACGCCGAAATCCAGGTTTTTCGCCGACATAAAGATCGGCAAGCGCAGACTCGGCGAGATCGAGCATGCCCAAGGTACGCTCGCGTGTGCCCCCAACCTCATTGGGCCCGAAACGCAGCGGGCGACCCATCTGCCAGGCGAGTTCGGTGCTGATGCGATCGGTCGATTCCACAAATGCATCGATGAATCGCTGAATAGAGGGCATGCGCTCCGGCAGCGAAACAGTTCGCCACGCTTTGTGCGCTTTTTTAGCCCGTTCGAGAACTCGATCGATCGCATGCGGATCGTGTGCGTCCAGTTCGACATAGACTTTGCCGTCCACAGGCGAAATCACCTGGAGTTTTTCCATAATCGCCTCCTGTTTCGAGTTTAGATCTGATCCAGAGTCGCGACTCAATCACCCAATCCCGAGTTAATCGGTGCTGTGTCCGGATCACACCTTTGGATTACAGTCGACCGGCCAAAAAATGAGACCTTACAAAACGGATCGGGTTTGGCACAGAACAAAGGATAACCGCTCATTGTCCAGTGAACTGATCGTTGCCAATCCAGTGGTACAACAAACGGATTCGTCAAACCCTTTGAGACAATCTCTGGTCTAAATGTACAAACAATTAGACTAAATGAAACAAAAAAATGCATTGGGGCAAAAAATTTTTTCTTTCAAGAAAGATTGGACCACAGCTTTTGCTTGATTTTGGTCTTTTAATTGGTTAAAAAGAGGAGAGATTACCGAATCCTCTGCGGCAAGAGTGGGTTGCAGAGTGGTCTCTCCTTCCTCCTCGACAGCAGCAAGCGACAAACGAAAGAAACAGAGATGGCCCGAGCAAACCCCTTTGACGAGTCCCGACACACGGAGCAGGTCCCGCGGTCCAAAAGATTTCTCTGGGGGCTGGGCGGATTCACCGATGCCTCCATCACCTACGGCCTGAACAGCCTGGTCAATGTCATCTATATCAACGCGTTGGGCGTCAATGCCGTACTGGTCAGTCTGGCGTGCGCCGTGCCGAGGTTTTTGGATTTCATCACCGATCCTCTGGTCGGACATCTCTCGGACAACACCCGCTCGCGCTGGGGGCGCCGACGACCCTGGCTGCTTGTCGGACTCTTGATCACGGCGGCAGTCAGTGTTTTGCTCTGGCATGCCCCGCTGTCACAAAAAAAGCAGTCGCTCCAGTCCTATAGGGAAGCCGCTCCTGTCCAATGTTTCGACACCGACGCCGACAACGAATCCACCCCAACGGTTGCCCCTCCCTCGCCCAGCCACCGGCAGACGACCCTGGCCGCGATGCGAACGGAATGGAAGACCTTTCTTTATCTTATGGTCATGATGTCTTTGCTCTATGCGGTGGGATATTCGCTCTTTAACATCCCTCACTATGCCATGGGCTACGAAATGACCACCAATTATGACGAAAGAACCTACCTTTTTAAATGGCGGTTCATTGCCTTTGCGGCCGCTGGATTCCTGACACCCTGGCTGATGCCCCTGTGTATGTGGTTTGAAGGTGACCAGGCCGACATCCTGCGGGGCTCGCAGGGCGTGATCCCGGTCAGTGTCCTGATGGCCATCGTCATTCTGGCGACCGGCCTTCCTTCCCTTCTCTGCCGCGAACGGCTTTCGCTGCAATCCCAAAACAGAATCCCCTTTAAAAAAGCGGTGCGAATGACGCTGAACAACAAGCCCTTTTGGCTGCTGGTCGGCAGCAATTTTATCGCCCGCTTTGGCATGGCCGTCACCGGCATCTTTTTCTATTATGTCTTTGTCTACCATATCGGCAAGGGACAGCAGCTTAAAGGCGTGGCCTTTTTGGCGATTTTTTTCAACACCATCAATATCGCCAATTTTCTCGCCATGTCACCGATTGCCGCGCTTTCGGCCCGCATCGGCAAAAAACCGACCCTGCTGATTATGCTGTCCATGAGCGCTTTGGCCTACGCTTCGCTGGGCCTGACCTTTACCAACCACGAACCATCGTTTCTGAATTACACCCTCGCCCTCGGTTCAAAATCCTGGACGCTTGCGCTGCACTGGCCCAGCCTTTTCACGGCCACTCTGATCGGGGTTTTTACCAATACCATGCCGATGCTCACCAATTCAATGATCGCCGACATCTGCGACAACGACGAACTCGAGAGCGGCGAACGCCGCGAAGGGTTCTATGGAGCCGTCTACACCAGCGTCGAAAAAATCGCCTTGTCGACTTCTCTGGCGTTTCAGGGTGTTCTGTTGGTGGCTTCCGGATTCGATGCCGCTCTCACGCTACAGACGCCGGAGACCATTCGTTTTTGGATCCTGGCACTGGTCATCACCCAACCGGCTGGCTTTTTGATCGGCACCGTCCTGCTGTCGTTCTATCCGTTGACCCGAAGACGTATGGAGGAAATCCGTCGGCAGCTCGACACAGCACCCTCTCGGTCGAACGCCTGAGCGATCATTGAGAACAATCGGTCATTTTTTCGGACTTTTTAACAACCGGAGTGACAATGGACGCTAAATCAGGTTTTTCAGCCCTTTTCTGCCTCATCCTGCTTCTCGTCACGATCGGAACGGCACAAGACCAGCACTTTTATGTCGCCCCGACCGGAAACGACGACAATCCCGGCACTCTGGAGGCACCCTTTGGCACCCTGGAAAAAGCACGCGATGCGATTCGGGAAAGCAAAAAAAATGCTCACTCGCCTACCTCGGGCTATGCGGTGCTGCTAAGGGGCGGCACTCATTTTCGGGATCGCGTTTTCCAGCTGGATCATCAGGATTCCGGCCAGGACGGTGCACCGATCCGCTATGCCGCCTATAACGGGGAAAAGCCCGTCCTGATCAGCGCCAAAGCGATTACCGGCTGGCGACCGCTGTCTGGATCGATAAAGGGTATGCGGCCCGAAGCGCACGGGCAGATCTATGAGGCGAATGTGGACAAAGGATGGAATTTTCACTTTCTTTTCATAAACGATAAACCCCAGACCCTGGCGCGCTTGTACAATTCCGACAATTGGCATGATTGGCCCAAACCGCAAGCCATCGGAGCGGTCGGTGCAAACGGCCAGATGCTCAGCTTTGCCGAGGGCGAGCTGAACCACCTGAGCGGTCTGGACGGGCAGATCGAAATCAATCTGATGCCGGTCAATTACTGGAACACCATTTCCGTTCTTTACGACATCGATCCGCCAAACTCGACGGCCTATCGCCACAGCAAGAACCCCACGACCTTTTGGCTCGATTCGTTTCAGGAAGGCAATTACAATTTGCTCAATGCCCTCGCCTTTATCGACGAACCCGGCGAATGGGCGGTCGACTCGCGCCGCGGTAAAGTCTATCTCTGGCCAGAATCCGGCACTCTGGGAGCGGATGATCGAGTCATGGCACCTCTCCTCTACCGCCTGATCGAGATTCGCGGCGATGCGGATAAGCAGCAACTGGTCAAACACATCGAGTTTGAAGGATTGGAATTCCGCTATACCGATCGCATGGCGGAAGATCAGTGGCCTGAAGAGTGGATCAAACGGCAGGCCGAACTGCCGGACGCCATGATCGTCATCGAGGATGCGGAAAATCTGGTCATTCAAAACTGCAAATTCTTTTACAGCGGCAGCTATGGCATCGATCTGGAAAAACACGCACAGCGCATTCGAATCGTCGCCAATGAAATGGCCTATATGGGATGCGGCGGAATTCTTTTGCAGGGATATGGACCGGGATTAAAAGACGTCAATAAAAACAATATTCTGACGAGAAACCATATTCACCACACCGGTCAGAGTGGCTATCTGCATTCGGCGGCGATCACCCTCTATCAGAGCGGATCGAATGAAATCTCGCTCAACATCCTTCGCCATATTCCCTATGTGGGCATTCAAATCTGCGGCGCCAACTGGAATGCCTACGGGCCAAATAAATTGGCTCAATCTCTGGATAAACAGGAACCCGGCGGTGTCGATTCCTATGGAAATGCCAGGGCCCAGTATGCGACGCGCTGGCAGGATCTGCCGGCCGGCAGAGAATCGACCTTTACCCGTGAAAATTTCAAGAAATATTTGCACACCAGCAACAACAAAATCCATCACAATATGGTGATCGAGTATCTGGAAAAACTGAGCGACGGAGCACCGCTCTATTCCTGGTCCACCGGTATGGGAAATCTATTCGACCGCAACCTGATGCAACGCCGGGATATCGAGATCCCGCAACAAAAATGGATTTTTGCCCTCTATATGGACGACTATGTAGACGGCGCCGTTTTGACAGACAATCGGGTCTGGGGGCCGGTTTGCACCGCAGAATCCAGTCCGGGATTGCAGTTGATTTCAAAAGATCGAGTATGGGGACAGCCGTATTCGGACAATGCTTTTTACAACAAGGGATTGAACTTGTGGTCTGGCAATATCCAGAGCTTTCCGCAAAAACCAGCGGGCTATGACGACTTGATGCGTGAAATTGTATCGCTCGGATTGGAGCAGGGTGGGTGGCCGGGCGATTTGCCTGCACACGTCAGCGAGCTGATCAATCGACTCAACCTGAATGAAAAGGAGTAATGCAATGGATTTCCCTTCCCAAATCGCCGCCACCGGAGCGATACCATCATTCGGTCAACATCCCGCATTCGACTGCAGGGAATATCTCGATCCGCGGCGAATGACGGTCATCATGTGGGATCAAGCTTTTCTGCTGCGCCATCAGCCGGGTGAATCCTTTGCCGATTATGACCGCGTGTTGGAGGAAACGGTGGAACGCGGCTACAACACGGTGCGCATCGATCCGCTACCCAATCTCATCCGCCTGGAGGAACCGGAAAAATCATTTGCCTGGGGCGATCCGCAACGGCCCTTTTTTCCCTGGGCCAACAGCGCGCCCTGCAGCGGACCTGCTGGAATGTGGCTGATCGAATTCATGCAAAAAGTGCTGAAAAAAAATCTCTTTTATACCCTGAGCACCTGGTGGTTCGATGAAACCAACTGGTGTGGCCGCAGCGGCATCTCGCCGTGCGTCGAACGGATTCCGCGGGACCATCGCCAGGCTGCGGAAATCTGGATTCCCTTTCTGCACCACTGGGAAAAAGAGTTCGGTTTTGCCAATCTGCTCTTGGTCGATATTCACAATGAGGTGCCGTTTTTCATGAGCGGCTACAAACAACTGTTGAAAGAAAAAGTGGATCTGGATTGGGAGCAGGGCCTCCCGTTCACAGCCGAACAGATCGATTTTTTGGCCGACGATTTGAACGGTGCCATGAAAATGCTGCAGCGCGAATTCCCCCAACTGAGATTCACCGCCTCCATCCACGGCGATCAGCGCTGGTTCAGCGTGCCCCTCGACTTTGACTGTCTGGATGTCCATTTCTATCTCGATGCCGATCCGCGCTGGACCAGCCGCAGCCGATTCAATGAGTTTATCACCCGCGATATCTTTGCCACTGACGACTGGTTCAAAGAATTCAGCGACCGATGCGCGCAAGCCCACCGCACGGTGATGCCCATGCTGTTTCAGCGGCAGCAGCAGAAACTGGCCGACTTTGCCGCCTGGGCCGATCGCCTCGGCATGCCCCTGACCACCAGCGAATCGTGGTCGACCTGGTACTATATCGATC
>JAFGJN010000174.1 GCA_016929055.1 Candidatus Zhuqueibacterota bacterium
CGACCGTGATTTCCGCTTTGCCGCCCAGGCGGCGATAGCTCCGTTCTTCCAGGACGCGCAGCAGTTTGACTTGTGTGTCGGGCGGCATGTCGCCGATTTCATCGAGAAAGAGGCTGCCCTGATGCGCCAATTCGAAACACCCGGCTTTTTCCTGAAGCGCACCGGTAAACGCGCCTTTTTCGTGGCCGAACAGTTCGTTTTCGAGAATTTCGCGTGGCAGCGCCGAGCAGTTGATCGCCACAAAGGGCTGTTGTCGGCGGCTGCTGCGGCGGTGAATGGCGCGGGCGACCAGCTCCTTGCCGGTACCGCTTTCGCCGGTGATCAGTACGGTGGCGAGCGTATCGGCTACCGCCTCGATGCGATGATAGACCTGACGCATAGCCGGATCTTCGCCGATCAACTCGTCGAAACCGCTCAGTTCCTGCAGCCGCTGTTGCAGCCGGTTATGCGAACGGCGCAAGGCATAGAGTTCAAGCGCTTTGGGAATCACGGCGCGCAGACGGCGGGCATCCACCGGCTTGGTCAGATAGTCGTAGGCGCCGGTTTTGATGGCCTGAACCGCGGTGTCGATGCTGCCTTTGCCGGTGATAATGATCACCGGCGTCTGTATTTGTCGGTCGCGAATGTGCTGCAAAAGATCGATACCGCTGGCATACGGCATATCGAGGTCGGCGAGCAAGAGGGCGATCGGCTCGCGTTCGAGAATACGCCTCGCCTCGCGGCCATCCTTGGCCGTGCGCACAGCATAGCCTTCCATTGCCAAGAGTCCTTTCACGGCGGTCAATACAGACAGATCGTCGTCGGCGATCAGAATCGGATCCGAAATCGGGGATTCGTTCATCTTTTACCTCTGCAGCCAGTCGCGTAAAGCGATTTTTTTTCGTCCGGCTTCGTCCTGTTCCAGATAGCGGTTGAACCGATCCACCAATTTTTGCATGCGAACCAAATCCTCGGCGACGAGGCGGAGGTGCTGCAGCGTTTTTTTGTCCAATTCCGCGTTTTCCAGTTTGGCCCGGGCGACCTCAAGGTTGAGGCTTGCAGCGTGAAGCGGATTCGTGAGTTTGTGGGCGAAAAGATCCCAGGCCTTTTTCAGCTCGTTCTCATTCACGGTTCTGCACTCCTGGTTGCTCGGTTAACCATCGGCGGGTTTTTATCAACAGTTGCTTGAGAGTAAAGGGCTTGGGCAAAAAGTCGTCAAATCCATTTTTTTTCAATCGAGATCGATCCTCTTTTTGCGCCGTCATGGCGACAATGGCTATCGGGCGCAAGTTTTTGTCCTGGCGCAGGTTTTTGACTACCTCGTCTCCGCTCATATCCGGCATCATCATGTCCAGATAGATCAAATCCGGGGCCGCTTTTTTCGCCTGTTGAATTCCCTGTTTTCCATTGGCGGCCAGATCGACGATATATCCGGCATCCTCGAGTATGACCTGCACCGCATAGCGGCTGTCATCGTCGTCGTCGATGACCAAAATTCGGTGCCTGTTGTGCTTTGTTTGTTTTACGGGGCTTTTGGACGCCGAGGTTTCAGGCTCGATTTGGATTTGCGTCAGGGGCAGGTCGAGACTGATTTTTGTGCCTTTCCCCCGGGTGCTGTCGATCGCCATTCGGCCGCCGAGCAGGTCCCATAACTGGCAGGCGATCGAGAGCCCCAATCCAGTACCCTCCTCCCGGCGAATGAAGCGGCGCCGGTTTTGCTCAAAAGGCTGCAAAACCCGCTCGATTTCTTGGGATGTCATGCCTGGACCGCTGTCCTCGATGATGAAACGCAGGGTATTATGGCGTTTATCCGATTTCACTGTCAGACCGACGGATCCGGTTTCGGTATATTTGACTGCATTGCTCAACAGATTGTGCAGCACCCGCTCAATTTTTTCACGATCGCCAAAGGCAAAACGGGGCAGGTCTTTGTCGCGGCGAAGGTGAAAACGCAAGCCCCGGGCATCGGCCAGGGCGGTGTAGGCGGCAGAGAGATCGTCGATGAGCTCATCCAGGACAAAATAACTGCGCTCGATCTCCATACGGCCGGCGTCGAGTCGGGCCAGGTCCAAAAGGGTGTTGAGGCGTGCCAACAGTGTTTCGCTGCTGCGCTGAATCACTGTCAACTGTTTGCGCTGTTCGCTGTTCAGTTTTCCTGACAAACCATTGAGCAGGACACCGGTCAGAGTCAAGATCGAATTAAGGGGTGCGCGTAAATCATGCGATTGGGTATTGAAAAAATGTGTTTGTTGCCGACTGCTCTGGTCGATCCCCTTCAGCTCGTTTCGGGCCGAGTCGTATTCCGCCTTGTGTTCGATAATCGCCCGCGACCGTGCGGCGATCGATTCGGCAATGCTCTGGACGAATTCATCATCAGTGACTTGAGAATCGGCTTTTAGGGCGAAATAGAATCCCAGGACATTGTTTTCCCCGTTCACTGGAACCAGGTAATCGTGCGTGCTGGATTGCTTCTGGCTGGTTGATTTGTCGCTCTCAGCGTCATGCAGTATGAATCCGGGTCCGCATCTTTTTTTTTCATCGAGTTGTTCCCAGAGCCGATTCAACAGTGGGGCGGTTCCTTCCCGCCACTCGGCGAGGGTGTTTCGACCCATTCCGCTCGAAGCGATAAGCGTGAGCTTTTCCGTTTGCGATTCCTGGCGCATAAAAAGCGCTGATTTCCAGCCCAGATCGCAAAAGAGATGACAAAAACGAGTGAATATCCGGCGAAGATTCTGGTCGAATGACCAGTCCTGATCCGCAGCTATCAGCTGCTGGGCAGCTTTAAGTCGTCGCTGCAGGATTTGAATCTCTTGCTGCAGTCCATTTTCAAGCCGGCTGGAATTTTCGTGGAAGCGATTTTCTTGTTGCCAAAGTTTTTCCTGATCGACTCCCCGGCAGAGGGTCAAAGTCTCTTCGGGGCTCCCGATGGCAATTCGTCGGATCGACCAGCGGTAGGATTTTGTTTGACCACGGACACCCGAAAACGGGGCGATATGATCATCCAGTTCGATCTGCCAGGGGGCGTTCGAATTTTCTTCCAGGTGATAGAGATCGCGCATGAACGCGGGAAGGTTTCGTGGCTTGACCTGATCCGGCGGTCGGCCCAGCAGCTGTTGGGCGCTTTTGTTCATCAGGATGCAGCGGCCCTGTTTGTCGAGAACGAAAATCAGGTCCGCCGTCTCATCTAAAACCGAGCGATAGAGGCTCAGTTCCCGTCGATGTTTGGATTCCGCAGTGGCAGTGATTTTTTTCAGTTTTTCCGCGTTCGCCTGCATCTCGTCGATTCGGACTTTATAGCGATCCAGTTCCGAACGTGTCAAGTGGGGGACGACGACAAAGCGGCCACCACTTGAATGCCTGTGGGCGTCAAACAGCGGCGAGCCAAAAATGAGCGCCGGGCAGTGACCTCCGTCAGCATCGAGCAAATCGGCCTGCCAGGCGCTGCTGGTTCCGCTTTTGATTTTTTCGAGCTGCAGACGAGCAACTTCGCGATCGGTTGGGGACAGCAATTCGGTGAATGAGCGATCGGGACTTTCCATTCCTGTTTTTTGTCGCATCCAGCCGTTCATGCGCACAATTCGTCCCTGGCGATCGGCAGTGACAAATCCGATTTGATTCGATTCGACCCATTCTTTATAGTGCTGCAGGCGTTGATGGCTTTTTTGCAGCGACTCTTCCAATGAGCGGCGCAGTTCGAGTTGGGGACGGATCAGCTGTCGGACTTGAGCTTGCGGCAGCCATAAAAGGGCGAGCAATGCCAGGGTTTGCAAGGGCAAAGCCCACGAAAGCCGGTTCGGATCCTGCACCGAAGCGGCTGCCAGAAGCAAGAAGATGGTTGAAATCGCCAGAGCGCCGTAATAATCCGAGCCGGTTTTTAGAGTGATGTAAAGTGCTCGAGCAAAATCGATCGTCAGCACCAGTCCCACGGTGGCGAACAAGGCGTTGAAAACGAGGGGGCTATGCGGCGAATCCAGTACAGCGGGCAATATCAGATGGTCGAAGGAACGCACGAGAATTGCAGCGGTCAGGAGAACCACCAGAATGTTTGTCAGCGCACCGCTCAGCCGAACGCGTTCGAACTTGTCTGGTGCAAAGAGCAGGAGGTTAAGCAGGGCAACGCCGAGGAATGCCAGGGCCAGGAGCTGCATGGCGATGGCGTGTTCGATTTGCCGGGATGCGATCAGGGATTCCAGGGGAAAGATGCGGGGATAAAGCGAGATGACTGCATAACCGGCGAGGCCGCCGATCATTGCCATCTTGATCCGGTTGCGCGTATCGATTAAGGATGCAGTCAGCAACAGGACAAGCAATGCCAGAACGATCCAATGCGTGCGGCTGATCAAAAGTTGTGTCGCGTCGGGAATCGCTTTTGATGCGGCCGTCAACGATCGCAATACGACCCACCCGCTCGCGAGCAGCACCAGGATCCCGATGAAGAGGATCCGTTTATAGAGGCGGTATGAATACATGGATTCGTCTCGATATGGATTCCGGAACAGCCAAAAGTAATCATCCACACCGGGAAAAGCAAGCGGGAATGCGGGACGCGCGATCCGTGTAGGCGGCCAGGAAAGGGCCTTTGGCGTCGTCCACCAATTTAGCGTTCGCTTGTCTGTTCGAAAATCCGGTAAGGCGTTTCACCCATTCCCAGCGAGCGGTAGGTTTGAATGGCGTGTTCGTTGTTTTTTTCCACATAGAGTCGAAATCCGCAGATCATCGGATCCCGGTGCGCCTCTTTCTGAATGGTGGCGTAGAGCCTGCGGTAGACGCCCTGACGGCGGAATTCGGGTTGAACATAGACGCTTTGAATCCACCAAAAGAGGCCGTTGCGCCAGTCGCTCCACTCAAAGGTGATCATCAGACATCCGGCGATCGCGCTCTCGCTTTCCGCCACCAGATAGAATCCTCGTTCGGGGTTTTGCATCAGATTTCTCACGCCGGCGCGAATCGTTTCCGTCTCGAGTTCGATACCTTCGGTCTCCCGGGCCATGGCGATATTGAAGCGAGCGATGGTTTCGAGATCGTCCGGTCTGCCGCGGCGAATCATAAAGTTTTTTTGCATGGGCTCTCCGTTTTTGCGAACACGCAAATGCCATCACCGGCTGAATAGCGCCGGATAGGAGCGGATAATCGTCTCGCGGCGAAAGCAGTCGATGCTGTGGTCGTTGACCATACCGGTGGCCTGCATATGGGCATAACAGATGGTGGAACCGACAAAGCGGAACCCGTGCTTTTTCAGGTCACGGCTCAAGTGATCGGATTCGGGCGATACGGTCGGGTAATCCTTCAGGGTGCGAATTTCGTGAACCTGGGGATAGCCATCGACAAAGCGCCAGATATAGGCATCAAAGCTGCCGAATTCCTGCTGCAGATCGAGAAATTTTTGGGCATTGTTGACAGCGGCTTCGATCTTGCGCCGGTTGCGCACGATGCCCACATCGTTCATCAATCGGACGATATCGGGGTCTTTGAAACGAGCGATTTTTTGCGGGTCAAAGCCGGCAAAAGCGGCGCGGTAATTCTCGCGTTTGCGCAAGATCGTATACCAGCTCAATCCGGCCTGAGCCGATTCCAGCAGCAGAAACTCGAACCATTTGCGGTCATCGCGAACCGGAACGCCCCACTCCTTGTCGTGATAAGCGATATAATCCGGCTTGGACAGATCGACCCAGGGGCAGCGGGGCAGGGTATCGTCTTTTTTCATGGCGATTCCTTTGTTACCAAGTCAAGGTGCACCTTTGTTTGTCCCGACAGGCGTAAAGTCCCGGAATGGTCAGGTAGATCCACCAGCTGAAACCCTTTTTCGTGCAGTCGTTCCAGACGCAGAACGAGATCGGGAACAGCAGCTGTTCGATTGGCCAGTTGCACTTCAAGACGGGCCTTTTGACCTTCTGCATCGATTGAAAGCGAGAGCTCCAGAGAGCCAAAAGCGGTCGGCAATTGGTCGAGTTTGAGCTCAGCGCCGGGGAAAACCCATTCTTCCGGCAAGGCGGGAAAAATTTCCAATTGCTTATCGCGTTCCAAGACCAGCAGGTGACGCAGGAGGCGGATGAGCTGGGCGTTGGCGTTGGTCTGCGGGGAATCGCCCGAAGTGCGTGTACCAAGATGCCGAGGCAGCTGTTCTTCCACCCAGACAAGAGTCGGTGCTGCATGTTCGACCAATCCCCATAAAGATTGGATGGCTTCGTCGCTCAACCCGAGCCACAGCTGTGCCAGTCCGCGATGGGCGGCGTGAAAGGGCCAGACGCCATCTTTGAGCCAGCCGGTATCAAGCGCGAGATTTTCCGCCAGATTTTGTCGATAGATATTCAACAGGCCCGCAACAAAGGGATCTTTTAGGGTAAAGATATCGCCGGGAAAAACCGCTTGCAAAAGCTGACCTTGTCCGCGCTGGGGATCGGGAATCGGTTCGGTGAGGCCCATTTTCATCGGTAGATAGGTATTCCCTTGAGTGTCGGTTTGCAGATCGCGCTGAGCGGCGCGATAAAAAGCGGAGAGCAGCGCGTCGAACTCGGTTTGCCATCGTTCACTGTCATCGCGATTTGACAACAGGTTCGCCGCTTTGATGGCGGATTTGAGTCCGATCAGAGTCCAGTAAACGCCGCCATATTCGGCATTGACACCGCCGATGCCACCGTCGGTCAGGCCGGGGGGCAGCAACCCATAATAGATAGCCTGGGGGTCAGCAAGCGCTTGCTGTCTCAAGTCGCCCAGATGGTTGGCGGCTGCCTTGAGGTGGTGATAGTGTTCGGCGAGCCAGAGGGAATCGCCGGTCAATTCGACATAGCGTGGAATGAGCCAGAGTATGTGCGAGGTCTCGCGATGCAGCAGTGCCGGGGACATGATCTTGATACGGCCCGACGGCATCTGGTGTTCGAAAAAACGATCCAGGGTCAGTCGTGCCATTTCGAAATCGCCGGCCAGCAACGCCGCATCGGCATCCCAGCTGCCGTCGCTGGCCCAAAAACCGCGATAGACGGTGGGACCGGGTTGAAACTGGCGATATCCATCGACGATATCGCCGACCTGATAGAGCACACGCAAAGCCGCATCGAGCAGATTTTGAACCCGCGTGTCGGGAACACGAATCGGCGGTATCGGCACTGCTGCAGAGTCATGCCAGTAGAATAAGGCTCGCTTTTTTTCCTGCTGCAGGTCGGGAAAAGAAAGGGTCTCGATGTTGCGGCGAAAGGTGTGGTTGACCAGGATCTCGATCTCGCGGGTGCCGGCAGGAAATTCCAGCTCCCAACCGGATTCATTTGCAACGGCGCGCGATGCCGCCGGCCGGGTTTGCAGATAGGGCCGTCCATCGGTGTGCAGCTGTGCGCTGGCGCTTTCCCAGTTCAGGTCCCGGCGGGTGGTGATGCGGATGATTGGTACCTGATCATGCTCGGAAAAGCGCGCCAGCAGTGCATCGCGGCGCAGCGGCGTTTGTTTCAGTTGCGGTTCATTGCCGCAATCGAGCATCAATTCAGCTGCGTAATTAAGACGGCCGGCGATTAGATCTGCAGGATCGATTTTTTGCTCCGGCGCAAAGACCCAAATCACGTTGAGGATCACATTGGGATCTGTGGTGTGCGGGGCGGCTCGTACCGTGATGTCGATTTTGCCGTCGCCATCGATGTCGGCAGCGGCAAAATCAAATACCTGTGGCTGTCCCTGTTCTCCGAGTACGAGCAAATCGATTGTCCGCGCTGTTTCGCCTTCGACCTCGAGTTGCATGACACGGGGGATTTTACCCTTTTGGCGATAGCTGTCGCAAAAGCCCAGAATGACCTGTTTGCGGCTGCCGGGCTCGACGTCTATTGTGTAGCAGATCGGCCGGCCAGTGCCCCAGCCCACATTGCGAAATGCCGGATCAGCCGGTTTCGACGGCACGGCCCAGGCGATGGCCCCGGTAAAGCCTTTAGAGCGGGCAATCGCCTCGCCGCTGTTGGATAAAACGACCGGTTCCAGAGCCGGAGAATCGGCAAGAGCAAAGGCCTCGAGTTCAAGCATGACATCGGTTGACTGAAGATCGGTCAGCACAATCGGGGAGCGGGCGTCGACCAGCGTTTGCGACTCGACGGTCATGTCGATTCCTTGCAGAGCGACAGCGATGCGTGTGCCGGGGTGAGAATAGGGCCCTGGCCCATAGTCGTAACACAGATCTCCACGCTCGTTGACCAAGCTTTTCTGCCAGTCATACGGAAAACAGATGGGTGTGCGGTAGCTGGCCGGAGGATAGGCATAAGGCGCAGCCCAAACGGACAAGGGGATCATGAGAAAAAGTAAAAACCGCATTAAAAGGACTCCATTGGTTAATCCTGAATTCTATCAATCGACGCTCGGCGGTGAGAGAGCTGCTGTGCCGTGTGCCCGGAGACTCTCGTTTCCCATGCGATCAACGGCAGAGACGGCGATTGCGATTTCGGCCGGTTTGTTTTCGGTTCCGGCGATGAGATCCACCAAGGCCAGGCGGCATTGGCGGTCGTGGCGATTATAGATGTGAGCATTCCATCCCGATTCGGTATGGGTATAGACCACCCAGCGAAAAACATCGGCCGGCTCGGGGTGCGACCAGGCGACCAGGAGCGAGTCGTTTTCGATGCGGCTGGTGAACAGCGGTTTCTGCGGCGGTTTGTCATCGAGCCAGGGCGACGAGGGTACCAGCGCCGGCTGGCGATAGGGTCCGGATTTAAGCGTGCTATTGAGTCCGAGGCTGTCACGCATAAAGGCTTTGACGCTGAAATGGACGTGCCCGGGATTGTCCGGCACAAAGCCGCGCTCGATCATGATCTGGTTGAAATTCTCCACCACGCCCAGGCTATCGCGCACGCGGCTGGTAAAAAGCCCGGGCCAGAGGTGGCGCTGTTTTTTGTTTTCCTGAACCCACCAGCCAAGGAGCACGGGATAGCTCTGCGGAATCTGGCTGGTCGGCCAATAGAGTTGCGGCGTCCAGTAATCGATCCAGCCCTCGTTGAGCCAGAGCCGGGCATCGGCATAGAGCACGGCATAGGGATCGAAACCCTGGATTGAAGCGGGGTGGTTGGGGCGCCAGATTCCAAAGGGGCTCAACCCGAATTTGACCTGCGGTTTATCTTTCTTGATCGCTCGATAGACGCGTCGAATAAAACGGTTGACTTGATCGCGGCGCCAGTTCTCGCGTATTAGTTTGCCGCCCGATTGTCGATAGGCTTGCCAGGCGCGATCGTCGGCAAAGGAGCCGTCGCCATAGGGATAAAAATAGTCGTCAAAGTGGACACCGTCAATATCATAGCGCCGCACGACATCCATGACCACGGCAAACGAGTGTTCCTGGGTTCCCGGCTCGGCTGGATCGAGCCAGTAATAGCCATTGTCCAGTTTTCGCACCAGATCCGGCCGTTTGCGTACGATCGAGGCTTCGGTGATATCGCCCCCGGCCGGATGATGGGCGCGATAGGGATTGAACCAGACGTGGAGTTCGATACCGCGGTTGTGCGCCTCCTGGATCCAGAAATCGAGCGGATCGTAATAGGGGTTCGGCGGCTCTCCCTGTTGGCCGGTAAGGTAGAGAGACCAGGGTTCGTAGGGGCTCGGATAAAACGCATCGCACTGCGGGCGGACCTGAAAAATCAGGGCATTGAGATTGAGAACTCTGGCTGTGTCGAGAATGGCAAGCGCTTCTGCTTTTTGTTCATTTGTGGACAGCCCGGGGCGGCTGGGCCAGTCGATATTGGCCACGGTGGCCACCCAGGCGGCCCGGAATTCGCGCAATGCGGTTGGTGCAGCAGGGTCACGATCCGAAGGTTTGCTGGAATAGAGTCCGGCACAGCCGGCCGCAGAAAGGGCGATTGCCGTCAGGATTGCAGCGATGGTATGGAGAGAACGAAACATGGGCGACTCCTTGATGGCGTAGGGTTCCAGAAAAGAAAATCATTTTCTTCCGCAATGGCAAGAAAATTCGATCGATATTGCTGCGGATAAGAGCAAATTTGGCTTGAAAATTGTTACTTTTTATGTGCGAGAGATTGGTTTGTTAAAAGATTCTGTTTTTTATACATTTAACCAGGCAGAATCGGCAAGGTGCAAAACAAATATTGGGCAAAACACCAGGATCTCGTTTTTTGCCCGTTTTTTTGTGCCAAGGGCATCCGCAAATCACTATGCAGGTCGGTATAATTCGAATGGGATCTCCCGGGAACGAAAACAAAGAAATCCATCCTTCCCCAGCGCATGTCGCCCCGGCCGCAGACCGTTTTCAAGCAAAGATTTTTCTTTCACAACACGATTGTCAATCTGGAGGTGCTGCATGAAAAAATGGCTATCGATGGTTGTGCTCTGTGTCCTGCTGGTATCGGCAACGACCGGCTGGGCTCAGAGCGGACAGGTTTCGGGAGAGGTCTGGTTTGACCTCGACGAAGACGGCGTTCAAGATGTAGGGGAAGTCGGCTTTAGTGGCGTGCGCGTCCGGCTGCTGAAAGGGAGTGGCGAAATCGCCGTCGTCTTTACCAATGCAGCCGGACACTATACCTTTTATTCAGTGCCGGCTGGATCTTTTACTCTCGAAGTCGACAAAACAACCTTACCTGCCAGGTCTATATTGACAACCGCCAATATGCCACAGATGCTGACGGTAATAGAGCAGGAACCGAGCGTTGCCGATCCGATTGGCTATTTTTTTCCTGGCTATATTGCGACGGAGCAGGACGATGTGGTAATAGGCGATCTGGTTTGGCACGACTATGACAGCGACGGCGTGTTGGCTGGATGTGAACCGGGATTTGCCAATGTATTAATGCGATTGTCTCCGCTGGACGGTGGCAAAGAATCTAAAACTGTGACCGATTCCAATGGCAACTATCGTTTTCGCGATATTGCGCCTGGGTCTTACATCTTAAAGCCCGATCCCTCCTCTCTGCCACCTGATTATTATCCAACCACCCCTGATTTTCAGATCATCATCGTCCCGCCCGGATCATATTGGTACTTTGCTGGCGATTTTGGCTATCGCCATCCGGATGATCGGGATTGCGATGGCCCGTTTTACGGCAGTATCGGCGACACGGTCTGGTACGATGACAACAAAAACGCTGTTCAGGACAACGAATTGGGCATTCCCGGCGTCAAAATCTTTTTGCTGCGAGCCGGAGAACGGATCGCTACCGCCGTCACCGATGAAAACGGCTATTATCTCTTTCCCGATCTTCCTGCCGGCGTTTACGTGGTCGATGTGGATGAGACCACCATTCCGGCAGATTACGAGTTGACCACCGACAATGAGCCGATGACCGTCGATCTGGCGGAGGGACAGCATTTTCCCGATGCGGATTTTGGCTATTTTAAGGAAGAGTTTAAAAAGACAAAACTCGACGATGTCTATATCGGCGATCTGGTCTGGTATGATCTCAACGCCAACGGCGTCAAGGAAGAACAGGAGCCGGGTTTGCAGGGTGTTCATGTTCGCTTGACGAATCTGGGCACCGGCGAGTATCTCGAACACCGCTCGGATCAGGACGGCTATTACAGCTTTCGCGGCATGAAACCGGGCGATTACGAGGTGCGCGTCCTGGAAGAAATGGTGCCGGCGGGATACGTGGCCACGACCCCGACGATGTATACGGTTCATGCGCCGGAACATGACTGGTGGTTTTATGACGCTGATTTTGGTTTTCACAATCCCGAACACGGCGGGACGGAACCTGTGGGTGTTTCTCTCATCGTTGTCGCTGGTTCGCCGACCTATGCCGGACAGGGTTGGGACAATGCCGTGGACGGCGACCTGGTCGGCTGGGAAGGCACGGTAACGACCCGAGGCGATGCGGATGGAGAAGGGCCGGCGTGGCAGATTTACAAAGGTCCGGCCTGGGCGGTCTTTGCTGCCCCCGACTCGGCGCTTTTTGATTTCGACCAAATCACCATTCAAACTGGCAACGGTATCGATCTGCCCTATGTCCGTAACCGACTGGCAAAACAGATGGAAATTCAGGTCTCCAGTCAAAGCGCTGCCCCCGAAGATTTTACCTCGCTTCTGTTGATCGATCGGGACGGCGGCGAACCTGTCGTTACACCTCTCGAGCAGATAGAGACCTGTCGGTTTATCAAACTGCTGATCCACGAACCCAGCAATACCAGTGGCTGCTGGCGACAGATCGTCGAATTCGGCGTTTTCAAGAGCAACAACCAGCAGAACGCCGACCTGAATGCGGCCACTATGGCCTCCTCTTTGGGGCAACCGACGGGATTCGAGTTGTGCGGCAATTATCCCAATCCCTTTAATCCCGAAACGACTATTCGCTATTATCTGCCCGAGCGCGCGACGGTGCGGCTCGAGGTGTTCAATCTTTTTGGCCAGCGTCTGACTGTTCTGGTCGACGAGATACAGGATGCGGGTCACCACGGCATGGTCTGGAGCGCCGTCGATCATCCCAGCGGCGTCTATTTCTATCGTCTGGTGTGTGACGGACAGGTCTTTATCAGTCGTATGGCTTTGGTCAAATAAGAACAGATTTGTAAATTTGTTTCATCGATAAAAATGGGCCGTGTCCGGCACACGGCCCATTTTTATTTACTCTCCGCTTGGTTCGATCGGATTTCTTTTCTGGCGACATCGCTTTTCTACAGGCAGGGTTGCGGGAACACGGACTTGGTGTTTTCCTTGATTTTGGATTGATGAATCCCTATTATTGTTCAAAATCACCTTCACCCCGGGGTGACAGAAAATTAAACATACAGAAAAGAGGAGATTCTATGCGGATCCATACCGGTTTAACCCTGCTGCTCATCGCGTTTGCGGCCGCCCTGGCGCCATTTTCTCAAGCCGCTGAACCAGAGCTCAAATTCAATACCGACGGAACTTTTAAAATCCTCGCCATTTCGGATACCCATTACAACGCCAACGGTGAGCCTTTGACCGATGAACTCATCGTCAACCTGATCGGTCTGGAACAACCGGACCTCATCATCGTCAATGGCGACATGACGACCGGCAATCCGGGTCCCGAGTTGGCCGATTTGCGCAAATCCATCGATCATCTCGGTCGCGTTCTCGCCGCAGCCGAGATTCCCTGGGCGGTGACCTTTGGCAACCACGACTGTGAAGAGCTGCCAAAATATGGTATTACCAAAGCCGATCACATGGGATATTACGAGGCTTATCCCTACAACGTGAATGCCGGCTGGCAGCGCGGTCTTTCCGGAGTCGGGGAAAAGAATATCCTCATTCTGGATTCTGCCGGCGAAAAGCCGGTCTTTAATATCTGGTTGCTCGATTCGCATGGTGACTCGAAAATCCCCGGCGCCCGCTACGACTGGATCAAAATCGACCAGATTAGCTGGTATGACCGGACATCAAAAGCTTTGGAGACCAGGTATGGGAAAAAAATTCCCAGCCTGATGTTTTTCCACATCCCTTTGCCGGAAATTCGCGAAATGGCAATGACCACCAAGACGATCGGTATGCGTCAGGAGCCGGAGTGCCCCTCCAATATCAACAGCGGTATGTTCGCCGCTGTTTTGCATCGCGGCGATGTTTTGGGCATCTTTCACGGCCATGACCATCAGAACAATTATGTCGGCAAATGGAAAGGGATCCTGATGGGATATCAGGGTGTCGCCGGATTCACACCTTATCCCCATGTTCCGAAAGACGATCCTTCCAATGATCATGTCCTTGGCGGCCGGGTTTTCCTGCTCAACGAATCCGAGCCTGAAAAGTTCAAAACCTGGATGCGCTTTAAAGGCGGACACCGCAACTGGGAAACCGAAGAATATTTTATGTATAATATAAAGTAAATCAAAGTCAGGGTAGACGAGTTGTTTTTGAACTACAAAAAGCCGCTTGCGGGTTTGACCGGTATGGGGGGCAGCTCGTTTTCGTCGAGTCACATAGGGTGGCATCATGGGTTATGGAGAAGAAAATTGGAGCACTTTGATCCGGCGAGAATCATCGCTCGTGTCAGGCATCCGCAAAAATCGGCAAGAAAATCTGTGACAATGAACGGATGACCCTTTTTCAGGTTCGATTTGACAAAAGGTGACATCGACCTCACCGGTTGTGTTGCTCCAGTACACGCACTGGTGCACTAATGATCCGTCACATGTATGTTGGGGGGGGTGATGTCCGGTGCCTTGACAAACGGGGAAGAGTCATGGGACAATCTCGGACATCAGACAGGCAAAACGCGAACGATCCGGATAGAAAACGGAATTGGATGGTCTGGGAAGCCACTGTCTTTTGGTTGTTGCTTTTGCTGACCGTCCTGTTCGTTGTCAACAGTTTCATCGGCCATTTGACGCCGGATATATCCATTTATCTCTGTCATACTCGAACGTTTCTCGAGACATTGGATCGCTTTACCCTGCTCCACGACTCTATGGGGATTTTTCTCATTTGGGCTCTGGTTGCACCGGTATGGCTACTGGGGGCGACTGTGCCGGCGGCCGCCAAAGCGCAATTGATCGCCTATGGTGTTGCCCTTTTCTGTATCTATCGGATCATGCGATCTTTTACCCGTCGTATTCCTGCCTTGTTTATCGGGTGGCTGTGCATCGTAACGGTGTATTCGCATGTGATCTGGGGTGGGAATACGCGGCCGGAGGATTTTGCCCTGGCCTAAATTGCCGATCTGTGCCCGCCCTTGTCTGCATCGATTCACTATCGAGAGGTGATCGATGCAGGTTATTCGAAAGTCTGGCGCCGTATTGAAGAGCGTCCCAGAGACGTTTGTACAAACTGCGCCAATGGTGGATATGAAGCAAAACGAGCCCTTGGTCAAACGCCTCCGTCCGGATCCTGACAAGCTGGCGCAGGTACAGGCAGCCGCTATAGAACAGGATCACTTGCCTCGATAGGCCCTGTCGATTATTGCGTTCAACAACTGTTTCATTCTCGAATCAATACTGGAACGCATTCCCGAGGAAATTTATGCGATTCTGGAAGAGATCTAAATTTTTGACGAACAATCCGACGACGGTACGTTTGATCATGCGCTGCACATAATTAAGAAGAACCAGTGGTCCAAAGTGTCGGTGTTAAAAAATCCTGTCGCCTTTGAATATGCGATCAGCAAGGGATATGACTAGTTTATCCTCATGCATGCCGACGGCAAATACGCACCGGAATTTTTACCCGATCTGATTTTGCCGATGCTGACGCACGGGGCTCAAATCGTCATCGGTTCGCGTGTTAAAGAAAAATTAAATCCCTTGCAAATATCCACCCCCGGCACAAGTGGTGGGGGATACACACCGTGAGTTTTATTCAAGGCTTTCTTTTGCACCAACTGGGATTGCTTGTACGCGAGCGGTATCGACCCGTTCTTTCGGCAAACTATGTTTTTAAGGATTTTGCCCACAGCTCCCATCGGCGTATATTGGAGATGCTGCGTCGGGGTGAAGTCGTTCTCGATCTGGGATGCGGGGACGGAATGCTGGCGCTGCGAATCCAGGAGATTGGCTGCCGTGTTGCCAGAGTCGACCGGTTGCCCGCTTCGCCGGTTCAGGAAGGATTGGATCGCTATGTTTCATGGGACCTGGCCGATGAAAACGATTTGCCTTTTCCGCGTGAATTCGATTGCGTCGTTCTCGGCGATAAGGTCGAACATGTCTTCGATGGCGTCGGATTGTTCCTGCGGGTGCGCAAAGTTTTGAAGCAGAACGGTCGGCTGATCGTCAGCACGCCGAATATCGCGCTCTGGTATAACCGTCTCAAACTTTTAATGGGCCGGTTTGAATAGCAGTACCGTGGTGTAATGGATCGAACGCAGAGGCGATCACAACTTTGCCCTCACTCTGACGCCCTGGCATCCAGTGCCGAAAGCGCTGCGATATCTGGATGTGATGCGCAGTTTTTTTCATATATGCTCGAAATCTTGTGATTTTTTGCAGGAATTTCCCGAATTGACAGAGGGTCGGGTTTCCGGCTTGCTGATCTATGATTTAACTCGCACAGGGAATTAAGCCCGGAAAGGGGCAAATGGGCAGTTTGGCTTGCTGGAATGTTGAATTCGTTCGGGTTTAGCCGCTGATTTCATTGATTCGCATGGTGGCGAGATCCATGCTGCCCACACCCATCGATGCGGCATAAGCGATGTGGTGGATCTGTTCGGGTGTTTTGCCGAACACGGTCGTGGTATAGGCATCGACGGCCACCTGATCGGTACCGGCGATGACCATTTTTTCATCCCGTGTTTGTCCTGGACCGGTTGGCCCGTTGCTGAGCAGGATACGATTGGCATCCATAACCACCAGTTGCGGCACGGCTACGGTGCTGAGGTCAGCGATACATTGTGCCAATCCGTGCTGATGAAAAAAGGAACGATCCCAGATCACTCCCATATGGTTTTTCATGCCCAACGAAAGCGTTGTACCGCTGTGATGTTTGGCGATTGGCAGATTGATAAAGACATCCGCTTCGAGGAGAGGCGTGGCGATTTGTACGAGGCGCAGGATTCGACCGCGAAGCACCGGCACCTCCTGATAATCGGACGCAGAAACTGCCGCAACCACTTCAGCCCCCATTTTATCAGCCACCACTCCGATGCCGTTGCGTTGAAAATTGCGCAAGGCGTCGTGGCTGAGAACCGTGATTTTTTTCGCGCCGGCATCGCGGCAGAGCCGGATCATGGCTTCCACGACCGAGGGATGGGTCGTCGTGGCCGTTTCTGGCGGGTTTGCGGTCAGGGAATTGGGTTTCAGCACCACCCGGTCGCCCGGTTTAACGAATGTTGAGATGCCGCCCATAGCTTCAACGGCTTTCAGCGTGTTATTCAGTGGATCACCGCCCCTGGCAATGGCGATATCCGGCGATGCAGGGGTTTTAGAAACGGCGGATAAGAGCCGGGTTGGCGCGAGCAAGCTAAAACCTGCCACAGCAAAGCCAAAACCAGCGGTTTTTTTTATAAAATCTCGTCTGGACTCTTGTTTCCTTTTCATTTGCTTTTGCTCCTCCAGCGGCTCGGATTTGATCAACACCCAATTGGGGAAATCATCGGTTTATATTTTTCGATTGTGGAATTCAGTTCTTTTGCCCTTGGGCTTTTCCAGTCCAGCCGATTTTATTCTAAATTTGCAACTTGACTTGGAGAGGGGGCTAATTTTCGATGCTCAAGGACGCAAGAATTTGCTGTGCCTCTGTTGCATGAAGGCTGCCAGGATCGAGTGCCAGGTATTTTTTCAGCGTCACGACCGCGAGTTCTTTTTCCCCGATCTCGTGGTAAATCCGACCCAGCATAAAGCCGGCATTGCTAAAGCCAGTGTCCAGGGCAAGCGCCTTTTGATAGAATTCGGCGGCAGTTGTTTTGTCGCCTTTGATATAATAGCCTTCCGCCAGACTATCCCATGAATTGGGATTTTCCGGTGCCACTTTTGTCATTTTTTCAAACATTCCAATCGCCGCATCAGAGTTGCCGCATGCCAGATAAAAATAACCCAGCGCATGATATACCTCGGGCACCTCGGGATCGAGGGTTGCAGCTGTTTCCAGTAAACGGATGCCGCAAGGATAGGAGGCAAGCCGGTAGCAGATCCAGGCGGCCTGGATGAGGGGGTCGACCTGGTCGGGTTGGCCTGCAATGGTTTCCTTGAGCAATTTGAGATCCTGCAAGTGGATGCGCAAATCATCGAGATTGACGCCGCTGTATCCATGGGGGTTGTTGCGCCTGAAGGCGCCCAGTTTGCTCAGCAAGCGATTGGGGTCGCAATCACGGCGGAATTCCAGCACCTCTTTTTGTAGCGTCGCTGCCGACGCGAAATCACTGCCTGGATCATCTCGAATAATGCGGTTGAAAATTGAATCCGCTTCTTCAAATCGGCCGATGCGGCTATTGGATATGCCTTGTATAAATGACGAGAAACGGCTCCAGTCAAAGTTCAATTCTTTTTCCAACAGCGCGCTGTGTGCATCTTGGACCTGCAGCGCAAACGGTGATGCCGGATAGCGATCGATCAACCGTGCAAATTGCCGGGCGGCTTGTTGAGTCTTTTCAAGCTCAAGATAGACTTGTGCCAGGCCGAATTGATTTTCAGCTGCCGCGTAAGAAAGCGAGTCTTGTGATAAAAAGTCCAGATACAGGTTGAGAGCGCCGTTTTTGTCGTCCGTATTGCGATAGCAAGTGAGCAAGTGTTGTTTGATCGATGTGATTTCGGCTCGCCCAAAAGGATGGTCCCGCAGGTGCGAAATTTTATGCAACAGCGTTTTATAACTTTCAGCCGCGCTCGACCAGTATTGTTGCTTTTCCAGACATTCGCCCAGCCGTTGGTAGGCGAAAAGGGACCACTCGCTGTCCGGATAACCATCGATGATCTGTTGATAGGTTTCGGCACCGCGGAGGGGGTCATTCCATTGCAACCAGTAGATATTCGCTGTGTTCCACAGCGCGACAGGTACAAAAGGGTTTGACGGGTTGAATAAAACAAGACTATCGAAAACAGCGATGGCTTCCGCATGCTTGCCGGATTGGAGGCAGGTGTTTCCTCGTCTCAGCTGCTCAGGCAACGGATTTCGAAATTCGGGGTCGCAAAAGGCGGAATTGGCTTGTAATCCCACCAGCAAGAGAAAAAGAATTCGTATCGGGTTTGTTTTAAAACAGACCAACTCTTTCATGGGGATTATCTCCGGAAAAGAGTGAGCTCGCTCAGCTAAATCCACCTGAGAATTGAATTCTTGAGGTTTTCTATGAAATCGGGCATGATTTCATTGTTACGAAATTCGCTGCAAAAGGTTTCTGGTGAGCGCCATGATGAGAGCTGCTATTTTACCCGGATTCGCTGGGAAAGAGCGAATAGCCAATAGAAACAAAAGTTCACATACCCCTAATGGGTGAAAAGGGTAGTAACCCCAATTGGGACATCCGTGACCTGCCGGATAGGGTTAATATCAGTTCCGTTTTTAAAACGTGGTATAAATATTGCAAAACAGGCCTCAAGCAAGCCATTTTGTCCCTTTTTTGCCGCAAACAGCAGAGGCGGGTTTCAATGCAGAGAGAAAATCTATCCCTGTCGGTGGTCATGCCGGCGCTGAATGAAGAAAAGAACATTGCTCAGGCTCTTGAGTCGACCCTGGCCGCTTTTGATCGACTGGCGCTGGACGGTGAGATCCTGGTGGTCAATGACGGCAGCAGCGACAGCACAGCCGATATCGTCCGCTCGTTTCTCGATCGCGACAGGCGAGTCAAGTTGATCAATCACGCTAAACCCATGGGCATCGGCAATTCGTTCTTTGATGGCGTTCAGTGCGCCGAAAAAGAAACGATTGTCATGTTCCCCGGCGACAATGAAAACGATCCGGACGATGCTCTGTCTTTTGTTTTTCTGCTTGAACAGGTCGATATCATCGTCCCCTTTATTCACAACAGCGAGATCCGCAATAAAAGTCGAAGAATCGTCTCTTCTCTCTATCGCCTGATTGTCAATCTTTCTTTTGGTATCCAGCTGCATTATCACAACGGCACGGTTTTCTACAACCGCTATATCCTGGATGATGTCACGCTGAGCAGCATGGGCTTTTTTTATCAGGCGGAACTCTTGATCAAGCTGATCCGCAAGGGCTATCTTTTCGCTGAGGTGCCCAACTTTTTGTCGCAGCGGCTTTCCGGAAAATCCAAGGCATTGACCTGGAAATCGTTGGTGCGCGTCATAAAAAGTTTTGTGAAACTGTTTTACGAAATCCATTTTCTCCGCATCGAGGGCAAGAAGGATTATCATCGGCTGCATCCCCGCTCGGTTTCCTACCAGAAAGGCACTTTGGCGGATCAAAACGGGGCGGGCGCATGATAAAGATGGATTCCATGCCGGGATCGGTGCAACAGTTCTATCGCCGTTTTTTCCTGCCAAAAACCGATTCTATTGACCTGGGGCGCGTCATCAAGTATTATCTGGTCGCTGGTCTGGGTGCAGTGATCAACTATGGGATGTTCAATATATTAAAATATCAGGGCCTGACCACCACAGCAGCGAATACGCTGACCTATCTGCATGTGGTGCTGGTGACCTTTTTATTGCAAAAGTATTATACTTATCAGGTCAACGGCCAGTTCTCCCGTCATCTGGGATTGTTCATCGTCAATGCCTTGATCTACTATTTTTTAGATACACTGATGCTTATTGTATTGATCGACCGGTTCGGTGTGCCGCCGGCCATAGGCAAGTGCCTCTCTATTGCCGTTTTATCTCCGCTCGGTTATTTGTTCCAAAAATATGTCGTGTTTGTGGACAGCCACGACAAATCCATCTGTTGACCGCAGCTTGGCATGCCGACGCCATTCGATTTGTTCTCCTCCACACACAAGGATTTTCCCCGCCCGCGATCGCGCTCTTGACCGTGCCTCTGTGGTATAAATCTTGCCCTATGGGTCGTCACAGTTCAAATGCTCGATAAATACCGTAAAACATCGACAAATCTGGGACAATCGAGCCACAAATGCAGAGCTGATCGTCCTCAAGCGGAAACAGATCGCTGATTGCGATCAGGATCGGCAAACCTGCGAATTGCCAACGATACGAGAGAGATGAAACCCATCCGCCGAATTCAAAGATTTTTTCGTCGGCACAGCCGGCCCGTGCAGTTGTTTCTTTTGGTATTAGCTGTCTTTGCAGTATATGCTAACGGTTTTAACCACGCCTTTCAGCTGGACGATTACGACTATATCGTCAACAATTCGCGGATTCAAAGCCTGAAAAATATCCCTGCTTTTTTCACTGATCCCCAAACGCTGTCGAGCGATCCGCGTCATGCCGATTATCGACCGCTTTTGCAGGTCAGCTATGCGCTGAATTATCGATTGAGCGGCCTGGATATGTGGTCCTGGCACCTGGTGCAGATTCTGCTCCACGGCGTGGTTCTCCTCGCGCTCTATTCTTTTGTCTCGCTTTTGTTGACGGTTTTTTATCGCGCACGGAAGACAGGTTCCATTCCTTTTTTCGTCGCGTTGGTATTCGCCATCCACCCGCTGCATTCGGGTGTGATCAATTACCTCTCTGCGCGTTCGTCCTTGTTGACGGCTGCGTTTCTCTTGCCTTCTTTGGTTCTATACATGCGAAAGGGGCTGGACGATTCATCCGCAATACCCGGGTTGGCCTGGCTGCTCTATACCCTGGCGCTCTTTACCAAAGTGGAGGCGGTCGGAGCTCTGGCGGTCTATTATCTGTGGGAATTCTCACAGGCTTTGAACGATGACGGGCCGGGGTATCGATTCAAAATAAACCGTTCGGCATCGGGGGAAAGTGCCACATCCTTTGCGGACAGGCAAATTCCGGGTGCCGAGGGCAAGGAGGGCAATGCGCTTCTTTTCTTCGCCGGGTTGGCTAAAAAAACCTGGCCATTTCTGTTGTCTACTGCTATTTATTTTGCGATTCGATTGGTTGTGATCCAAGAATATATGGTGGAGATGCGAAACGGATTAAACCTTTCCTGGCTTGACTATTTTTCGACGCAAATTACCGCCTGGTGGTATTATGTTATCAACTGGTTTTCGCCGCTTTCTCTGGTCGCCGACCATGGCGCCTATCCGGTTTATCGCTCGCCGCTGGATTGGCCGGTTTTGCTCTCCCTGGCCGGATGGATCGTCGTGCTGGGTCTCGCTCTTTCTTTTTCCGGCAAGCGGCGTTTTTTTCTTTTTGTCAGTGTGTCAGCTCTGGCATTGATATCTCCGACCTCGTCGATTTTTCCTCTTTCGGAGATGGTCAACGAACACCGGCCGTACCTGCCTTTGGCTCTTTTATCCACGACCTGGCTGATTCCATTTCTGCTTCGAGCAAAACGCCGCACAAAGAGCTTGCACGTGTCCCGCTACCTGCTGTGGACAGGGTTTGCACTGTTTTTGGTGATTCTGTTTTGCCTGACCCGACAGCGCAACACGGTTTTTCATACAGATGAATCCTATTGGCGAGATGTGGTCGAAAAGGCACCTGCCTGCCGTTCTTTGGCCAACTATGGTTTGGTTTTTCTCAATCAAGGGCGCTATGAAGAAGCACTGGACTATTATCTCAAAAGCCTGGAACACTGTGACTCTTATTATATCACCCATATCAATCTGGGTATCATCTATGACCAACTCGGCGACGACTCCCGGGCTCGCCACCATTACGACCTTGCTGTGGCCAACGACCTGCTGACCGGCGAAGGTTTGAGGTTTCGAGCCAACTATTTTCTGTCCCGGGAGGCCTATGCCGAAGCGATTGGCGATTTGACTGCAGCCTTGTCGCTTGTCCTGGAACCGTATTCGATCTATCGGGATCTGGCTGCGGCTTATGCCGCTCTGGGCGACGCGCAACAATCTTTCGAGTATACACGGCTCTGCCATCGATTGGATCCGCAGAGAATCCGGTTTGAAATACCGGCTCTATCCAATGGATTCTGGCGCTCACCAGAAAATTATCAGGCGGGTATCGACTATTACCAAAGGATTGACCAGCTTTTGCCAGATGAATGGTGGGTGCAGGAAAACATAAATCGGCTGTCCGCGCTGAAAGCGAGCAGGGAAAGGACAGCTGTCGAACCCTAGAGAGCAAAACCGAGGAACTGGCCGATTTCTGCCGCCAAAGGTGGAGACCGTGTCGAATGCACGAGTTTTGGAAAGGATTGAGATGAAAGCATTATCTGTAGTGGAAGAAGAGGTTGTCGAAAGGTTGCAACTCGATGGACACAAGCTGCTCTGGCATCGGGAGCGAATCGATGCCTGGTTGCGGGGAGAGCGAATCGCCCCGATCACCATCGATTGCGCATTGACGCGGGCGTGTTCCTATCGCTGTATCTATTGTTATGGCATGTTGCAGGAAAACCAGGGATACAAGCTCTCCAGAGACGCGATTTTCAATTTTCTCGACGATGCCGCCGAGATCGGCGTCAAGGCGGTCAGTTTTGTCAGCGACGGCGAGAGCGCTCATTCGCCCCATGTCTATGATGCCATCATTCACGGCAAACGCAACGGTCTGGATATGGCCATCGGCACCAACGGTTTTCCGTTGCAGGACGATCGGCTGGCAGAAATTCTGCCGGCGCTTACCTATATTCGTTTCAATATTTCGGCCGGAACTCCGGATCGCTATGCCTATGTGCACGGCGTGGATCAAAAAGCTTATTATAAGGTACTCGGCACCATACAAAAAGCGGTCGCGATTAAACGGCAAATGGATCTTTCGGTGACCATCGGCCTGCAGATGGTCTTGCTGCCGGAATTGGCGCAAGAAATCCTGCCGCTGACGGATCTGGGCAAAGCCCTGGGAGTTGATTATCTGGTCATCAAGCACTGTTCCGATGACGAAAACGGCAGTCTGGGAGTACAATACGAAAAATATGAACAATTGACCGATCTGTTGACCGAAGCGGAAAACCGATCGAGCGATACCTATCTGGTCAAGGCCAAGTGGTCCAAAATCCTCAGCGGCGGCAAAAGGAGATACAGCCGGTGCTACGGCGCTCCTTTTATGCTCCAGATGTCCG
>JAFGJN010000175.1 GCA_016929055.1 Candidatus Zhuqueibacterota bacterium
AAAAGGA
Organism: Candidatus Zhuqueibacterota bacterium; assembly: GCA_016929055.1. Lineage (GTDB taxonomy): Bacteria > Zhuqueibacterota > Zhuqueibacteria > Residuimicrobiales > Oceaniaggregativiventaceae > Sulfursilanivivens. The sequence continues at coordinate 8 of JAFGJN010000175.1, forward strand.
CGGATTCCTTTGCAGGTGTCCGGGGTCTGAGGCCTGTGGCCACGATTGTTTCCAGGGGAATCGCCGGTGCGGCGGCACCGAGAAAATCGCCGCGATCAAAGAGCTCGCTCATGCTCACCAACATCTCGGCCAGATAGGTTCCCCGCGCACAATCGTTAAAAGGACTGTTAACCCCGATCGGCGTCAGATTCATAGCCGTAAATTCCATCAGCTTTTCCAGACGCGGCATGAATCGTTCATAAGAGTCGAGATCGCCGGCAAAATGGCGACGAATCAACAGATAGCGATGCAGCATACCAAAGGTATAAGAGGTATAACCACCGCTGCGCTCGTTGTGGCCGCCGTCATCGAGAATATCGTTGACAAAATGCTTTTCCATGTTTTCCTGAGCCGCTGCCAACCACAAGGGGGCTTCTCTGAATTCAGGAAAAGCCAGCCCCGCATAGGTCAGGGAGGTGGCGGTGTGGATCTGCCAGTTGTAAGGATGAAACGGCGTCCGCGTCAAGCACTGGTGCAGCCAGCGCGCCGAGCCGAGGATCATCTTGAGGAGGCGCATGCGCGTCTTGGGTTGCAGCTCATCACCAAAAGCGCGAAAGGCATCGATATGCCGGCAAATACGGCCGGCCAGGCCCAATTCGTACCAAATGACGCCGTAAAACTTTTTGTCCCACGGTTTCTTTTGATTGACGATTCGATCTTTTTGCTCATACCATTGATTGAAAATGTCCTCATAACTGCGCAGGTAAAAATCATCGCCTGTCACCAGGTAGGCGGCTGACAGCACTTGCATGAAATGCAGGTTGTTCACACTATAGTCCGAAGTCCCTTCCCAGGGATGCATAAAATCGATGTTCCAGCCGAAATGATGGCCGGCGATGGTGTAGCCGTTTTCCTTATCGGCCAGAGCATCGGCCGCCTCGATTATTTCCTCTCGCCGGTCAGGGTCGTTCTCGACCTCCTGGACAAACTGATCGAGCGGAATAAAGGGTACGTGAGCAGCACGATCATAAAAATAATACCGCGGCAAATCAAAACGACTGTCGAAATGATCCAGTAAAAGAGCCAGCGAATCAGCGGTCATCTCGACACCGATTTCCACATCCAGTGATGAAAACAATTCCGATTGAGAGATGTGGTTGATCTTTTGATCAAAATAATCGGCATCGAGAAAAATATCATGCCATTCGGAAAGATAGAGATTGGGATCGATCTTGGATCGATCTCCGTTGGCAACCGGTTGGTTACAGAGTGGACAATGCCATTGATCGCCAATTTTGTAAATATCGGAATAGAGGGTGATTTCCGGCCCCGTCTGTTTTTTGCCGCAAAACAGCAGCGATAGGCCCAAGAGGCCGACAACCAAAAACAATCTCTGTCGCATAGCAAATCCTTTTTTTGGTGTTTGAATCATCGCTGACCAGAACAGATTCTTGACACTTTGCTTGACAGTTGACAAACAACCCGTTGTGATGAACAAAAAATGCGTACAACCTGATCCGTCGTTTTTCAAGTTTATCGCTGTTTTTTCTTAATTCGGTTTGGGGGTGTCCCCGAATGGAACACCGGTGTAATTGAATTTCATCTCGAAATTAGACCGTTGGGGCCATGTCTGTTCGAAAATATCGGACCAATTCAACTGGCTGGCGTCGATCACCGTCAGGGCGAGCGGCCGATCTTGATCTTTGCTCACTCGAAACCAGCCGAATCGGAAATCGCCTGTGATGCCCGCAACAAACTGATGAAACGCACCATCGGCAAAGATCAGCAGATCTGTCACTTCTTCGCTCGCGATTTGATAGATGAAAATCGCTGGATCCTCATGCGGCACCTGCTCGAAATTCGGAATCGATTCGGCATTGATCGCCGACATACCGAGAGGATAAATCAGCACGGCAAAACGGTCTTGTTGGGGATCGGCCTGTGAAGAACGGCGAAAGATCAGCCAGTCAATTTCACGATTACCGACGGCTTCGATAGCGCGTAAATCAGCCGCTCCGCTTTTGAGCAGGTTTTTAACCGCGCGGGAATCCGCCTCTGGAAGCAGCACTGCCGCGCCGGGACGTTCGCGGGAGATAAATCCGTTTGCCGTCTTTTCCATATGCAGAGGCGAATGTAAATTCCAATCCAGAGTTTTTCGCTTAATCGCGGTCATGACCTGATCCAGGATCAACCAGTATTCGCCCTGCACAAAAACAAAATGGCGGCGGCACAGAGCGCTCTGATAAGGCCGGTAACCGGTATGCGATGCGGCAAAATAATCGAGGTCTTCCCCGGCATGCCAGATCACATCCTCGCCGCTGATGCCGCGCTTGGCGCAACTGACACCGTCGATGGTAACCATGTTGTGAGCCGGCGAACGTTTGTACCAACTGACATGGATGGGATCGGCATAACCGTCCAGACCAATTCCGGCATCGAGAGCGATCGGCACACCGTTGGCAAAGGCTTCGAAATCGAGAATGTCGTAATGGCCATGATTGGCAAAGGGGCCAAAATTAATGAGCAAAAAATAGGCGTCCCGATTCCAACCCTCGCGCATCACGGCGAATTTGGAGTCGGGAAAAAGAATGGAGCGTTTTTCGGGTTCTTTGGGCTGTAAAGGCAACGCTGCAAGGCGGGCGGAATCGAGAGCGGGAGCAGCCGCACCTATGAAATCGGGACGATTGAAAAAGACGCCCATATCCGCCAGGAGCTCGGCCAAATCGGTGCCGCGCCGGGAATCATTGAATGGACAATTCACACCGGTCGGCGCTAAATTTAACGCGGTAAATTCCATCAGCTGTTCCAACCGCGGCATGCCGAGGCGGAAGAAATAGGTGTCATTGTGAAAAAGATGAAACAGACGCATATAACGGTAGAACATTCCGAATACATAGTGCGTATAGCTGCCGGTGCGCTCGACATAACCTCCATCCGGATAAACATCGATCTCAAAATGCAAGGCCATATTGCGGCGACTTGCCTGCAACCAGGCATCGGATTCGCTGAATTCCGGAAACATAATCGCCAGATAGCCCAGGGTCATGGCGGTCTGTGTCTGCCAATTGTAGGGATGAAAAGGAGTTTGGCGCAAACACTCGTATAGCCATCGACCCGAGCCGAGAAATGTTTTGAGCATGCGCGCATGGGTTTCCGGCGACAACCTGCTGCGATGGACGCGATACGAGTCGATCAAACGAGGCAAGCGGTTGCCGATGCCGAGTTCGTACCAGATGATATTGCGGCGTTTGACCGCTTTGCCTTTGGCCTTTTGCTCCGCTTGATCCCATTGCTCATACCATTGGTTGAAGAGATCTTCGAAGGCTTGTCCGTAAAATGCATCATCCGTAACCAGGTACCCGTTGAGGAGATCGGTAAAAAACCGGAGATAATGAATGCCGAATTCGCTCCAGGTTTCCCAATCCGCATTGAAATCCACCTCTGTGCCGAACTGCCGTCCGCCGATACGATAGCCCCTATCAGGGTCGGCCACTGTACGCGCCGAGGTCATGATGTCTGTCCGCCTGGCAGAATCCCTCTCTATCTCCTGAAGGAATTCTTCAATACTGACAAACGGGATGGTTTGACGCTCGTCATAATGATAAAGACGACGATTGTCCGAACGACGGACGAAATGGCGTTTCAGCCAGGGCGCGGCTTCTTCTGGTGCCAGGTTGCCGATCATCGTGCTCGCCGCTTCCGGCAACCGCAGGGAAGCTACCAGTTCCGCATCGCTGATCCGATTGATTTTATTATCGAAATAATCGGCATCCAGATAAAAATCGTGCCATTCGGAAAGATAGAGCGCGGGATCGATGGCTGAACGATCGCCGTTTTCCACCGGCTCATTGCATAGCGGACAAAACCATTGGTCGCCGATGCGATAGATATCCGAATAAAGCGTGATGACCGGTTCTTTTTGCGGCTCGCCACAACCGATCAAAAAAATGAGCAAAACCGGAACGAGGATCACAAGGTGCTGCCGCATCGTCTGTTCCTCCAGAGAATGGGATTCGACGCCGGCCGGCATTCAGGTTGGTTTGCACAGCCAGCACGGTCGACACCGGGTCGATGTATATCGCAGGTTGGTGGGCGACGTCCTTCGACATCGGTTTTTGAATATAATCATTCCGACCAGAGAACACAAGTGGAAAGGGATCGAAAGCGGTTCAAGCTTTTCTTGACTTTCCCATCCATTCTGTGTATTATCTTTTGCCCTCTCTTTTCAGCGAATTTCGTATTCGGGCTGATCGAACATGCAGGCTGACCTGGCTTTTCATCCAGGCCTTGCAGCTCTGACATAAGACCTGTCTTTCAATTCCAGGCTAGTCACTAAACCCAGAGTGAAAGGAATCGAAATGGAAAATGGCATGATCTGTCGGCGGAATTTTATCCGTCACTGCAGCCTGACGATCGCCGCCCTGCCGTTCTTGAATGGATTGGGCTGTTCCCTAAAAAAAGACGAACCCTCTGTTTTTCCTCTGGATTTGTTTTTTCCCAGCCCTGAACTGCCCAAATTGAAGCAACGGATTGAATCACCCCTTTTCAACACCTATTGGACCGAGCTGCTCGAGACGGATATTGCCGCCGACCGTCAATTTCTGCTTCAGGAACTGCAACTCAACAATCACATTCATCACCTGGCCCGTGCCTATCAAATTCTCGAACGAGAAGCTTTCGTTTATCTCATGACCGAAGACCTGGAACGCGGAGAACTGGCGCATCTGGCTGTGCAGACCATCCTGCAATTCAAAAAATGGGACTATCATATTGAAGCCGGCAAAGACATTGTCGGATTGCAGCGAGCGCCCGGCTCGCTGATCTCCATGAGCCTGGCTTACGATTGGCTCGGCGATATCCTCAGCGATACGGAACGGATCGAAATGCTGCAGCAAATGGGCGATAAAGGCTGCGAGGCCTGTTATACCGCTCTCTATGGGATGCGATACCCGGATCGCGTCGTCGGCTGGGGCTATGATCCGGAGAGCAGCTTTTTCACCATCCGCGACATGAGCCGCTGGCCCCTCATCCTCGACCGCACCAATCTCAAAATGGTTCCAATCGGTGCCCTGGCTGTCGGAACCGCAGCACTTTATGGCAAAGATGAACGCGCCGACCGATGGCTCGAAATGGTCATTTACAGCTATGAGAAATTCGTGCAGCTCTTTATGCCCGACGGCAGTTACGACGAAGGCTCCGCCTACTGGAACTATACCGCTAAGCATATGGCGCTCTGCGTTGAGGTTCTGCAGCGCAAAGGCCTGGCCGATCTGTTCGACCGCGCCAATTATCCCGGTATGATGCGCTTTATGCTCGCCCTGCAAATGCCGCATGAGGGGCATGATCCCTATTGCGTCAATTTCGGCGACAGCGGCATGAGTTTCGATTCAGATATCGGCTTCTGGATCGCTTCCCGAGCTCGAGACGGCCTGGCGCAATATACCGCTGAGACTTTTTACCGCCACCACACGCCCTTTTCCGTTATCTGGCATGACCGATCGGTCAAGCCCAAGCCGCCCAAAGAAAATCGCCAATTGCACCACCTGGATCTCGACTGGATCATCAGCCGAACCGGTTTCGAAAAAGACGATTTGGTAGTGGCCATGCGCAGCGGGCTGCCGTCCAATCACGAAAATGCCGATCGCAATTCCGTGTTGCTCAAAGCCTTCAGCGAAGTGCTGCTCAACGACGTCAAACATCCGCCCTATGATCACCAGCACCCCGCCTGGATGCTGCGCACGTCACCCGCTCACAACTGCGTTCTCATCGACGGCAGCGGACATCAATACCACGATGGACTGGAAGGAACCAATGCTTCACAGGCTGAAGCCAAAATCGTTCGCACAAACCAGGAAAACGATCTTCACTATTGGGCAAGCGATGCCACCCAGGCCTATGCTCTGGTGAACCCGGACGTTGAATCGGTTACCCGCAGCGTCATCGTCTTGCTCGATCTGCCGGCAGTGATCATCCTGGACAAATTGCTCAAAAAAGAACAGCGTTCGATTCTCGCTGCGCGCTGGCATATCGAAAACATCGACGAAAAGGGCAGCGCCGATATCCAGGGCAACCGATTCGTCATCAACAGGCCCCTGGCAAAATTCGCCGCCGTATCCGCCTGCAGCGAGGGTGTAGATATCGCTTCAAAAACATTGCCGATTCCGGAAGCTGAAGGGATCTATCCGTTTGTGGAGGTCGCGGCCAAAAACAAAGCGAAATCCGCTCTTTTACTCACGGCCGGATGCCCGCTTGGCAAAGGTGAAGAGATTCCGGAACTGTCGATCAAACCGCAAGGGGATGCCTGGCATATTCGGATTGCTCGTCAGGATCGCGTCGCCGAGTTGCACATTTATGATCGCGGCGCCACTCCCGAGTACGAACGCGTTTGAGATCGATTGACATGCCAGTCCCGTACCGGCCTGTTGAAGTGACTTTGGTACGGGAGTGCGCTTCTGAAATCAGTCCAGCGATGATCGATCAGCGCTCGTCCCCCTCAGTCAAAAGGCAGATAAAGGGTTTGAGCAACACTGTCGCGCACGGATTGACCGCAGAGCTGTTCAACCAAATCCAGGGCGAATTCAAAAGCCGATCCTGCACTCGTGCTGGTCGTCACTCGCCCCCAGCGCACCACGCGGTCGGAGCTGTAGCGGCCGCCTTTTCCCATTTCCAGGCTGCCGGGATAGGCGGTAAACGGGTCGGAATCACCGATGATGCCGCTGTTGCGCAGAATATTGGGCGCCGCGCAAATAGCGGCGATGCGCTTTCCCGCCTTATGCATGCGTTGAAGCATTTCCAGCAAAACTGTGTCAGCTAGCAGATTTTTTACCCCTTGTATGCCCCCGGGCAGGACCAAAAGGTCAAATTCTTCCATCGCTACCTCCGCCAGAGTCCGATCGGCCAGATGCCGGGTACCACGAGAGGCCGTTATCACCCCCTCGTGTAAACCCGCGCTTATCACCTCAAGACCGGCACGGCGCAAAACATCGATAAGGGTGATCGCCTCGATTTCTTCAAAGCCATCCGCTAACGGGACCAACACGCGCGCCATAAATCCTCCATCCCTCTTAAGCTAGAGTGAATAAACTGTTGATACCGGATGTGGGGGGCCACCAAAAGTTTTCTGGGTCTCTGGCCTTTGAAAGGCTATCCGCCTTCTTGATTAAAACACGACCGATTGATCGAATATTCAATCCTGGCGCTCAAAGGCACTGACAAAACACAAGCGAAACAAAACCAAAGCCGCGTCATACGGTTTTGGGCAGTGCCGCTTTGCCTTAAAAGCATTTGTCCAATGGCTTTTTGACCAACGATTGTCGTAACGAGCGCCGATAAATCCCTTGGATTCGCGCTTGGATCGTTTTATCTTATTCCCGTTGACCGCGATGCGTCACGACCGAAACAAGGCAGCCTAACCTGTTAATGATGCATTTCTTCGATTCGACAATCGACACCGATTCGACACACAGCGGCAAGATCGCTGTGCTGGTACACGGCATTTTTGATACACCTGCAATTTTTGCCCGATTGTCACACGTTCTGCGTCGCCAGGGTTGGATTTGCCTCGCTGTTCGTCTCCGTCCCAATACCGGCCGCGTTGGATTGGATCGGCTCGCAGTGCAGCTCAAAAGCGATATCGACCGCTGTATACCATGCGAGCAACCGATCGACCTGATCGCTTTCAGCATGGGCGGTCTGGTGGCGCGCTATTACCTGCAGCGGCTCGGCGGTCTGCACCGGATCAGACGCCTGATCACCGTTTCCGCCCCCCATCAGGGCAGCCGGCTCGCCTATCTGCTTCCCAATAGAGGCGGTCGCCAAATGCGCCCGCACAGCGCTTTTCTCGCCGATCTGAACCGCGATGCAGATTGTCTCAAAGCAGTCGATCCGATTTCGCTGTGGAGCCCATGGGATCTCTCCATATTGCCGGCTAAAAGCTCGATTCTCAAGGTCGGACGTTCGATCAAAGTCGGGGTCCCCCTGCATGTATTGATGCTGTGGAGCCGGAGCAGCATCGAGTCGATCGTTCAGGTGCTGAAACAAGAAAATGTTCGCAAAAAAACCAATGGAACAACTCTATGAAAAAAACGCTGAAAATCATCTTTGCTGCGCTCCTGCCGCTGATGAGCAGTGTTCTTTATCCGGTGTGGGCGATGCCGGTGGTGATCAATGAATTTCTCGCTTCCAGTACCGGCACACCGGATTCCGATTGGATTGAGCTCTACAATCCACAGGACTCGACTGTTTGGCTTGGGGGGTGGTATCTTACCGACAACCTGGAGCAACCCGATCAATGGCAGATTCCCGAAGCGACCACCATCGGCCCTAAAGCCTACCTGCTGATCTGGGCAGACAATCTGGACAGTGGCCTGCACATGAACTTTGCCCTGTCCAAATCGGGTGAACAGATCGGACTTTATGATGCACAGGGTGTCTGCATCGATTCCCTGACCTTCGCTCCTCAGCAGACCGATATCTCGTTTGGCCGTTATCCCGACGGCGGAGTATGGGGCGCGTTTTTCGATCCGCCCACTCCTGGCGCCGCCAACGTCGGCGGCGTTTATGAAGGAATTCTCGAGAGCCCGATCTTTTCTCAGCCCAGCGGTTTTTACTCCGGTATTGTGCAGATTGAATTAACCGGTGATCCCAGAGCATCGTCGCTGCGATACACCCTGGACGGCTCCGTACCGACACTGCAATCGCCGATCTATACGGCTCCGGTCGAAATCAAAACCACCAGCGTTATACGGGCCGCCAGTTTTCGCCGCGGTTTTCTCACCAGTCCGGTCATAACCCGCACATTTTTGATCGACGAGATTACCGATTTGCCTGTGGTTTCCGCAGTCTCCGATCCCCCAAACCTGTGGGAGGATGAAATCGGTATCTATGTCGAAGGCACCAACGGCATCCCCGGCTATTGTTCCTCGACACCGAAAAACTGGAACCAGGACTGGGAACGGCCGGTCAATCTGGAATACCTCCTGCCAAACGGAATGCCAGGGTTTCAGCTCGACGCCGGAATGAAAATCGGTGGCGGTTGCACGCGCAAATACCCGCAAAAAACTCTGGCTATTTATGCGCGCAGCGAATATGGCGCTGGGAAAATTGAATATGCGATTTTCCCGGACAAAAATATCGATCGCTACAATAATATCAATTTGCGCAACAGCGGGCAGGATTGGTACCGTATCCTCTTTCGCGACGGTCTGGTCCATACCCTGGTCAAAAACCGTATGGATATCGACTGGCAGGCCTATCAGCCCGCTCTTGTCTTTATCAATGGCGATTATTGGGGAATCCATGGCATACGCGAAAAACATAACGAGCATTATATCGCTGCCAACCATGGCATCGATCCGGATTCGATCGATATCGTTGCAGGCGACGGCGTGGCCAAGGAGGGCTCCGCAGAACACTATACCCGGCTCATCGACTTTATCAAATCGCATGATTTGAGTCAGGAAACCAATTATCGCCACGTGGCCAACGAGATGGAAATCGACGAGTACCTCAATTATGTGATCACGGAAATCTATTGCGCCAATATCGACTGGCCGGCGGGCAATATCAAATATTGGCGCCAAAAAGGCGCCAATCACAAATGGCGATGGATCCTCTTCGATGTGGATCTCAGTTTCGGCGCCCATTCACAGGGTCAGTATCACAGCAACACACTGGCAGTAGCCACTTCGAGCGTGCAAATCTATTACGCCAATCCCCCGTGGTCGACACTGCTGTTGCGAAGCCTCCTGCAAAACGATGAATTCCGTTCCCGCTTTATCCAGAGATTTGCCGCTCATATGAACATCACCTTTGAGCCCCAGCGCGTGGTGGGCATCATCGATAGCCTCCAGGCGCAAATCGCATCGGAAATCCCTCGTCACAAATCGAGATGGCCGGCATCGCTCTCTTTCGGCCCAACCTGGGAAGCGCAGGTCGATATCGCACGAGAATTCGGCCAAAAACGTCCGGATTATGTGTTCGATCACCTGATCGAAAAATTTGCTTTACAAGGAACCGTCCGGCTTCAGGTCAAAAGCAACAATCCAGCGGGCGGAAATGTCTATATCGAAAAAGTCCGGGTGCCATCCCAGGGCCTGTCCGGACGCTTTTTTCGCGACGTTTCCCTCACGGCTCAAGCCGTAGCCGCACCTGGATACCGTTTCGTTGGTTGGAGCGGCGTTTCCGAATCGCAAAACGATTCCATCGCTGTCGTTCTGCGCTGGCACGGTCAGCTTGAAGCAATCTTTGAACCGGGCTGTGATTCGCCTTACGATGGCGTGGTAATCAACGAGTTCCTCGCCCAAAACTCGACAATCAATACCGACACTCACGGCGACTATGATGACTGGATCGAACTGTACAACCCGACCGACCGTGCCATCGATATCGGCGGCCTCTGGATCAGCGATGACCTGACCAAACCCGCTGCCTGGCAAATTCCGGCAACTGCTTCCGATTCGACCACTATTCCAGCCGGTGGATTTCTGCTGCTCTGGGCCGATAAAGAGCCTGAGCAGGGGGTTCTTCACGTCGACATCAAACTCAGCGTTGACGGGGAACAAATCGGATTGTTTGACGGGAGCGATGGCGAATTTATTCCGATCGATACCCTGACCTTTGGAGAGCAAACCCGGGACGTCTCTTTTGGCTGTTATCCGGACGGCAGCAAAGACTGGCGTCACTTTATGACACCGACACCCGGATTCGCCAATATCGACCCGACGACTGGAGTGAATTCGGCTGGCGATGCCAAGATTCCGCGCACAACCGCTTTGTTTCCCAACTACCCCAACCCCTTCAACCCCTCGACGACCATCCGCTTTAATCTGGCCGATGCGAGCCCGGTCAGGCTTTCGCTCTATGATATACGCGGCCGCCAGGTATCGACGCTGCTCCAGAGTTTTCTCGAGCCCGGCGAGCACGAAAGGCGGTTTGACGGCACAGGTTTACCCAGCGGTGTATATTTCATCCAACTCGAAACCGGTCGTTCACTACTCCGGGGTAAAATCGTGCTGATTGAGTGATTGTTTTTATTTTTTTTACACATTTTCCACCCCGGGGTGATCGCCACCCCGGGGTGGAAAATTTTGCTTGGAAAAGTTAAAATTTATTTCTATATTGACGCGTCAATAATTAGACGTGATGTCATTTCATCTGCGCAATAAATCGCGATGAAAACGCGATGATGATCGATCGGTAACCTCGACCTTCCTCGAGTCTCGGCCAGCTGATTGTGAACGCTGCCGAATCCACTCATCCTTCATAACATCTCCCTGACATCCCTGGATTTTATACCACATACAAGGAAAACGTATGAACTTTAATCAATTCAATCTCGATTCCCGGTTAATGAACGGAATCGAAAAGGCCGGTTTCCGCCAGGCGACTCCTGTACAGGCTCAAGCCATTCCGCAGATTCTTGCCGGCCACGATCTCATCGGTACCGCCCAAACCGGTACCGGCAAAACCGCCGCCTTTGTTCTGCCGATTTTGCACCAAATGCTGCAACAAAACAGCCACAAAGGTGTCCGAGCTCTGGTTCTCACTCCGACACGCGAATTAGCCGAGCAGATCCATCAAGCAATCCGCTCTTTCGGCCAGGGCACCCGCCTGCGAAGCGTTACTCTCTATGGCGGCGTCAGTTCTCGACCGCAAATTCAGGCCCTGCGTTCTGGCGTCGACATCATCGTCGCTTGTCCCGGACGCTTGCTCGATCTCATGGATCAGGGTCAGGTCGACTTGAGCGCCCTGAACTGGTTGGTGCTGGACGAAGCCGATCGCATGCTGGATATGGGTTTTTTCCCATCGGTGCGACGCATCCTGCAGCATGTACCAAAAGATCGACAAACGCTTTTGTTCTCGGCCACCTTTCCGGCAGAAATCGAAAAATTGGCCGCCCAGGCATTGCACAAACCCCAACGCGTGACTCTGGGACTCAGCCGACCCGTACATACCGTGCAGCATGCGCTGTTTCCCGTGGACCACGAACAAAAAATGTCCTTGCTGCTCAGTTTGCTCAAGCGCACGCCAACCGAATCGGTGCTGATATTTGCTCGAACCCGGTATCGTGCTCAACGCGTTGCGCAGCAGATCGGGCGAAGCGGATACCGCGTCACCAGTCTGCACAGCGACCGAACCCAGGGACAGCGTCAGGCTGCGCTCAATGGTTTTCGCAGCGGCAAGTTTCAGATCATGGTTGCCACCGATATCGCCGCTCGCGGCCTGGATGTGGAAACCATTTCACATGTTATCAACTTTGACATGCCCGACACTGCCGATGCCTTTATCCACCGCATCGGCCGCACCGGCCGTGCGGAACGCTGTGGCAGCGCATTTACTTTTTCCACACCCAAAGACAACGCCCTCGTGCAAAGTCTGGAAAAAATTATGGGCGAACGCCTGCCACGCCGCTCGCTCAAGGATGTCGATTCCACCCAACCGGCGCCTGTGCCCAAGCCGCTCCGCGTCGAAGCCGAACCGGCATCGATGGATCGCCGCTCCTGGTGGCCCTCCAAACGCCGATCAGCGGCGAGATAACCTGTTTTACATCCTTAACTCTGTCCCCGGACAGAGCATCGATAGCGATAGTTAAAAATCCCCCCATTTGGGGGGATTTTTTTATTTTCGGCGCTGCCGGCTGACCAATCGTCTAACCCGAATTCGGTGCAAAGCACCAAATTCCTCACAAAATCAATGGGCCAGTGATACATAAAGGGTGAAAACCGATATGTCGACAAATTTATAAACAGTAAAAATTTGGGTGTGTTGGGATTCGCTTAACACTGAATCTGGATTTACCTGTTCCTGCAGCTATTTTCAACTTGATCAATTCCTCTCTCATGTTTATACTCTACTATTCCGATTCGTCACTCAAACGGCTGTCGAGGAGACAGATATGAGAACCCTTTTTTTGATCCGTCATGCCAAATCAAGCTGGAAAAATCCGGATCAAGTGGATTTCGATCGCCCGCTGAACAAGCGCGGCAAACACGATGCGCCTCTCATGGGCCGATTGCTGGCTGAAAAAGGCATCACTCCCGATTGCGTGCTCTGCAGCCCGGCCAAACGGGCGCGCCGAACCCTCGCTCCCATACGAAAAACGCTCAACCTGCAAAAAACCTGCATCGAATTCCGAGACGAGATCTATGGCAGCGACTGGCAGGAACTGATTGGTCTGCTCCATCAGCTGAACGACAAATTGAAAACGGTGTTCCTGATTGGCCATAATCCCGGACTTTCGGATCTGGCCGAAGTTCTCGCCGGAGCAGGAATCGACACGATTCCTACCTGCGGCGTTGCGGTCATCGATCTCCAGACCGTCTCCTGGAGCACTGTTGAACCCGGAAGCGGCATTTTGCGCGATCTTTTGTTGCCGCGAGACCTTGCCTGAAATCATATCGATCACAGGAGATAGCATGAGACATATTCTGGCTGCAGCTGCTCTTTTCGCCACCCTCGCTCTGTGTATCACTGCCACCAGAGCTGAATCCGACCGCACC
>JAFGJN010000176.1 GCA_016929055.1 Candidatus Zhuqueibacterota bacterium
ACAAAAACTGTTGGCTGAACATTTTTCCCAGTCGTTGGATCCTGCTCGCGTGGATTCCGCTGATATTTCCGCTGCGGCCCGTCTCTATTACTATGCCGGGCGGCTCGATTCAGCCATCTCGGTACTGCAGCGACCGATTCTCGATTCTTTGTCAGTCACAGATGCTGTCATGTTGTTCGAAATGTATTGGTCAAAGGATCGAATCGCCGACGCTGAAAAGCTTTTCAGACGCATTCTGAATCCGGCCGATTTCGGCAACCGCGATAATTATTACTATTATCTTTTTCACGGTTACAAGAATATCGATGACTATGAACGCGCTCTGCAGATCGCAGCAGAGGCCCTGCAGTTGATGACTCCCGAAAGCGGTTTGAGCCTTGCACTGGACAAGGGCGAATTGCTTTGGTCGTTGGGAAAACGAGCCGAGGCATTGGAATGGCTGGGGATTTTAAAAACCCAGTACAATGAAAATTTTCCCGCGCTCGGCCGAATTCAGGCACAGGAAAATCTTTTTGATTTGATCGGCAAGCCGGCACCGGAATTCAGCGCGGCCCATTGGATCGATTCCCAGCCGATCTCTCTGAACGATTTGCGAGGCAAAGTCGTTCTCATCGATTTTTGGGCGCCCTGGTGCGGTCCGTGCCGCGCCACCTTTCCACATCTCAAATCGCTTTACAGCGACTATCACGCTGAGGGATTGGCGATTATCGGTTTGACTCGGACCTATGGTTTTTTCAATCAGTTGGGACAAAACCTGAAAAACATTGAAACCGAACAGGAAATCGAATGGATTGAAAAGTTCAAAGCCGAGCACGAGATTCCTTTTCCCTATGCAATCGCCGATAGCGATGCCGGTCGAGAAAATGCTATCCGCTATGGCGTATCCGGGATTCCGCATCTGGTTCTGATCGATAAAACCGGCCGCGTCCGGATGTACGCCATCGGCTCCGGCAAGGCTACGGAAAAGAAATTGTCCCAGGGCATCGTCGATCTTTTGGCCGAGTAAGCTTAACCCTGGCAGGATCAGCACTATAGGCTGCCTCCAGCAGTCACTATTCAGCGAAACCGAACGGGTGACGCCGCTTTCGCGTGCGGCAACTCATTCAGGGGCGCCACCGTCGCCGTCGTCAAACCGGAAATTCATCGCATGTCGTTGCGTGCACAAACGCATTATCTCAATTTCAGCCGCATCAATGCCACTTCCTATGCTTCTCTGGCCGAAGCGGTTCTGATTCTCTATGCCCTGAATGTCGGGGCGGACGATCTTCTCATCAGCGTCATCGCTTCCTTTCCCTACCTGAGTGCACTTTTCATGCCTTTGGGCAGACATTCGATGGCCCGGCGCGGGGCCGTGTCCACGATTTCCCGCGCCTGGGTTTTTCGCAATCTCTCCGCTTTTCTGCTCGTTTTTGTGCCCCTCGTCCAACGTCTGGCCACACCGCAGTTGGGATTGGCTTTGTTTGTGCTGGCAGCGTTTGGTTTCTTTTCCTTTCGGGGGCTCGGTCTGACCGCATTTACGCCGCTGGTCGGTGAAATCACCCAGGCGGAAAACCGCGGCCGATTCATCGCCCAAAATACGCTGCAGAGCAACCTTTTTTATCTCGGCACCATGTTTGGCATCGTTTTGCTGACCCATCGCTATCCGTCTCAATCCACTTTTCAGGGTATTGTCGTTTTCGGCGGTACCATGGGAATCGTCGCAGGCTGGATCATCAGCCGCATTCCCGAGTCCGACCAACCGTTGCAGTCGGCCCGTGAACCTCTGCTCGGAGCCTGGCAGTTCATCAAATCGACTTCTTCTATTCGCCGTCTCTTGCCGGCTTCGGCCTGCATTACTACTGCCCTGATGTTGACCATTCCTTTTAGCATGTTGGCGCTTAAGAAAGGATTTTTGCTCACCGATCACGCAGCGTTGATTTTTGCGGCCCTGCAATTGGTCGGCGCTATTGTATCTTCCTACGCTAATACGCTTTTGCTCGATCGGGTTGGCCCGCGCCCCATGTTGATCCTCTATACCGTGGTCCTCTCTGGCATCTGCCTGCTGTGGATCGTATCGCCCCCATCCTGGATTTGGACGGCGGGTATTGTGATTTTTCTGTTGATCGGCGCGGCCAACGCGGGAATTCAGACGTCCTTGTCCCACTATCTGCTCAGCACGGTTTCCAGCGAAATGATTGTCAGTATTTCCATGGTCATGGCGATTTTTTCCAACACCATTGCCGGTTTGCTGGGTAGCGGTATCGGCGGCGGACTCTTGCGCCTGCTTAATTACCACCTCCCTCCGGGGTTGATGGTCTATCGCATCTACTTTGCGGTCGTCCTGATTCTCACTTTGCCGGCTATTGGGATGGCGACACGGCTGCAACCGGTCGCCGACCGGCGGGTGCGTGATGTTTTGGGCATACTTTTTTCCGTACGCGATTGGCGTGCATTGCTGACACTGCAAAAACTCTCCGAATTGCGCACCGAAACCCATGATCGGCAGATTTTGCGCAAACTCGAAGAGATCAAATCGCCCTTGTCGGAAAGCTCTCTCGCCGCCTTTTTGCGCTCTCCGCGTTTTCTCACCCGTCTCCGCGCGATTCGAGCTCTGGGAACTATCGATTTCGGCGAGGCGACGGCGGATCTGCTGATTCACGAACTCGAAACCGGCGAATTTACCACCGCTTATATGGCCGCCGATATTCTCGGCGAACATCGGATTCGAAAAGCAGTTGCGCCGTTGAGGGCTGCCCTTGAAAGCCGGGATATCTTTTTACAAGGCAAAGCCATGTATGCACTTGCACAGCTCGCTGATCGCGACTCGTTTCCTCGAATCGTTGAACTCTTTCGCCAGGCCGATAACCCTCGCTTGATTCTGAGCGGATCTCAGGCACTGGTCGAGATGGGTGAAACAGAAAATTTGGGCCTGCTGCTGGAAAAACTTTTTCTGCCGGAATTGGCAGATTCCGTACGTGACGAGATTCTCCACGGTGTCAGCGAACTCTGCCATGCACAGGATCTTTTCTATGCCTTTTACCCAAAATTGCGACGAAATCCGGCAGAGCAAAGCCACCTTACTTCCTTTATCGACGAGCATGCACAGCTGCAGCCAATCAATCGTCGAGAATTACTCGAATTTCTGTCCCGGTTTTTAAACGGAGATCAGCCCCTCATCGAAGCACTCGATCTCTTGCCTATGCGCATCAAGCGTACGCCTTGCATGCAGATCTGGATCAATTTTCTCGCCATGAATCCTCGATGCGATGTTTCACCGGTGCGATTGACTCTGTTTTTAATCGTTCTTGACCGTTATCTGAAACAAACCACTCCGCATGCAAAATTCAAGTTGCCTATCGATTTCAAAAACCGTTCACTCGTCAATAATGCATCAACCAAAAAAGGCAAACAGGGACCGGAGAAAAATTAGTACAACAGATTGGTCAACATCGTTTTTAAAACTTTTCGACCTTTATGGATTTTGTGGCAAACCAAACCTTATTTTTGCTTTTTAACCTTCACAGCAAAACGATTCCGCAACACACCCAACCTTATCTTTTTGTGGTTCTATCAGTTTTGACCCTTCATAAACCATACAAACGAAAACATGCAACACCGCATTTTGGTTTATAAATATCAGAATAAAAGTGTCTCACACCGAGTCATTCCATCCCAGTTGAGTCACTTCCAGGCGAAAGATTGCCGGGAACAGCCATCCAGGATGAATCGTCTGCTGCTCGTCTTGGGCCAAAACGACTGAAATCGCATGTTTTTTGTAAAGAGGTGTTAACCCAGGGTTTGCCAGGACAAGAGCGACTCTGG
>JAFGJN010000177.1 GCA_016929055.1 Candidatus Zhuqueibacterota bacterium
CGCGCGCCTGCTTGAGCAGAGTGAGCAGCGGAGCTTTGGCCGGCGGATTGCTGACCGGCGGCAGATAGCCGAAAATCTCATCGAAATAGAGCAGAGCGCGCAGACTGCCGCTACCCGACTGTCGGCGCACCCAGCCGATGATCTGGGTGAGCAAGAGAGCGACGAAAAACATGCGTTCGCTGTCGGAAAGATGGGCGATGGAAAAGATGGAAATCCGCGGTTTGCCCGAGTCGGTGTAGAGCAAACGATCGATATTCATCGCTTCGCCCTCCAGCCATCCGGCAAAGCCAGGCGCTGCCAGCAAATTGTTGAGCGCCATGGCCAGCTTGAAACGCTCTTTGGACGGGAAAAAGGACTCCATTTCAAAAACACCGATACGGCTGATGGGAGGCGACTGAACCGCCTGGATCAGCGTCGCCAGATCGAGCGCCTTGCCACCCGACCAATAGTGCTCAAAAAGGGAAGAGAGAAGAATGTGCTCGCGGCTTTGAATCGGATCGGCGTCGATGCCGAGCAATCCGAGCAGCGAAGTGACGGTGACCGCAATGCGTTCGCGATAGAGGTCGGCATCCTCGCGTTCTTGCAGAGTTGGTGCGTCAAAAGAGTGGAGAATGGAAATCGGCGCACCGGCGCTGCTGCCGGGTGTAAAGAGCGTAACATCGGCCGCGTCTTTAAAGCGGCGAATGCGCTCGCCGTCCTGATCCCATTCCGCCAGCCCTTTGCGCCACAAGGCTGCTTGTTGCTCGGCATAGTCTTGGAGTGTGAGATTTTTTTTCGCCGCTTCTGCTGCATCGACCCAGGGCATAAAGTCCTGGCTGCGCAGTTCGGGGAATGCCAGCAAGAGATTCCCCATATCGCCTTTGGGATCGATGATAATGGCGGGAATGCCGTCGATGGCCGCTTCTTCGAGTAGACAGATGCACAGACCGGTTTTGCCGCTGCCGGTCATACCGACGCAGACGGCGTGGGTGGTCAGGTCTTTGGAATCGTAGAGCAGCTGCCGTTCTGTGATTGACTGGGTTTCCGGATCGACCTCTCGTCCCAGATAAAAAGACCCCAGTTTTTCATAGGTTTCCATGCTTGCCCTTTGTATTTTTAAAATTCTTTTTTCGTTATAGAAGCATCTCACGGTTTCAGCAGAAAGCGTTCCTGAAAGGTCGGCTTTTGGCCTGCCAGATGGAGAAACACGTCCAGAGGGATCAATTCGAATTCCGGCCCCAATTGATCGAGAATGCTTTTGACTCGTTTGACGTCGCTCGATTCGCGCACGTGCATGAGCAGGAAATACGGGCGATCGGAATTGATGGCGGCAAGCTCTTTCAGGTCGGCCACGGCATCGGCTTCGGGCCGAGTGGGCGAGAGGTAATAGTCATAGGAAATGAAGGGCCGGCCATCGCGATGGGCAAAGGTATAGGATGGCGCATAGCCGTTGACAAAACCGATGGCCTCGGGCATGGCGTCATAATAGAAATCGACGATCTCGCGCGGCAGCTCGGTGTTGCCTTCGACCGTCGCGCCTTCGGAATAGTCCATAATCTCGAAAACATTGAGATCGAGTTTTTTCATCAATCCATACGCCCGTTCGAGCAGGGTTGGCATGAATTGCGGCGGCACCGCTTTGGGGTACATATAGCCGGGTCCGGAGAGGCAGCCGATGAAATAATCGTTTGGCGTGGCCTGGCTGTACCAGAATTCGATCACCGCCGGTGCCAGCCAGTGATAGTTCATGATCACTTCCCAGGCATAGGGGATTTCTCCGCGTCCGGGTTTGGTCCAGGCGCCGATGCCCAAGCCGTCGGTCTGGACACAGGTGATATAGACTTTTTTCTCCACCTTGTAGGTGCTGTCCGGCCGCAGATGGTGGTTGTTGCGGAACTCGAACCCCGGGGTGGCAGGTACCTGGCTGTTGAAACTCATGTTGGGCAGGGTGTGCAGACCTTCCACGGTATGGCCGAAACTCGAGGTCAGTTTGACGTGGTCGCGTTCCTTGTCCTTGGCGTAGGAATGCCAGCCCATAACCAGAGACATGGGGGTCATTTCACCCAGCAGTTTTTTCGCCAAGGCGTATTCCAGCGTGTCGCTCTCGACGCTGGAGAGATCGTTGAAAAAGGTCTTTTTGTAAATGCCCCAATCCGCCACGCCGGGTTTCATCACATCGCCGTATTCACCCCCCATCCAGATGATGAGTTCCTTGTTGCAGCGGGCCCAATAGCGATCATAAGCCCAGGAATAGATCTCGTAATCCGATTTAGCGAGAAAAATATCGCGCAAATCCTCCTTCATTTCAAGTCCTGCTTTTTCGACCAGCGGTATCAGCCGCGGGCTTACCACCACGGCTTGTTCCAGCCCGGCGGCCGTAAAAGCGACAATGAGCGACGTTCGCACCTGCGGATCCCACACCACATATCCCTTTACCCGATCCTTGAGCCGCTCGAGCGCCTGTTCTTTTGTTTTCAATTCGGTAAAGGTATAGTAGCGGTCGTTGTGATAAAAGTCATAGATCGCCGGCGTATAATTGAATGCCCAGTTCGGCGGATAGATGAAATAGAGTATCGGCCCCTGGCTATTGGCGGTTCCCTGCAGACTGATCAGAAAGGCATTTTCGTCCAGTTTGCCTTCCACCTGCCACTCGTCTGGCAGATGCATGACAAAGGCTTCGCGTGATCCCTTGCGTTTCAAAAGATACTCGATAGGCGTTGATTCAGGCCGGGTCGTGCGGTCGATGCGATAGCGCAGTATCTCGGTTTCCGGCGTCAACTGGAAGCGGTGCACGGCGCTAACCGTTCGTGGCCCCTGGGAACCGCGCAAGGTATAGTCGGATTCGAGGGTCAGCGTGTTGGCATCAGCCGACCAGTAGGCTTTGACTTTTCGCTCCGTGCCCGGCGTCAGCGAGATGCCCATAAAGACATTGGTTGGCCAGACCCGATTGCGGATGGGAATCCGGTTGATGGAGCCGTCGGTCAGCAATTTGAGGGTGTCAGCAAACGAGCGGCCGGATCCCCATTTTTGTATCAACTCGACGCGATCGTTATCTGTGTCAAAGGACAACCCGAGCGTGCCGTAAAGATCGATTTCGCTGCTTTTTTGCGGCACCAGCGTCCATTCCCCGTTGAAAGCTGGATTGCCGCTTGCCAAGAGGATCGTCGTCAGCGAGAGCAGCAGAACTCCGATTTTAATTCCGGTCATTTTATATTCCTCCTCAGTAGGGTCAATAACGGATTCTGTGTCAACAGAATCCACCGGAAAGTATCTTAATTATTTTATCACGGGTGCCCGGCAACCGGACACCAACCAATTTAACCTTATAATAAACAACAATGATTTCGCAACATTTGATTCAGGTCGATTCTGTTTTTCGACCAATATAATGAATTGATTTTAATAGAATAGTAGCAATGTGTCCGGTCGAACGACCGGATACTAGTGTTATTTTTTATGTAGTTAAAGCAATCACCATTTTCACCCGATTGGTGAAAATATACTATTGTATTTAGTGGGGATTCGGTGCGAAGCACCGAATCCGGCTCTATCGAGTGAAGGGGGTAAATAGGCAAATGCAACTCGAGTCCGTTGTCTTTATATAAAACAAATTCCAAACGGATTCAAGCCCTTTTTAAAAAAAAAGCCGTTCTAAAGGGGTAAAATCTAAAATAGTCTTGCAAGTCTGATCAGAGTTTCTATTCTTTAGCAGGTGTGTGATTTTCGGCTTGAAAAGTCAGGTTTCAAATCGATGGCCCGGTGTTCTGGATAAAAACAGAGGTTTAGAAGGAAAGGCAAGATTTTGACTGGGATTAGAAAGTATTTATTTGGGTTTGCAACGATATCTGCGATCGTGGTGCTGCCGCCGGGTGCGGCAGAATCGTTTCATCTGTTGTTCACCGGAGATATCCAGGGCACGATATTCAGCGATCGGGACGATTCGCACGGCGATCTGCTCGCCATCGAAAAGACGCTTGCCGCGATGCGAGATTCGCTGGCGGGTGAGCCGATTCTCGTTCTCGATACCGGCGATGTGCTAGCCTACCATTATCTGGCGCGAGTGGACAGCGGCGCGACGGTTTTTGCTCTGATTAACCGCGCCGGATTCGATGCCATTGTCCCCGGCAATCTCGATTTCAGCTATGGGTATGAACAGATACGGGACCTGGATCGCTCCTTTGATTCTCCCCGGCTACTGGCGGCGAATTTGATGCAGGCTGATACTTGCTGGTTATCTCCTTATCATGTCATTGAAAACGGGGGTGTTCGTTTCGGCGTTCTCGGTCTGGTCGACCCGAATTATCTCAAGACCGTGGCTAATAAAAATCTCGGAGATCTGTCCATCCAGTCGGCTGCGGAAGCCGTTCAAACGCATCTGCCGCTGCTGCGCAGCCAATGCGATGTGGTCATTGCCTTGACCCACCTGGCAACGGACGATTGTCTGCAGTTGGTGCGAAGCGTTTCCGGCATCGATATCGTCATCGCCAAGCCGGGTTCGGAAGAGGATCGTTTTTACAAAGTCTACAAGCCGGACAGCGACTTGTACACTTTTGTGATCACCGCGCCGGCGGATGCCCGCGCCTTGGGTTACCTGTACGGCAGGGTTGAAAACGACGGAGTAATGACGGATGAAGCGTATCGCACCGTTGCAGTTGGAGCTGCGGCAGATTCGACTCTCAGCACGTTTTGCCGGGAGCTGGACGACAAATATATTCAGAGATTCGAGCGTCAATACGGTTTTTCGCCGGATGAAGCGCTGATTTCCCAGACGCATGCGCCGGAGCCGGATACAGTGGTGCGATCGCTTTTAACGCTTTTGTTGGATCGGTTCGGGGCTGAAATTGCGATTCTCAATCGCGGTTTTTTTCGGTTCAACACGGCTGAGCTGCGCGAGGTTTTGACACCACGGGATATCGACAAGATCTTTTGGTCCAACGATCATGCTGCCGTGGTGGAAATGAGCGGCAAAGAACTCGAGGCGCTCGAGGCTCGATCGCGGAGCCATTCACCCGAGGCGCGGGAAAGGCTTTATGCCCTGGCAATGCAAAATAGTGATCGCGATTTCAGCGATCCGTGGCAGATTCATGGCCGGGAGATCGAGGACAACGCGCGTTATCGCGTTGTGACCAGCAAGTTTCTCGCACAGGGCGGAGATGGGTACACTCTTTTTGCCGACCGCCCTTCCTGTTTGCGTTTCATCCAAGGCAGGCGCCTGAGTCCGAATGAAAGAGGAGAGGAACAGCCGATCAATTCGCTCTATCTCCGCGGTTTGTCGAGTGCCCGGCAACAAAACGAAATCGTCGATCTGTCGCAATGGGTCAAAGAACATCCTGCGGTCAATCGGCCGCTTTGGCGGCTGCAGGCGGATCGGTTGGATCTGGGAGCGAGAAAAATATCCATCGCCGACAATACCGCGCTGGTCAATGCCAAAGAGTCTCGAATCAAAGCCTCGACGCGAGGATCCGATGCCTTTACGGCGCACACGGTTTTGCGCCTGATCCGCGAATCGCGCGGTTTGCGTTGGGAAAACAGCGCCCTTTTTCGCTATGACCGCACTCGCATCGCTGCGGATGATGGGCAGTCCCCTTTGTCCACGCTGGAAACCAACGTCGAATTCGAAACAGTGGCGGACCTGCTCTCTCCCTCACGCGCACACAATCCTTTTATCGGTTTGCGCTATGACACGGATCACCGGTTCAGGCAAAAAGATCTCTATGGCACTCTGGGCTATAGCACCATCGGGCAAGCCAACAATACTCTGCGCCTGGGTGTGCTGGCCAAGGCCGATCTGCTCCAGGAGATCGTCAACATCGGCATTGAATTGACGGCTCGGTTTCGGTTGCCTCTGGGTGGACTCGACCTCGATTCGCGATTGCGCAGCCGCTATCTAACAGGCAACGGCGATGCGTTGCCCGAGGATGAGCGCTTTTCGTTTGATTTGACCCAGGGGGTACAGGTTCCGCTGACGAAAAACACCAGGCTTTTTCCACGGCTGGATTTGTTTGTCTATCGGCCGCGCGGTTTCAAGTCGTTTGCAAGAAATATACAATTTTCGGTTAATTTGAGCTATACGCGGGACTGGAAGTTTCAGTATCAGGGGTGGTGAGAATAAAGCCACCCCAATGGGGTGGCCGTGTCAGAACCGTCATTATTTTGAAAAAACCATGCGCCGGGTTCGGCTAAAGTCGGGGTGATCGAGCCGGTAAAAATAGATTCCGGACGGCAGCAATCGGCCATTGTCATCGCGGCCATCCCAGACAACCGCATGGCGTCCGGCGGGCAGCGCCGCTGCTGTGAGAATGCGCACCGATTGGCCGAGCAGGTTGTGGATGGTCAGAGAGGTCAATCCAGGCACAGCCAGGCTGAATTCGATGGTGGTCGATGGATTGAACGGATTGGGGTAATTGTTTTTCAGATCAAATACCAGAGGTTGTCCCGATCCGCTTGTTGCCAGAACCCGTGTTGGCGGATCTTTTTTGAGCTGCAGAACACCGACCGCGTTTAAGAGTCCGGACATGGTGTATTGAATCGTCATAAGCGTGTCGCTGTAGGTGCCGGTCAGGTTGACCGTGGTGCCGAGAGCGGAGATTTGACCGCTGACCAGCCCACCCATCAAAACGATCAGCCCGGAAAAAGGCGCTGGTGCGTTCAGTTGTGCCATACCCATTTCGCGGTCGAGGGTTCCGATTGTTTCCAGACGCAGCGTATCCGCGACACCAAAAGCGCCATAGGTTTTCATGCGCACGGTAAACGAGTCGGAATCGGCATCGCCGCTGATGTCGGCATAAAATGGCCCCGTGGTTCCGGCGGTCTGGTTTTGCCAGGATCCAGACCACTGGCCCGCATAGGTCGACCATTCCTGGGACAAAACGTCTCCAGATGTAGCCCAGAGAAGCAACAGCAGAGCGGCAAAGCATTTTTTCGCGCGGTTCATGGCGTCACTCGTGAATTGCACCAGGAGAATACGCCGATTCGCTGCTGAACAATCGTCACAGCAATCGGCCTTGTTTGTAGTAGTCAAAACATTTTAGAAGAGTAAACTATTCCGTGTCGTTCGAGACCCGAATTCTGTTCATACCGAATTCGGATGGGATTGCGGAAAAAAAACACAAAAAGCGGACGCTAGCGTCCGCTTTTTGTGCTGTCGGTGCGGATATAGGGTTCAGGAGGCTTGATCGATTTTCTGGCAAATTCCGCGCAAAGCGGTGCGAACGGTCTGACGCGGATCATTTTCCGCCTGTTCCTTGATGGCGTCAAAGGCTTTTTTGTCGCCGAGTTCATACAGAGCGCAGGCGGCGACGATACGCGCCTGGAACGCTTCATCGGTCTGCATCATGTTGATCAGGGGATCGACTGCCTGAAGCACACCGCGTTCGCACAGTTCCTGTGCGGCTTTGACACGCTTGGACAATTCCGGGTTGTTGAGATCTTGCAGCAGCGACTGTTCTTTTTCACTCAGAGTGGGCATCTGATCGACCGGGGTTTGGGCAGCGGCAACAGTTCCCATCAGACAGGCGAGCAACATCACGGCAGCAATAATCGACAAAGTTTTCATTTTTTTTTCTCCTTGTTATAAGAAAGGTCATTTGACTTTCACTCAGCCTTAAGCAAGACGCGTGCCAAATAAAAAGTCAGGCGAATGAAAAATATAAATAAATAATAAACAAAGGTTAAGAAGAAAAGTCGCTGGAGGGAACAGTCGCCGGGGGGTGGTACAAATCCCCCACCCCGGCACGAAATGTTCCAGGTGAATCGGTACAAAACGTACCGGGTATGGGGGGAGTGTTGGGTACAGCTGTTCTATACTACAGTACAGGCGAGTCCCAGGGTTTCGCCGAGCAGTTTGAGCCGGGCGACATGGTCACCATAGACGAAAACAGCGTGTTCCCGGGAGATGAGCTCGACAAAGCGAGGCAGGTTTTCGAATTCCAGCAGGGCGCTGGACTCGCAATGGGGCATATTGGGGTGGCGGGTGGTTTCCGCCACCTGGGCGCGTGCGAGCAACAGCCGTTTGCTGTCGAAATAGAGTTCGGCAGCGGTCAGGGGTTGTCCGGCAATGAGGTCAGCATCGATACCGCATCCCATGCCGTCGCGTTTGATTTCATAGGTTCCGCCCCAGTCGTTGAGAAGGACTTTGTGGTCGGGTGTCATTTCTGGAGAGATGACGCCGACAAAGCCGCAGTGCGCCAAGCGGGCAAAGTTGTGGCGGTTTTCCCGGGGGTAGAGCTGTGGATTCGGCGCCAGGGGATCGCCGAAATGATCGGTGAGAGCGCCGACATAGGAGACGGGATAGAGATTGGACATCAGGGTCACCTGTTCGGTGAAAAAAGTAACCAGGAGCATGGTCATCATGGCGATAAAGTCGCCGTCACAGGCGGCGATAAAACCATCTTCGCGCAGCAGACATTGGGCCAGGCAGGGCACATCTCGGCCGCCGTGTATGATGAGATCTCCGAAACAGTTGACACCGAATCCCAGCGCTTTTTCCTTTTCCAGCACGGCCCGAATCGCCAGATAGGTTCGCAGCGCCTGGCCGAGCTGGTCCGGTCGTACCGAGCCGATCCGATAGCGCTGGGACAGCCGTTCGCTCGCCGTTTTCTGGATTTTTTCGTCGCTGAAGGAACCATAGAGCCGGCGAAACGCATCGAGGGGATGCACGACAATCTCGGTTCCGAGCTGTTGTTTAACAAAAGCGCCTGCCGCATGGGCATTCCAGGGAAAATTCTGTTCGCCAAAAACAACGAGTCGGCTTGCGCGCATAAAGCGGCGCATGGCCAGGGCTTTGACACGCTCGACACCTTCCTGATGATCGGCGATCAAATAGAGTTCAACACCAAGGGTTCGCAAAAGGTCCCGTGCCGACCAGCGCCAGAAATCGGGTTCATCGTGCTCCTGCAGGCACCAAAAGAGGACAGGCAGTTTGCGCTCGATCAGCGGTTGCGGGTGTGAATTCCATACTTCGGTGGGATAGGCAGTGATGCTCACCGGAAGGATCGCGTCGATCGATTCGTCGAGGCCGCAAACGATTTGCCCCCAGTGGTCCGGGGATTCGACGGTTTGGGTTTCAAGCACGATTGCCACAGGTTCGAG
>JAFGJN010000178.1 GCA_016929055.1 Candidatus Zhuqueibacterota bacterium
ATTGGGCGAGGCCATGTCGATCTTGGCGCGCAATGTCCGCGTTCCGTTGGGAAACTTGCCTGCTCGCATCTGTTCAAAGAGTTCGAGATTTTCTTCCACCGATCGAGGGCGATAGGGGCTGTCCTGCCCCGGTTCGGTAAGCGTGCCCCGGTATCGGCGAATCTCTTCAGCATCGAGATCGCAAACATAGGCCTTGCCGGCTTGAATCAGATAAACGGCAAAGTCATACAACTGCTGAAAATAATCGGAAGCATAATAAAGGTGCGCCCCCCAGTCAAAACCCAACCAGCGGACATCCTGCATAACCGACTGAACATACTCGTCCTCTTCCTTGGTTGGATTGGTGTCGTCAAAACGCAGATGACAGCGTCCACCAAATTCCGCGGCCAACCCAAAATTGAGGCAGATCGATTTGGCATGCCCGATATGAAGATAGCCGTTTGGTTCTGGAGGAAACCGGGTGATAACCCTTCCGTCGTTTTTGTTTTTTTTCAAGTCTTCCTGAATAATGTTGCGAATAAAATTGGGCACCTTGACGGATGATGCGCTTTTTTCTTCCATAACGACCCTCTGTTGAATTGTATTCTAAATCACTGGTGTCCCAAACGGGGACACCACAAACCCTGATTTTTATAAAAACAAGCAAGATATTCATTAATAACAGATCGGGTTTGCAATTTCAGCGTTTGTTGCAAGTCCCCATTTATTATAAGAGTAATTATGTCAATAAAATCTGTTTTGGACAGGTATGTTTCTAAAGGTTTTGTGAAAAGCAAAAACGGCCATCATTTTGCCCATGACGACCGTTTTTCAGAGCTGGGGAGCAGGGATTCGAACCCCGGTTCCATGATCCAGAGTCATGTGTCCTGCCACTGGACGACTCCCCAGTATTTATTGCTGCAACAATGCCGGAATCACCTCCACTGCCTTTTTGAGGCGTTTGATCACTCGCTCTTTACCCAGCACTTCCAGCAAATCGAAAAGCCCCGGACCGACGCTAAAGCCGCTCACAGCCAACCTGACTGGATGGATGATCTGTCCACCGCCGACGTCGTGGCGTTCCGCCACCTGTCGCAGCGCTTCCTCAATGGCACCGGCATTAAAACTTTTTAATTTATCAATTTCTTGACAAAATTCAAGCATTAAATTCGCTGATTGCGCTTTCCAGCGTTTTTTGAGCCCCTTTTCTTCATATTCGGACGGGTCTTGAAAAAAATAGGCACCGTATTCGAAAAAATCGTTGACGAACGAAAGGCGGGATTTCAACAAACCGATAACTCTAGTATAATAGTCGTCGGAAAACCGATCCCACCCTTTTATTGCAAGCCCCGGTTTGAGCCGTTCCAGCAAATCCCCCTCATCCATCCGGCCCAGATGCTCTTTGTTGAGCCAACGAAGCTTTTGCAGATCAAAAATTGCAGCCGATTTGTTGACTCGTTCAAGACCAAAACTTTCGATCAATTCGGTGACAGAAAACACTTCTTGTTCGTGCCCGTCTCCGGGATTCCATCCAAGCAGAGCGATGGCGTTGAGGATCGCATCGCGCTCAAAACCTGCGCGTATATAGGACTCGACATCGGGATCAACTTTGCCCTCGGGAAGATCTGCCAGGCTGGTGATGTCCCTCTTGCTCATTTTAGTACCATCGGGATTGAAAATCAGCGGCAGATGTGCCATCTTGGGCGCTTGCCAACTGAAACATTCATAGAGATAGAGGTGCTTGGGCACGCTACTCAGCCACTCTTCCCCCCGAATGACGTGAGAGATCTGCATAAGGTGGTCATCGACAACATTGGCCAAATGATAGGTCGGATAACCATCGGATTTGATCAAAACCTGGTCGTCGATCTCCTTGCTGTCGAATTCGACATGCCCCCGGATAATATCCTCGACGTTAAAGATGCGATCGGCGGGCATTTTGAGCCTAACGACATAGGGCATACCATCAGCCAGCATGCGTTCAACATCGCGATGCGACAGAGATAAACTGTTGCACATCGAATCGCGAATCAGGAAATTATAGCGCGTGGAACTTGCACTTTGAGGCAGTTTTCCCGATCGCATCGACTCCAGCTCTTCGGGCGTGTCAAAGGCATAATAGGCTCGCCCCGACTCGATCAATTCTTGAGCATAGCGGTGATAGATTTCAGTGCGTTGGGATTGAAAATAGGGTCCATACGGGCCTTCCTGTTCCGGCCCCTCATCCGGCACAAGGCCGGCCCAGTTAAGAACCCGAATCAGGTTTTCCGTCGCACCTTCGACATAACGGGTGCGATCGGTATCTTCAATGCGCAAGACGAAAACACCGTTGTTTCGGCGGGCAAAAAGATAGTTATAAAGTGCCGTGCGCAGGCTGCCGATATGAACGAAACCAGTCGGACTCGGGGCAAAACGCACGCGAACGGAAGCCACTGTATAATCCTCATGTTTTAATAAAAAAGGCGCACTCCATTAGGTCTATTCAATGGGTGCGCCCGAAAGCGGAGAGGGCGGGATTCGAACCCGCGGTAGGGAAAACTCCCTACAACGGCTTAGCAGGCCGCCCCGTTCAGCCACTCCGGCACCTCTCCATGGCGACTCGCGGCGTTTTTTGCCGCGGAGGGCGGGGGACTCGAACCCCCAAGGGCTCGCGCCCGGCGGTTTTCAAGACCGCTGCCTTACCAGTTAGGTCTAGCCCTCCAGACCCAATATTACGAATTTTAATTTACCGGATCAACTATTTTTTTGCCGGATTCATTAGAGACGAAGAAAAAACTTGCCTGGCAACTGTTTAATCGCACCTTTGAGTTCCAGGTTGAGCAAAACCGTGTGAAGGCGCACCAGAGAAAAATCGGTGTTGCGCACCAGATCATCGATTTGTTGTGGCTGATCGGACAGATGCAACAACAGATGCTCCTCCTCTTCATCGAGCGTCAACAGAGGCAATTGAGTACCGCTGACTGTTTCTTTTTGCGGTTGCAGCTCCTCGGTGATATCGTCGACATTGCGAACGAGTTTGGCTCCTTGCTGAATTAGCAGATTGGTGCCCAGGCTCTTATCGCTGTTGATGTTGCCGGGAACGGCAAAGACTTCCCGCCCTTCATCGCAAGCGAATTCCGCAGTGATCAAGGCCCCACTGGATTCCCCGGCCTCGATAACCAGAACGGCCTCGGACAATCCGGCAATAATCCGGTTACGGCGAGGAAAATTCATCGCCTCTGGTCCCGTCCCAAGAGGATACTCGGATATGATCGAACCGCTTGTTGCGATGATGGAATCCGTCAACGATCGGTTCTCTGGCGGGTAGACCCGATCGCAACCGGAACCGAGAACCGCAAAAGTAATCCCCCCATTCTGCACACAAGTCCGATGAACCCGAGTATCGACGCCACGCGCCAGCCCGCTGACGAGAAAAAACCCGCGCAGCACCAGTTCGCGGCTGAATTTTTCCGCCATGGCACCACCATATGGCGAAGGCTGTCGTGTTCCAACAATGGCAATTTTTCGGCCGGATGCAAGCGTGCCTCGAACATAGAGAAGGATCGGTGGATCATAGATTCGCTTCAGAGATGGTGGAAAATTCGAATCCCAATAAGTAAGAATATGAATGCCGCTTTTTTCGCTCAACAGCATCTGATTTTCTGCGAACCGCAGATCACTTTTTGTTTTTATGTTCTCGGCGCACGTCCGTTCTATACCATGAACCTGAACCAGCTCACGTATCGACGCTCTGAGCACAGCACTTGGGGTATGAAAACGCTCGATTAACAACCGTATCTTGTGGCCGCCAATGCGCGGCACGCTCAAAAGCTGCAAAAGCGAACAGAGCTCTTTTGCCGACCACCGGCTCATGCCGCCGATCCTTGAACAAAAAGCTCTGCCAGACGATGCAAAAGGGCTTCGATATTTTTACCGCTGACAGCGGAAATCCCCAGTACCGTCACGTCGCCAAGAACCTCATCAGGTATAGATGGAATAGAGTCCTCAACCAGATCGAGCTTGGTAAAGACGAGAATTCGGGGTTTTTGCAGCAGGTCTTGTCCATAAGCGCGCAATTCCTGCAAAAGAGTAAGATAGTCCCCAGCCGGATCATCGCTGGTCGCATCCATCAAAAGGGCGATGGCTCGAGTGCGTTCGATATGGCGCAGGAATTGAGTACCTAAACCCTTCCCCGAATGGGCGCCTTGAATCAGGCCGGGAATATCGGCGACGACAAAACTGATCGAATCGACTCGTACCAAACCGAGATTGGGAATCAATGTCGTAAAAGGATAATCGGCAATTTTCGGCCGAGCGGCGGAAATTCGTGACAGCAAAGTCGATTTTCCGGCGTTTGGCAAACCCACAAGACCGATATCAGCGAGAAGCTTGAGTTCGAGATCAATGACATGCTCCTCGCCGGGATAGCCGGTTTCAAAGTGGCGCGGTGCGCGATTGGTGGGGGTGGCAAACCGCGCGTTTCCGCGACCGCCATGACCGCCGCGGGCCACAATCGCCTGTTGACCATCTTCCACCAAATCAGCCAATACCGAACCGTCCGCAGCATCGCGCACAACCGTCCCGACCGGCAGACGTATGATGACATCTCGGCCGTTCCGTCCGGTCTTGTTGTCACCTTCGCCGTGTTGACCGCGTTGAGCGGCATATGAACGCTGGTATTTAAAGTCCAACAGGGTATGAATATGCGAGTCTGCCTGAACGATCACACTGCCCCCGTCGCCCCCGTCGCCCCCGCTTGGACCACCTTTGGGAACATACTTTTCGCGTCTGAAAGCCAGACAACCGTTGCCCCCGTCGCCGGCTTTGACGACAATCTGGGCGCTATCGATAAAAGTCATAGTGAGAATTCACCGGTAGGCTTGATTTCCCCTTGGGGCGGAGCGATCAACCCCTTCGAGCCAATTGATAGCGATTCTTTTTGGACGACAATCCCATGTTTTTCAGGATTTTTCTCAGTCCGAACCACCCGATTTTGACATGCCCATATTCCGCCGTATTGAGAATTTTGGCGATCTGGCTGGTGCCGGCCTCTGGGTTTTTGGCGACGATCTGACGAATTCTATCCTCGATCGAAACCGCCGTCGTCGTCGTTTCGTTCTTTATCCGATCCGGCCGCGAATCAACCGATGTCTCCAGTTGCACTTCTTTGGCAGAAGAGGGCTTGGTGGATGTACCCATGTTGCGCTCGAAATCCCGAATTGCATCTTCAAGCGTATCGAAAGCCTTGAGTATATAATGGAACTCGAGCAATTCGAAAACCTCGTACACTTCGGGAATCATGCGCACCAGTTTCAAGTCACCGCCTTTTTCCCGAATGCCTTTGATTTCACTGATAAAAATTCCCCAGCCCGCACTGCTGACGTAATCAACATTGCCGAGGTCGATAACGATATGATACGATCCCTGCTTGAGCAGCGTGCTTAGAGCGTGTTCGAGCTCGGACGATGTGGTGGTGTCGATATAGCCCCCCACTTTGATCACGGAAATGCCATTGCCAATACCGGCTTTTTCGACTGACAATTGAATACCTTCCATGTTAATCTCCAATACTTACCCCGATCAGGGGTCCTGAGCATCGCTGATTGCAGAAAGCAAAAATTTCAATTTTTTTAATACTTTATGCCTGTTTTTCGAGAATAAATATAGCGGTTCACCGATTAAATGTCAATAGAAAAAAACAGGGCCGCCGGCTATGCCAGCCTCTTACTGAAGAAATTTCTTGGCTCGTTCGATGCTTTTGCGAATATCACTTCGTTCTGGAGCGATCTTGAGCAAACGCTCCCATTTTTCTACGGCGCGCAAAAAATCCCCTTGATTGGCATAGGCCACCCCTAGATTTTCATACGCGCCAACGTTGCGAGGATCCATTTTCAAAACATTTTCATACACCTGCGCCGCCTCCCGATACTGCTGGGTCTGATAGTAAGCATGGCCCAACAGCAAATAGACCTGGCCGTCATCAGGATAGTGCAGTAAAAAAGAACGCGCGGCGTCGATAGTTTTTTCGAAATTCTCCGCATCAAAGAATCGGCGAATTTGCATCATTTGCGAATCGCGCATTCCGAGACGTGGCGCCCGCATCCCTCCGGCGGAAACCGCAGTCTTTTCAGCTTCTCCAGAACCCTCTGTTGTGCGGGAATGATGCTGATCCAGCAACTCGATCAAATCATCGAAATCGAGTCGCCGATCGCCATTCGCCTCCGATTGATTCACCGTATCCGGTTCGACGACCTGCCAGTCACCCTTAGAGTCCCGCAATTGTCGATCGATTTCGCTTTGCAAAATCTGTTCTGTGATTTCGGAATCGAAATCCCCATCGAAACCAATCGCACTACCTTCCTGCCCCATTTCCACAAACTCATTAAAGGCCTCTTCGAGAAAAAAATTCTCGTCGGCGCCTGAATCATTCTCCGACACCACATCCGCATCCTCAGCGCTGTCGCGATCAACAAGCGAGGTATCGCGGGACAATTTTTTTCTCGGCTCTTCCAGCCCTTCACCCATTTGGATCAATTGGACAAAATCGAGCTCCTCGGCATCTATCTCTTCCTCCGGACGAGGCTCGATATCGATGTCATCTTCGATCGATGGTGCCGAATTGACCTTTGGTAAAGATTCGACATCCAAACCGGCCAATTCCTCTTCCTCGACATCGGTTTTGGACGGTGGCTCTTCCGCATCTTCCGTCACCCATTGATCGGTTGGAAAAAGAGCCTCCGGTGTGTATTCCTCTTCCGCTTCAGGTTCCAGCGCGGATTCGCTCGCCTCATATTCGATTTCTTTTTCTTCAGCTGTTTTGGGAGCTGAACGGCGATAGGTTTTGCGCTTGTCGAGCAAATTCTCAAGACCGGTGGAAAAGAGATCAATCGGCTCTGTCGTCAGGAGATCAAAAGAATCCTGCAGCGTCGAGGCGGCAACCGGTGTTTCGGCGCTGGGTTCTTGTTTTTTTTCCACAGGCTTTGAGGCCAAGGATTCTGATCGGACCGGTGCCGGAGGTTTCTCTTCCTCTTCCTCTTCTTCCTCTTCCTCTCCGGGTTGGCGAAAACCAGTCTTTTGAATGATCACTCGACCATCGATGGTCAGCATCGGAGTACCAGGCGGTTTGATCCGTTTGCGTTTGCGCCCGCCGCGCATGACAAAAGCTTCCCGTAATTCCCGCGTGTTCAGACGAGAACGAACGAGCTCCTCATAAATGCGCGCTGTACTGATTTCCAGGTTGCCATAATAGTCAGATTTGAGCTCCTCGCTGATCCGTTTGGCGCCGTATTCGGGGTAACGACGAATGATGTCAAAAATCTTTGTCTTTTCTTCAATGCTCAGGTGGCGGGCTTCGATGGGTTCGGTTTCAAGAAGCAGATCATCGGCCTCTATCCCTTTGGTCTCGAACGTCTCTTTGTATTTGTTGTAAGCATAGGTCGAAATGTCGGCTTCTTCACAAGCATCTTTGATACTCGCACCCTGCTGTACGGCCGAGTAAACCTCTTTGGCCCGTTTCAGTTCAAGCTTTTCCGCCGTGGTTTTCTCTTTGATACAGACCAGCGTGATATCGTCGTTTTGAGGATTTCCTTCGGTAAAGGACAAAATCTCCTGCTGCAAGTTTTCCACGAATTCGGCGGCCGGTTTGCGACCCAACGATCGAACAGCCTGCAAAAACCGTTCTTCACCGAAAAGATTGCGCCGCCCATTCATCGCTTCGGTTATTCCGTCGGTATAAACGATCAGAATATCGTCCTCGGCCAGCGAAAGCGTATCTGATTCGATCGAATTGCGGAAGAGGTTGTTGTCGGGTAAGGAAATCCCGATCGGAAACCCTCGCGGATTGAGGTAATAGGTTTTATTTGTGGAGGGGCGAAACAAGATCATGGGATTGTGCCCGGCGCTGGCATAGTTGAGCCGTCTTCGGCGGGAGTCGATAATCACATAGAAAAGAGTGACAAACATCCCTTTCTTCATATCGTTGACAATAAAATCATTGACCCGGGCCAGCACTTCGGCGGCATCTTTGACTCCGCGAGCTTCGGTGCGCAGGGCCGTCCGAATCATGGTCATGACCAAAGAGCCGGGAACGCCCTTTCCCGACACATCGCCGACCACGATGCCGAGGCTGTCTTTGTCCACTTCGACAAAATCAAAATAGTCTCCACCCACCTCTTTGGCCGCTTCATAATAGGAAGCGATCTGATAACCTTCGATTTCGGGAAACTCGGAGGGCAAGAGTGTTTGTTGAATTTCCTGGGCGACCTGCATCTCTTTTTGCAAGCGCTCCTGTTCCGCCAGGTTTTCCTGGGAAACCCGCAATTTCTGGGTGATATCGCTGAAAGCTTTGGCGATCTCACCGACTTCGGTGGACGAATCGATATCCATTTCGTCCACGATTCCGGGTTGGCCCATTTGCTTGACCCATTCGGCCAACCGGCGAAAAGGGTTCATCACAACATAGACGAGTAAAAACAAACCGGCGGCGCCGACGGCAAGCACCAGCAGCACGACTTTGAAAACATCAAACCGTTGAGCGACGATCTCCTCGCGTATTCGATCATAACCGAGCAGAAAATGAACCTTACACAATTGGGTTTGATCGGATCCGCGAACGGTGTAAACGATATCAATCACATCCGGACCATCGGGAAGCGTATAAATAACGACATCCGAGTCCAGATAGCGATGTTCCCCGGGTGTTTCAAAGCGGTCGATCAGAGGTTGCAAAAAATCGCGGTCGGAACTCGCCAGCACCCGCCCGAAATTGTCGACGACAAAGGCGCTGTGCATCAACTCGCTGTGTTTGGAGAGCGTCAGTGAATGGATTGGGCGAGCCGCGCTCTCCAGGACCTCCAGGTCGTAGGTGCCCTCGCGCTGCAATTCTTGCTGCTGCGCGGGCGAGAGAGCGCTCATATTGTTGAAAATTTCACCGGCAAGGTAGGAACAGGCATTGCGTCCCTGATCGAGATAGGTGTTTAACACCTGTTTTCGAACCCGGAAAAAATAAAAGCCATAGGCAGCCGCCAGAATAATCGTAAATACAGCCATGGCGATCAACCAGTAGCGAGCCTTGAGCGTAAGCGGGATCGAGGGCACAGAAAAACGAGCCTTTTTTCCTTCCTCGAAATACTTTGTCAAAACCAGTTCATTGCCTTCTTCGGTCTTGCGATAATCGATGCTGTCCAGCAAGCGGCGCATGATGAAAATACCGAGACCGCCTTTTTTGCCGATCTCGACGTAGCGTTGCAAATCCGGGTCATTGACCTGTCGCGGATCGAAATATTTGCCCTGATCGATCAGAAGGATGGTCAGGCTTTGTTTTTTGACGATTGCCCGAATGGTGATATCGCCTTCCCAATCGCGGTAGGCGTGTTTGATGATATTGGTTGCAGCTTCGTCAATGGAGAGCTTGAAGGCATTGATAATGCGGTCAGGAATTCCGTGGCGTTTGCCCACTTTGGTGACAAAATCCCGAAGGTCGCCGAGATAATCGATCTGGGCAGGCACTTTGAGCTGCTCTTTTACCACGCTTCTGAACAACGGCGTTATTTCCTTTAATTGCTCGGCGATCTTCCGGATTGTTGTTTTTGCATGCGCTCGCGGACCACATCGATTCCGCGCAGAATGGCTCGGTTGTTCGGCTGTAGCCGCAGCGCTTCTTCATAATAGCGCAGCGATTCCTGATAATTGCCGCGCACAAAGGCGTCGGAACCTTTGGAATAAAGCTCCAAAACTTCCGGCGTCATTTCCATATCCCGAGCATTGGCTCGCGCAAAGGCTTCCTGATATTTTTTGCGCAGAGCGTTGTTGTTCGGATCATATTGCAGCGCATTGCGATAGAGTTCCGCCGCATCTGACCACTCTTTGTTTTGTTCCTTGATCAAGGCCCGTCGCACCAGATCGTCTTTGTCCAGCGACTGTTCCAGGGCTCGTATTCGATTTTCGATAAAGGATTCGGCCGTGGGGTTGCCGCGCGCCAATCGCTTGGCCTGGGTAAAAATATTGATCGCTTCCGACGTTCTTCCTTGCTGCGCCAATTCAATTCCCTGAGTGGCCAGACGATCGATTTTGTTGCGCAAATCCGATTCGGCTTTAATCTTGAGATCCTGTATATCGGCCCGATTTTTATCCAATTCCAGTGCTCTTTCGCATTCCACGATGACGGCCGGATAATCCTCATCCTGGTAATAGGCCAGAGCCTTCTGATGGTAATCGCGAATGGCCTGCTCTCGCGACCGCCGCTGCGATTCCGCCTCATCGCGCTGACGCGCCAGGCGTTCCTGTTCGAGGCGTTTGTCTTCGATTGCGCGCTCGATCTGGTCGCGTAAGGCTCTCGCTTCGCTGAACTCGGGGTCATCGCCGCTCTCATCGAACGACAACACTTTATAGATCTCGTTTGCAGCGCGTTCGAATTCACCCAGATTGACAAAGGAACGCGCTTTACTCATCGAGGTATTGATCGTCTCGCGGCGTGCCTGAGCGAGTTGGGCCCGGATTTCCCGCTCGATTCGTTCCATCTCGCGCTGCCGATGCTCGGCCAATCTCTCATCCCGCGACTTGCCGATGTGGATGATCGCCGATATGCGATGGCTGTTGCCGAGAAAGGTGTCGTAACCATTCCAATAGGAATAGTCCAACTGCAATCCGATGACTTTGATGCCCGCACCATAGGTCAACTGTCCGTCATACAGCCCCCCACGCAACATGGCCGTGCCGTGGAAATTGTATTCAAAACCGGAAAAAAATCGCATCGGTATACTCGTCTCTTCGCTCTGATTCAATTCCAGAGAAAGCCTGAAAGCCGAACCGGCGCCCCCCATCGGAAAACTGCGGACCAAACCGAGACGAAAATTGCGCGGAGTCGTGTCTTCTCTGTCGATGATGCGCATCGAACGCGGCAAAATATTCTGTGCGTTGATACCGACAACCGTGTTGCGAACCAGAAAATTATCGAATTGCGGTGAAAAAATCAAGCCCGCATCTGCGCCGAACGACGTTCCAACCAGGCTGGACGGCTGCAGAGTCAGAGCGTCCTCAGGACCGGGAAAAACGGCACGTTCGAATTTTAATGTCGAACCGACGGATAGCCAATTGAACAAGCGCAATCCATAGCCCAGCATAAAAAGCGTGCGGCTGTAGTTGAGTGTCCCCAATAAAGTGGCATCATCGACGCCGCGATTTTCGATGTCGTCGCTCGCCAGCCGCAGCATTCCAAACGATACGGAACCTCGAAAAAGGCTGGGATAGGCAAAAGCGATATAATTATACTGCCCGCCATAAGGCAAATTTTGCAAATATAAACCCAGGCTCATCTGCTGTACCTGTTCAAGTGCAGCCGGATTCCAATAGAGAGCAAAAGGGTCATTCGCGGCGGCGACATTGGCTCCGCCCATAGCCAAAGCATTGGCGCCTACCGGAAGATCAAAAATATCGTTCACTCCGCCCCATCCAACCGAACCTTGAGCCCGGACCAGTGATGTGCAGAGCAGAACGCATAAAAATAGTGTTCGAATCCATGTTTTCATAAACTGATTGCCGCCTCGAAGGCTTTTGCAGGTGATCGATCTACCTGCCAACCGATGGCTATTTGACCACCGCGATCTTGGTTTTTGCGGTGATTCCAGCGTCCACCGCATGAATATAAGCCAGATAAACACCGTTCATCACCCGCATTCCTTTATCGTTGGAACCATCCCAATATACGTCGTTTTCATGCAGACCGGCACGGGTTTGCGAAAAATCGGACTCGCGACTGAAATAAAACGACTTGACCAATTCTCCCGTCATGGTGAAAATCTTGATTTCCACATCGCTCGGTTCGTTCAGAGCATAAACGATTCGCGTGTTGGGGCGACTGCTGCTGCCAAAGGGATTGGGATAATTAAAAAAGGTGCTCTGTAGATCCGGATCGACGATCACTGAAACGCCCGAGTTCATGCCGATATAATCGATACGGTTTCCCTCTCGATCACCGATCAGCACCGGATATCCCGACAGTGCATCGATCGCAAAGAGATGGGCGGCCGAATCGATGGACGCAGAAAATTCACTGCCGCTCGCTTGTGCCGGTATGTCTGCAAGAATATCGATTTCGCGCTTTCGCAAGCCACGAATAGTGTCTGGATGGGTAAAATTAACTAAAACGTACCGAGTGTCGCCGATCGTGCTCGTTTCTCCTAAAATCGTTTGCGGCCGACCGCGCTCGACGATGGCGATGCGCTCCACCATGCTGGAAGCGGGTATCGGTTCACCGCGCTTGTTGCGAAAAGTCAGCCGAAATCCGCTCAACAAGGTTCGTGTCGTACTGCCGATATCCTGATTCTGCAATTCAAGCCCGAGCAACAACCGGTCATCCTGACCTTTGACGGCTACTGAACCGCTGCCGCCGGACAGTTGCGAAATCAGCAACATGCCCGATTCGGTGGAGACAACCACCCGCGCCGTGTCCTGGACGACGGTTGCGGTCTGTTGCGAATATTGATCCCGTGGCGTCTGTGTTAAAACCACCGCTATCGTGTCGGGGCCGACGATATCCACCGGTGCATTGATGCGCCATGTCAGCACACCTCCGGTGACGCTCTTTTGCAGCGGCTCTGTCGTTTGAAAGCGACTCGATCCCAGTATCAGTCGCGCCCCAAAGGTTCCAAAAAAATCTGCCTCGCCCAGATTTTCCAGCTCCGCCTGCAGATCGAAGGAACTGCCAATCCGGACCGTACCAATCACATTCTTTTCTTCATCGACATAGGCGCGCAGAGCCAGACGTGTCTTGGCAACCGTTTGCAAACGAAATGTGACAGTGCGGTTGCGCACCTGTGCTTCCTGCCCGGTATTGAGATCCCCAGGAACGTTTTGAATCTCAAAAGTGAATTCGGACAACCCGTTCGGCTTTGCGCCTGGAGCCTGCAGACGCCAGGTCAAGGTATCGCGTGTATCGGATTTTAAAAAGGTTTCGCCGCCCTTGAACTGAAAATCGGCCGGTTTGGCCAGCGCGACGCGAAATTTGTCGTTGCGGTTATAGTCTGCTCCTTCGTGCGTCATGACGGCAGAAAGATGAAATTCCTGTTCCGTCGACACAAAATCGATCAAGCCCGCCGGATAGACGATCACCGGCTGCAGCGAAAAAACCGTACGCGGCTCGGTCCGCAGCGGCAGGGATTCCGACTGTGCGGTCATCTGACGGTTGGAACGCTTGTCATAGCCCACCACCGTTACCCAGACCTGATCGGCATTGAGCCGCGCGGTCTGCGGCGCGGTGACAGCCCAGGTGACGATCTGGTTGAGACCGACCGGCACATTCACGTTGCGCACAGCCGCAATAAATTCATCCGAGCTGAAATGAATGGTTGCCGTGATGCCTTCGCGAATTTTTTGCGGATCGGAACTGACCTCGGCGCCAATCACAAACGTCTGTCCGGTGCTGAGCGTGCTGTCACGGGCTCCGGCGGGAGAGCTGATGAAAATTTGCTCCACCGTCAACTCGCCGAGTGACTGGGTCTGAACCGCCAGTTCATTGGGCGATTGGACGATTTCTGCCGGACTGCCGGTGTTCTCATCGACCGGTACCTGTAGAATCGCCACCCGTATCTCGCGCAGAGCGGTAGAGCTGTCCGGCGCCAGAACCGTCCATTCAAATACCTCGTCGACGCCCAGCTCCTTGATAGGCAATTCCGATGTGTTTTTGAGCCGGAATCCGCTGTTGAGAAAATCGATCCCCACTCTGACCGTGCCCTCAACACCGGCCTGGCCTTCGTTGATCACCCGGGTGCGCAACTTGGCTTCCTGTCCGACCGAGAAAAAAGCGACGCCTTCCTGCACCAAACCCGGCGGCGAAGCAACGGTCAGTTTTTCCAGCAACAAGCTGGCTCGGCGCTGGACTTCCGTTAGTGCCAGCGAATCCTTCACCGAGACCTGGTCATCCAGGTCCAATCCCTCCACGCCAATTTGAAAAACATGGCGATTGCCGATCCGCTCTTCAGGTGCGCGCAATGTCCATTCGACCTCCCGGTCTTCAGCTGTCAGTGAAACGGTCTGCGGTGTGCGCAACTCGTACCCCAAGCCAGGGGGCAAATCAAGCCGGGCGTTCACATTGCGCATCGTTTCGCTGGCATGAAAATAAGAACGAATGGTAAAAAGTTGCCGTGTCGACAAGACCCCGTCTTTGGCGCCGGCAGGAGAAATCACTACCGTCGAATCGATGCGCAAGGTCGTACTCAGGGTGCTGACCAGCAGCACGTCTTCAGATTGATCGACCACGGCCAGGGCACCCGAATTGAGATCCTTTGGTACGCCTGACAGCCGCACACGCAACGTGTCGTCGAGTGATTGGATGTCGGGTGCTTTGAGGGTAAAGACAAAATCAATAGGCTCCGTCCCGGCATAAAAAAAATCGCGCTCAACCGGATCGGATGTAAAGGAATCGCCATCGCTGCGAATCTGATAGCCCGCGGGCGGCAACAACCGAACACGCCCGCTGTCAAAAGAGGCTGTTCCGAGGTTGATCATTCGTGCGTGTACGGTAAAAAGTTGCTCCAGCGCCACCAGGGTGTCCGGCGAAATAAATGAGAGACGCAAAGTCGCCGGACGCTGAATGCGAAGAACAGCCAGGGAATCCAAAGGCGCACGGAGCTGTGCGGGCAATGAACTGCCCTCGGCTTTGGCTGAGAGAACTCGGGCCGTCAGCCGCTCCAGTTTTACGCCCTGTGCCAGGGGCCATGAAGCATCGGCGTTAAAATCGATCGTATCCCGAGCCGTGGTTTCGTTGGCGATATTAGCAAACGTTCGGACCATCTGCGCCACGCCCAGAGAGTTGCCATCTGAGCGCAATTCATAGGACACATCATCCACTCCGGCCAGCTCTCCGGTTTCCAAAGCGACAAT
Organism: Candidatus Zhuqueibacterota bacterium; assembly: GCA_016929055.1. GTDB lineage: Bacteria > Zhuqueibacterota > Zhuqueibacteria > Residuimicrobiales > Oceaniaggregativiventaceae > Sulfursilanivivens. The sequence goes on from JAFGJN010000178.1 coordinate 14,836, forward strand.
GAGACGCACATCCTGACCGCGGTTGACATGATTGGAACCATCCGGACTGACGACCGGCGTGGTCAACGAAACATCCCGAATCCGTACCCAGGCGCGATTCTTGACAAATACCTGGGTTTGGCCTGTGCCCGTCTGAACCGGTGAATCGAGACCCCTATTTCGATCGATGGCGCGGAGATCGATGCGCACGGTGCTGGTTCCGGCGATTTTTCCGTTCTCGCTCACCACATAAACCAGAGTGTCGATTTTGCCTTGGCCGGGCAAGACAAAGGGTTGTTCGGCTGATGCCTGGCGCAATTTCAGTGGCGGTCGAATATCGTAATCCGGATCGATTGTCCCGTCGGTGACAAAACGCATGTTTTCAGCGGAAATACCGACCAACTGCAGATCCGCAGTTCCAGTGTTCTGTACTCGTACAATGACCTGCCAGGGATTTCGGCTGTCGCCGGCACTGATTTCAGCCGGAGCAAGGGACGTGCCAACACTCAGAACTTGTAACTGTGCGCCCTGTTGAATCTCTACAAAAGTGGAATCCTTGCCCCTTGCCTCCATAATTGCAGCTGCTTGCCCGCTGTTTGCCCCCCGCGCCTGATCGACTTGAGCAAACAGATCGACCTGACCACTCCGTTCGGCAGCGGTAAGCGTAAAATCGACCTGCAGCGTATCGCCCTTGCCAAGCCACGGCTGCAGGGTTCGCAAGCTATCGGGAAAAATCAGCAGTGTATCCGGACTGGCACTGAGCTTGATTCGCACGTCGCGTGCCCATTCGCTCTGCAAATTGGTCAGGCGCACCTGAACCGGAAAGGCCTGACCCCAACTGACGAGATTCGGCTGCGGAGAAACAACCCGGGTTTCGACAATTTTAACTTCCGCAGGTGTATAAATCTTGACGGCGGCGGTGCTGTCATCGGCAGAGTTGATCTTGGCCGGCGAACCATCCAATCCCCTTGCCCGCAAAATCGCGGACTGAAAAGTCTCGCCAGAAACGAGGTTTTCAACGCTGTCGGCCTGGACATCGAACCAGATCGTTCGTTTTTCGCCGTAATCGAGATTGGTGACCGCTGTATCCGGATGGAAAATCCTGGATTGCTCGCCCTCAAGCCGCACCCAGACCGAATCCAGTCGCTGTCCACCCTCGTTTTGTACCACAACCCCAATTTGGAAAAGCTGGCGCAGATTGACGGCTGCGGTGTCGCCGGGCATGACATGAAACCGCTCGGGATCAATGGCGGTCGAGACCAGGCGCACGGCGGCGTTGGTCTCCACCAGAATCTGGGTCGTGCGTTCAGCTGTCAACCGATCGGCGTCCGGATCGTTCAGGTCGGCGGCGCCGATTCGAACCCGAACCTGGGTTTCACCGGTTCGGGAACTGGTGGTGGTCACGGTATAAATCAATGCGCGTTCCTTGCCTGAGGCGAGGAGCCTTTCCTCGAAGCTCAGATTCGGAGCCTCGACGGCATAACCGGGCCGACTGAAAAGCACATCGGAAGGATCAGGCTCGTTCAGAAGCAAAGGCGCGGATCCGCCGTTTCGCACATGTGCGGAAATCGTCCATTCGCCGATAAATCCCGCCGGAATTTCGCTCGGGGCTCGCAAGCTGTCGAATAAAAGGGCTGCGGGCAGTTGTGCCGTGATCTCCAGGACTGTGTCGACCAGAGCCGGATCGATCGGCGTCGAGGTGGTGTTGCGGGCGATAGCTGTATCGATACGCGCGGTCAGGCGCGATACAAATTGTTGTTCGATCGTCGCAATTTCCGCCGCCTGAACCCAGACACCGGGATCGCTCCATTTCGAC
>JAFGJN010000179.1 GCA_016929055.1 Candidatus Zhuqueibacterota bacterium
AATTATCCTTACGAAATTTGGCAGTATTATCGCTACAATCGCCTGTTTGAATTTTATGATCCAACCGGTTTTGGCGATTATAGACTGGTCACACCCTCTTCGCTCTATGAATTGCAGCGACTGATTATGCACTGAGGGTTCGCAACGGATGTCAGCACAATCCTGCATCGGTGTTGATTGCAGAAAAAGGAAACCAGAATTGAGTGCGATTCCCCCCCCCTGTTTGAAGCCCGGAGATCTGATCGGGATTGTCTCTCCGGCCAGCCCGCTGCGCGGAGAAAAACTGCAAAACCTGAAAAAGGGAATGCAATACCTCCGCCGCAAAGGCTACCAGTTGATCGAAGGCAAAAATGCCCGTAAAATGACCGGTTATCTCGCGGGCAGCGATGCTCAGCGTTTGGCGGATTTAAACGATATGATTCGCAATCCCCAGGTGCGCGCCATTTTCGCGACCCGCGGTGGATACGGCACCGCCCGTCTTTTGCCACACCTCGACTATAAGGCTCTGCGCCGCGACCCCAAAATAGTGGTGGGTTACAGCGATATTACCAGCCTGCAGCTGGCTCTTTTTAGCCAAACGGGTCTGATCACCTTTTCCGGACCCATGGTGGCAGTGGAGATGGGAAAAGGCATCGAAGCGTTTACCGAAACAAATTTCTGGCCCCTCATCACCCGCGCCGAACTGCAGAGTTTTGTGGCACCCCGGGGTGTCACCTTTCGACCCGGAACAGCCGAGGGCCGGTTGCTCGGGGGCTGTTTTTCGCTGATCAATCCGGCTATCGGCACCCCTTTTCTTCCCGATCTCCGCGGCGCTGTTCTGCTGATGGAGGATATCTGCGAAGATGTCTATCGCCTCGACCGCTATTTCGCCCAATTGCGCAACAGCGGCATCCTCTTCGAACTCGCAGGCATTATTCTGGGCGATTTTATCGATTGCGAAAACACCGATCCGGATTCTCCTTCGCTGACCATCGAACAAATCATCTATGACTATACCCACGATCTGTCCATCCCTGTCCTCGGCAGCTTTCCCTATGGCCACGGCGACATCAAATATACCCTCCCCATCGGCTGTCGCGTGCGCCTGGACGCGACCCAGCACACATGTGAAATGCTCGAACCGGGAGTGAGTGATGAGTAAAGCCCTGAAATTGACAGTACTGGTTTCCGGCCGCGGCTCCAATCTCATGGCCGTGTTGGAGAAAATCGATGCCGGTAAACTGAATGCTGTGGTGACGTGCGTCATCAGTAACCGCTCTGCTGCAGGCGGATTAATCAGTGCTCGGGAACGGGGCATCCCGACTTTTCATCTTTCGCCCTCTCACTATCCGAACGAACCGGACTATGAGAAGGCTCTGCTCGCCACGCTGGAAGCAGCGGGAACGGAATTGATCGTCCTGGCCGGTTATCTCAAAATTTTGCCGCAAACAGTTGTGCGAACCTATAAAAACCGCATCCTCAATATTCACCCCGCACTTTTGCCCTCTTTCGGGGGCAAAGGAATGTTCGGACACCATGTGCATGAAGCCGTATTGGCGTTCGGCTGCAAAGTGTCCGGCGCTACGGTTCATCTGGTCGACGAGAAATACGACACCGGACCTCCGGTTCTGCAGGAATGCGTTCCGGTGCACGAGGACGACACGCCTGACTCCCTTGCCGCGCGGGTGTTGGCCCTCGAGCATCGCCTTCTTCCCGAGGCAATCGGACTATTTGCCGAAAATCGAATTCGAATCGAAAATAGACGCGTCATCATTAAAACTTAGGATTATTGCGTCATGAGCCGAAATTTTTCCTTATCCCTTTTGCTGCTTTTCATTTTCTTTTCCTGTCAACGACCGGACCCGCTCGATCTTGTCGATGTCTGTGAAATGGATTCGACCATTGTCGTCGAGCTCGTCTACGCCACCCCCGACAATTTCCTCGGTCAGGCCGTTTATCCAGTGGACGACCGCTGCATTCTTCGCCGGTTTGCCGCCGAGGGCCTGGTGCGGGCGCATAAATCCTTGCGCAAGCAAGGGTACGGCCTCAAGGTATGGGACGCCTATCGTCCCCAGAGTGTACAAAGAAAAATGTGGGCAATCCTCCCCGACTCGCGCTATGTAGCCGATCCGGCCAAAGGTTCACGTCACAACCGCGGCGCAGCGGTGGACGTTACTCTGGTCGATCTCCAGGGGCAGGAAGTGGAGATGCCGACAGCCTTTGACGATTTTAGCGAAAAAGCGGCCAGCGAATTTGCCGATCTGCCGGAGACAGCATTGCGACACCGCGCACTCTTACAGCAGGCGATGCGGGCACAGGGTTTCACCACCATCTCCTCCGAATGGTGGCACTTTGATGCACCAGGTTGGCAAGCCTGCGAGCTTTTGGATTTATCCTTGCAAGAAATCATTTTAGAGGACTAGTCTCCAACCTTTTCAAGCCGATGCATCGATGCTGCATTTGTAAAGGGTCGGAGCTGAATACAACCCGCCGCTGCCATACTTTTAACAACGAGGTGACTGTGTCCGAAAAAATTGCCATCAAACGCGCGCTGGTCAGCGTTTACGATAAAACCGGACTGCTCGATTTTTGCCAGGAACTGATCAGCTACTCAATTGAGATCATCTCGACCGGTGGTACGGCAAAAACTCTGGAGGA
>JAFGJN010000180.1 GCA_016929055.1 Candidatus Zhuqueibacterota bacterium
CCGGTTTTAACTTGTCTCCTGATCACACTGGCCTGCAGCGGCGGCAAAAGACAAAAAAACACGCTGAGTTTTGTCTCATTCGATGAAGAATTACGCCTCGGCGAACAATTGGCTTCCCAGGCGCGTGTGATTCTCCCTCTGGTACGCAACCAGGAAATCCTGACTTTTCTCGACAGCCTGGCCTGTGAACTGGGACGTGTATCTGACTGGGATGGTCTGGCTTACCGCGTCTATCTGGTCAACAAACCCGATTACAACCATTTTTCCTTGCCCGGCGGCCATATTTTTCTCTTTCGCGGTTTATTGGAACGCTGCCGCAGCATCGACCAGATCGCGGTGGTTATCGCTCACGAGATCGCCCATGTCGCTCACCGCCATAGCGTCGGACGACTGAGCGAAAAATATGCCTTTTCCTTTGCGGCACAAAGTGTGATCGGCGAAAATCCCGAAATCGCAGCCGAAATCATCAACAGCCTTTATGCGGAAGGCACCATTCTGGATTACCCGGAGGAATGGGAGCATTTGGCGGATGAAAAAGCTCTTGAATATACCTGGAAGGCCGATTACAACCCGGCAGGATTGGTTCAGGTGCTCGAACATGGCATCGATTTGCAGCTAAACAATCCAGAAAATGTTGAACTCTTGAACCGGACCCACCCCTCCGCTTCTTCTCGCTTGAAACGTGTTCGCATGCACCTTGCCCTAATACCGGCAAAGGCCAACCTGCGAACCGAGTCTGCCGAGTTTGACCGTATACAGGAAGTGTTGAAAAAAATCCGCTAGTCCGGCACAAAAAAATTCTTGGTTTATTTGAGCAATAAAAGCGAGCGAGTCTCGGTAAAATCTCCCGCCTGCAACCGATAAAAATAGTTCCCGCCCGGCAAAACATGACCGTACTGATCACGGCCATTCCAGACAACAGAATGTTCGCCCGCAGTCAGGAATCCATCGGCCAAAAGCGCAACCCTCTGCCCCAGCGTATTGAAAATCTCCATTCGAATCTCGCCGTCCCGAGCCAGGCTAAAGGGGATAAAAGTCGTCGGATTGAACGGGTTTGGATAATTTTGCCGCAGGGAATAGCAACCAGGAACGGAGGACGGCTGCGAAACCGACGTAATGATAAAGTTCCCGTTTTCCACCTGCACCGGCAAGCGGTTGTTTGAGCCGTCAACCACGATCAAATCGTCCTGAAAAATGGTAATGGTCACGGTTTCCGGACGTGCCGATTCAGGGATTCGGCAATAGATCTTCAACACCTCACCTTCGCCCGCTTCGATAAGCGAACGGCTCATGGACCAGAGCAGGATCGTCATAAATCCAAGGGTGTCCGAATAGCTGGCCACAAATTTTTCCGTGCGCGCAGTCATGACCACCGAATCCGGAACGAGAAAATCCGGGATATCCGCCATGCGCAGCTGAATACCTCCGACGGGAACAGCGTTTTGCAGCCGGATCGATAGCACATTTTCATCGCTACCCAGCTTGCCGGTTCCCGAAGCCACCGACAAGGTTACTGTTTCGGCGCTTGCAGCGGCCGTTAAAAGCACCGCAACGACAGCCAGGAAAAGTACAAACCGTCTCTTCATCGAGCAATCCAATAATAAAAGACCCAAACCGAATCGGGGCGGGATTATCCCGCCCCGACATTTAAAGCTTTCTCTAAATTATGGTGCCGGATCCGGGTAGGCCAGATCGTAGACCTGCAGCACATCGAAAATATCGATATCGCCATCGTTGTCCATGTCGCCGCTGAGAAAGTAATCGTCCGGCGGCGAAATACCCAACGCGATTTCGATCATTTTGCCAATATCGTCATCGTCCACAACACCAAACACCGAGACCAGATCGCCCGCTTGAACATAATGGAAAACACCATTGGTCAACCGCCCTAAAACCGGTTTGCCATCGATGTCCGCGATCAACACCGTAGAGAGCATCAACTCGGACGATCCGCCGAGTAGACTCGGATCGTTGTCAATGTCATAATAGATCTCGATGATCGTACCGGTACCGGTCGGAATCACACCGGTCATGTTGACGATACCGATTGAGACATAATTTGTCCCTTGTTGCGAAGCCACGGTCAGCTGCTTGGCTCGACCCACCGGACTGATCTTGAGTTGTGGCGGACTGCCGATCGTCGGCACCGACAAAACGCTGCGGCTATCGGTGATGCGGAAGGTCAAGGCCCAGACATTGATCTTGTTGTCCATGCCGATACGAACGATATTGTTGGATGTACCGGGCTCGCCGCTGGCGTTCTGAATATAGAGATGGACGAGTGCCTGAACCGAGAAAACCGCATCGCTCTCATCCGAGTATTTGCGGTCGAGCACGTTCTTTTCAATGATGATCTTCATCGAATCGGAATAGAGATTGCCCGGGATTTCCCACTCATAAAATCCCAAATCGGCCGGCACCGATCCTTCGATCAGATTGCGGGTGGCACCGTTGTCACGGGTATAATAGATATCGATAAAGTCGATGCTCCCGGTTTTGCGCCAGGTAATGTTTTTGCGCGTGCCGATAATCCATTTTTCGCCGCCATTGGGACTGAGAACAGTCAATGTGGGGGTCTGCTGCTCGATGGTGAAATCGGCCGGACTGATACCAACAGGCATGGTGCTGCCGGTCTTGACCACCTTGATTCGACAATTCGCGTGGTCTTCATCCGGAAAAGTATAGTTGTAGGTGCCCGAATTGGCAACGTTGGTGGCGATCGCCGTCCAGGTTGCACCGCTGTCGTAAGAGATCGAAATATCGACGTTTTCCGGGACTTCTTCGGAAGTCCAGGTGATGTCTTGCGCGGTGCCGCCGGGAATCACTTCGCCGCCGACCGGATAGGTAACATTGATGAACGGCGCCCGGACGGTAAATGATTCGATGTTATTTTTGTTGGCATAATTGCCATACAGCACCACACCGGCATAGGTCGTTCCGGCACCATAGGTCTTGCCGATGTCCTTGACTGTTCCGTTAAGCACACCGTTTACCTTGAAATCGAAATAGGTGGCGTCCGCCTCTTTGCGCGGTGTGACTGTGATCAGATCGCCGGGAGCAGGCAATGCCTGGCTGGTGTTAACCGAATTGAGTTCCTGATCCAAACTACCGTTCACAAGCTTCCAGAGATAAATTTTTCCATATCGGCGATAAACCAGATATCCGGAGGCGGTGGCTGAGGGTGAGTCGAGATAGATGGCCAAACCCGCAGCGTTGACGCCATCGGCATCCGATTTTGTCGCCGAAAACACCATAGATACTTCAATCGGGTTGGCCGCACCAGTAAAAGTTGCGAGAAAGTTCCAACCATTCACCGTCGAAGTGTTGACCAGTGTTCCGGCGCTGATGCCGAAATCGGCATGAGCCGCCCAATTGCCGCCCAATGTGGTGCGGTCGAACTCATCCGTCAGTCCTTGCGCAGACAGCGATTGGATACCGCTGGCAAGGAAGACAGTCAATGCAACCGTCAATATACATTTCCACTTCATAAGATCGTCCTCATCTTTTTATC
>JAFGJN010000181.1 GCA_016929055.1 Candidatus Zhuqueibacterota bacterium
CCCCAATCTATCGATCCGGGATCGTTGCGACAATAAGGCATGATCAATCGATTGCTTTGTTTGGCTTGTTCGGGCTGGCGCCCGAACAAGCGTGTGGTTTTTAGACATACAAATCTGCGCATGGAGTCAAAAAGGAAAAAAAGGGAATGAAAATCCTCGTCTTGGGCGCTGGTCGTGTCGGGCGGGTCATCGCCATCGACCTGAACCGGGACTATCAGGTCACCTGTATCGACAGCGATCCACAAACTCTGAAACATCTTGCCGCGCGTGAGCCGCAAGTTCGCATCATGTGTGCGAACGCCGCCGACCACAACCTCATCATGGGGTTGGCAGCGGAATCCGATTTGGTTGTCAACGCTTTGCCGGGACACCTCGGTTTTCAGACCCTTCGAGTGCTGATCACAGCCGGAAAACCGATTGTCGATATTTCGTTTTTTGCCGAAGATCCTTTCGAACTGGAGCAGCTGACCCGCCGCTATGGGGTTACGGCAATCGTGGATTGCGGCATCGCTCCCGGCTTGTGCAACCTGTTGCTCGGACATCACATCGATACCATGCAGGTCGAGCGATATGTCTGCTATGTCGGCGGTTTGCCGGTCAAGCGCAGCTGGCCGTACCAGTACAAAGCTCCTTTTTCTCCGATCGATGTGCTTGAAGAATATATTCGTCCTGCGCGCATGGTCGTTCGAGGTGAACAGATCAGCAAACCCGCTTTGTCGGATCCGGAAATTATCCAATGCGACAAAGAAATCGGAGCGCTTGAAGCATTCAACACGGACGGATTGCGCACATTGCTGCACACCATGAATGTCCCCAACATGAAGGAAAAAACCCTGCGTTACCCCGGTCATCGGGAGATCATGCGCGTTTTTGTAAAGTCGGGTTTTCTTTCCAAAACACCGATCGATGTGGCAGGCGGATCGATTCGCCCGATCGACATGACATCGGCGCTGCTGTTTCCGAAATGGCTGCTCGAGGAAGGAGAACAAGAATTCACCGTCATGCGAGTAGAAATCAGTGGTCGAGAGGACGGCAAGCCGATTTGCTACGAATACGGCATTCTTGACCGCACCGATCGGGAAACGCAAACGACCTCCATGGCCCGCACCACCGGTTATTGTTGTACCGCGGCGGTGCGACTGCTGCTTCAAGGGCTCTTTGCACATCCCGGGATCTGTCCGCCGGAAACCATCGGGCGGAATCCGGAGGCTGTTGCTTTTTTCATCAAATCGCTGGCGGAGCATCGCATTTTTTTGCACAAAAAAATACACACCTAATCGCGAATGCCGATCCTGCATAGGCTGCGGAGCGGCAGTGCCCAGGGAATGAGGAAATGCCGAAAAAAAAACTCATCCATTTTGCTGAATTCGAATCCTTTCCCAACACTCGAACCAACCCGACGGGAATGAAAGGCCATTGGGGGAGCCATTTTTTTTTCAACTCTCAGCCGATCGTCCTGGAATTGGCCTGCGGACGTGGAGAATATTGCCTGGCTCTTGCCCGGCGTTTTCCCGATAAAAACTTTATCGGTGTCGATCGCAAAGGCGCGCGTATGTGGGCCGGCGCCAAGACGGCGCTGGACGAGTCGCTCAGCAATGTCGGATTTCTGCGCATCTATATCGAGACGATCGAAAATTATTTCTGCCGCCATGAAGTCGACGAAATCTGGATCACTTTTCCCGATCCGTTTCCCAAACAAGCCAAATCACAGAAACGTCTCACATCATCGCGGTTTCTAAAGGCCTATTCACGCATCCTCAAACCCGGAGGGATGGTGCATTTCAAGACCGACGACAACAACCTCTATCTCTACACCCGGGAATTGCTTCAGCATCAAGGTCATTTGTTGCTTTTTGATACGGACGATGTTTATCGCCATCACCCCGAAGACGAGTTTCTGACCATCCCTACGACCTATGAAAACCGCCATCGCCGTGCGGGTAAAAGCATCAAATATCTCCGTTTTCGTCTCAATGCAGCGGCCGCATTCGCTGACCCAAAACCGCAGTGTGTGGTTCAAGACTTGACCACCGCACGGCCCATCCAGGAAAGGATACACGATGAACAGAATTGATAAACTCGCCAAACAGGGGCAAGCTGTCTGGATCGACTATATCCATCGCCGTTTTATCGCTTCAGGGGAATTGCAGAATTTGATCGATGAGGGGATTAGCGGTTTGACGTCCAATCCCTCCATTTTTCAAAAAGCAATTGCCGGAAGCGACACCTATACGTCGGAGATCGAAAATCTGGCCCGTGCCGGCAAAAGCACAGCGCAAATCTATGAAACCTTGGCGATCGAGGATATTCAAAAAGCAGCAGATCTCTTTCGGCCGGTTTATGAGCGAACCCAGGGCCGGGAAGGATACGTCAGTCTGGAAATCGATCCCGCTCTTGCACATGACACACGCAAGACCATTGAAGCGGCAAAGGCGCTGGCAGGACGAGTGGATCGGTCCAACCTGATGATCAAGATCCCGGCAACGGAGGAGGGGATCCCCGCTGTTCGCGAGCTGATCGGGTTGGGAATGAACATCAATGTCACCCTGATCTTTGGGATGGAGAGCTATCGTCGTGTTGTTCAGGCGTATATCGAAGGTTTGGAAAACCGTACGGAAGGCGATCTGAGCGGCATCGCATCGGTGGCTTCTTTTTTTGTCAGCCGTCTCGACACGGCAGTGGAAGAACAGCTGCAAAACGCTGGCCGCCGGGAGTGGTCGGGCAAAATCGCGGTGGCCAATTGCAAAGCTGCCTATAGAGAATTTCAAAATGTTTTTTCAGGCGGCCGCTGGACAAAGCTTGCCGCTCGAGGCGCACAACTGCAGCGTCTGCTCTGGGCCAGCACCAGCGCAAAAAACC
>JAFGJN010000182.1 GCA_016929055.1 Candidatus Zhuqueibacterota bacterium
GCAGGGCCTGTCGCACCGGCTGGACCCACTGGGCCAGTCGCACCCGCTGGACCCGTCGCGCCGGTTGCGCCGGTCGGACCCAGAGGCGGTGCTTCAGACGTCCACTTGGTACCATTCCATTTCAAAAAATGGCCAGCCGCTCCGGGCTGATCCGACCAGTGCAAATTGCCGCTCTCATCGACGGAAAATAATATTTTCCCTGTCTGAGGCGGATTGGTGGGCATACCGCGAACCTGCAGAGCATCCGTGGACAATTTTTCCTTGGCCCAGACATCTCCGCTTTCCTGCACTTCCATGAGCAAAACATTGGTACCGCTTTCGTTTTTCTGCACTTTGAATTGCGCAGACACCCATGGCGCAAAACCGAACAGAACAAACGCCATGCAAAAAACCATGTGCCGAGCTCTCACCAGTCGTCTCCTTTCAATCGAATTCCTTCTCCCCGCAGGTCGACTTTTAATTCTGTCACAAATACCAGACACGAGCAAAAGTGTTTGTCATTGAAATCTGACAGAACGATCGAATCGACAACCTGCTAACCATTTGTTAATATTTAACATTTAGTTCATTCGCCTTTATTGACGATGAGAAAAATACAACAATCATACCAATCGGAATTTTACCGATCAAAACGCTGTTATTTTCAAAAAAAGAGTCATGTGTTTCATCGTTCTGACAATCTTGGAATTTTTTGCCAACATGCATCATGAAAGATTACCTATACCTCTCTGGGTGATTTTCATGCACCGCTTTGGCTTTACTCGTCAAAGCTGCAGTCCGGCAGGTGCAAAATGAAAGGAGAAATCATGATCGTACAAATCGGTGAAACCGCAGGGAAAATCTGGCAACTATTGGACATGCGGGGCGACCTGACCCTGGCCCAGATCAAGAACGAGATCAAATCGGATAATTTTGTCCTCGTTGCTGCAATCGGGTGGCTTGCCCGGGAAAACAAAGTCTTGATCAACAAATCGGGACGATCCCTCAAAATGCGCTTGCGCTAATCTGTTCAAATTGGCTTGGGAGGAGAGGAGATACGATCCACTCCTCCCCACACCGATTTTTTCTCACAAGCCGGCGCTTGAATCCCTGGTTTACCGCCTTTTCCGAAAGGGCTTCCGGAGCATCGGCATGGCTGAATCTGGGACTTCTTCGCGCCTTGAGTACCAATATCTGCGCCAATCTTCCGCTGTTGCAAAACAATGTCAGTGAGCGCTTTGCCTCGTTTGTACTGGCCACAGCAACTATGGTCGTGGCAAGCAGATGGGCCAACTCCTCCGCACGTGTGCATCCCTGATTCCATGAATTTTGGGCATCGCTAAAAGCGTGGTATCGATTTTGCATTTCAGGGGCCGGAGCGTCAAAAAAGGAGGAAAAGGCCATGAAAACCACCAAAAGCGAAATCCGCGCTTACATTCTGGTGATCGGCCTGGTGTGGGCGACGATGGGTTTGACGCAACCGCTGTCCGGCACGGTTGCAGTCGGATACAACGACGGAGCGGGAGTGCTGTGCGAAACGGTGCTCCCTTTTCCGCCCCATCTGCGGTTGGCGATCGGCTACACCGGCGTGAATCCCGGAAGACCGGAACGAATCCGTGATCTGTTTTTACCCGCCGGACCGACGGCAGCTTCCCGCGCAATGGGAAGCGTCCTCGATCTGCGCATCGATTATCTCCGACCGGTGCACTGGTTCGATCTCGAACTGGCTAATTTTTTTATCGGACCACGCTTGGCGTATTTTAACGCCCGGTTCGACTATCCGGCCGACAGTCAGACATTGAATCTGAACAGCCGTCATTGGGGATTCGGGTTCGGTCTGGAAAAAATTTTCCCGCTCAGCCGCCATACCAATCTGGTTCTATCGCACGGATTCGACTATTTTTTTCTGAGCCAACTGGAAAGCGATGAAAGCATCTATCGGCCGAACGATCAAAACCGCAATCCGCGCCCTGGTGTTGCTTTCGCCGATGTAAATGATGTCGTCCATCAACCGGTCTTTGAAATCCGCTGGATGATCGGCATCACCTATACCTTTACGCATTGAAAATCGGTTCCAATTTGATCAAAAACCAAGTGTGTTGCTGAAAGGTCGATTTGGGAAGAGATGACCGCCAAACAGAATCCGCGACTTGCCACTAAACAGGATTTCGGATGGCGACTATCCATCCTTATCACAGAGAGTTGCATCCAACGCTTGAATTGCAGCTCTCTTTCAAGCACTTGATTCTGCCCTTGCCCGGGAACAGAACGCGGCAAAGGCAAGTAAAAACTGATTATGAAACGATCAACAGACCCCCTAATGATCGCTCTGGGCACCCTATGTGTGGGGCTGGGAGTCCTGGGCATGTTTTTGCCGGTTTTGCCCACGACTCCCTTTCTCCTTCTGGCTGCTGCCTGCTATGGTCGCAGCTCCGACCGGTTCTACAACTGGTTGATGACCAATCGCTGGTGCGGTGAATACATTTGCAACTATCGGGAAGGCAGGGGCATACACCGCAGGCAAAAGATGCTTACCCTTCTGCTGCTTTGGTTGACCATCGGCTGGACAGTGATTTTTGCCATTTCTCTGTGGTGGCTGCGACTGATTCTGTTGGGCATTGCCGTTGGTGTGACGATTCACTTGGTCAAGATCAAGACCTACAGACCCGAACCACAAGATTCCAAACCGCTTGGAAAATACAGCTCTGATAAAAATCCCGCCTGACTCGAGCCTAATATAAAAGTTCAACGGCAATGCCGATTGCAGACAAAAAGGGGTCATCCTCAAGCGGCCGATACACGGGCCGATTGTTTTCGCTCGGGAAAGCAACCATCGAAATACGGATAGAGAAGCAAGCGGCGCTGATTCGATGCGCTCCATGCATCAGGGATTGCGTCACTCCGCCGAGGGCATAGGCCCAGTTTGCTGTTGCATCAATTGCCGCTTTTTTGTATGTTTTAATCATCGGGAATGGAAGGCTACCTGGTGGGGCCCGCGGTCTTCAAAACCGTTGTGAGGCGTGATCCGTCTCGGGTGGGTTCGATTCCCACACATTCCCGCCA
>JAFGJN010000016.1 GCA_016929055.1 Candidatus Zhuqueibacterota bacterium
GCGATCGGCCCCTATTCCCAGGCCGTCCTAATCGGCAATCGGCTCTATCTCTCCGGTCAACTCGGACTCGATCCCGCTACAGGCGAATTCGTTTCGGGCGGTACGGCCGAACAGGCGCGCCAGGCGCTGGAAAACCAGCGCGCCGTGCTTCAAGCCGCCGGATTTGATTTTTCCGATGTGGTGCAATGCCAGGTATTTCTGCAGGATCTGGACGACTATGCCGCCTTTAATGCCGTCTATGCCGAGTACCTGAAAGACGATTTCCCCGCTCGAGCCGTGCTCGAGGTCGCGCGTATTCCCAAAGATGGCCTCGTCGAAATCATGATGGTGGCCGAAAAATGACCACCCGCGAACGCATGAAAGCCCTTGTCGTGCATCGACCCGGCGAGTACGAGGTCGCGAAGGTGCCGATTCCTCATCCGGAACAGGGGCAGGTTCTCATCGACCTCAAAGCCGCCTGCCTTTGCAATCAACACGATCTCAAAGTCTGGACGGGCGGCTACCGCCAATTGTCCTATCTGGAATACGGCGTGCCCGGATTTCCGGGCCATGAAGGGGCAGGGGAGATCGTCGCCGTCGGTGCGGATGTTTCCGGTTTCGCTGTCGGCGATCGGGTCGTTTTTTCCGGACTCGGTGGTCCGCCGCTCTATCAGGAATTCGTTCTGCGCAACACCGCAGAAATCGTCCGATTTTCCGACAATCTGCCGTTTGAACAGGTCGCCATGGCCGAGCTGTTTGGCTGCGTTCATCGCGGTTTGATGAAAAGAGCCGACTGGCGCGGCAAATCCGTGCTCGTCGCCGGACTCGGGCCGGCGGGGCTTGCAGCTGTGCAGATGGCCCGCGCTTTGGGTGCGTCCGAAATCTGGGGCAGCGATCTGCGCAACGATCGCCTGGCCCTCGCTGCTCAACTCGGGGCCGATCAAACGATCGATGCCAGTCGGCCTGAAGCTTTGACCGCCCTGCAGAAACACGGATTCGACTGCGTCTATGAAACCACCGGCAACAGCGCATCCGTTCGCAACAGCCTGACATGTGCCCGAGAAATCCTGATTCTTTTCGGGTACAGCGAAGGCGAGCTGGTGCTCGATGCTTATCCGATATTCGATCGCGAACTGAGCATCGTCGGTTCCAAGTGGCTGACTGTGCATGATTTGCAAACGGTCGTCGCCTGGATGGAATCGGGCGATGTGCGCACGGCGGCCATGATTTCGCATCGCTTCAGCTTTGCCGAATATCCCCGTGCCATCGATGCTATCCGGCGCGGTCAGGTCGTCAAGGCGGTCCTGACTCCCGGAGGATGATATGCAAATCGGTCTTGATACCTACAGCTTTCATCTCGCCTTTGGCGCTCATGGAGATTATTGTCCAAAAAAGCCGATGGATCTTTTTCGTTGTCTGCGGCTGGCCGCTGAAATCGGTTTCTCCGGCGTGCAGATCGATCCCATGCACCTGCCATCAGACGAACCGACCGTGCTGCGACGCATTCGCCGTTCAGCAGAAGAACTCGGGCTCTTTCTCGAAGCTGGCATGATCGGGCTGGAAAAGCCGGACGTCCTCAAAGCTCTGAGTGTTTGTGCCGAGTTGCACAGCCCCGTGCTCCGCACCTTTATCGGATTTGACCGGTTCGATCGCTACACCGATGTTTCCGACTCCCTGGTGCAAGCGCGGCGAAAAATCGAGCGTGCTCTGCCTCAGATCGAGGCCAGCGGTGTTGTGCTCGCCATTGAAAATCATGGAGATGTTACCAGCACCGAACTGGTCGAATTGATTGAAAAAATCAACAACCCCTCTGTGGCGATCTGCCTCGACATCGGCAACAGTCTCTGTGTTTTTGAAGACCCGGTGCAGGCGGCTGAGCGTATGGCGCCTTTTAGTGTCAGCTGCCATTTTAAAGACTATCGAATTCGCATGACTCATTTCGGTTGCACCATCACCGGTACTCCTCTGGGAGAGGGCAATATCGATCTGCATGCCGTGGCACAGGTGCTCAAAACCGCTCCGCGATTGCAGCGGCTCTTTGTCGAATTGCCTCTGCCTCCGCAATGCGGAGAAGAAAAAGAGCAAAGTGCTGTAAAAAATAGTTTGCAATTTTGTAAAACCGTTTTAAATTAACTTTGAATCCATGTGTAACCCATCAGGCGGCTGTACAGGTATGTTTTTGAGGCAGGTAAGGCTGATTTTTTGAAATCGTCTAGTCAGTCATCGCTCTCAAAAGAATGATTTCGAGCGCTTTTTTTTCTTGCATTATAGAAAAGAATTATTTATGTTGTTGAAACATTAAGGTTTAGCTCATTACAAGTCGATCATTATCAATCAATTCCATTTGATTGGGCATTCGATGCAGCGTTGCAGGGCCACGCGGGAAAAGCGGGGTGAGGTTGTGCAACACAGCTGAACCGGTTTAAAAGCCCTTAGGGGACAGGGGCGGACGGATCGCCAGTATGGCGGTAGAAGCTCTTTGATTCAGCAAGATCAGCTCATTTTCCTGCGTGAATGGCAAAATCTGGAGACAGGATGAGATCTGCGTGTAAAAACGCACAGAGCGAAAACAGAGCCTATTCGTTTGGGGGAGCACGACAGAAGCGCTGGTCGCGACAAAACAAGCCGCACCTGGCGCCTGGTTTTTCGATTCGTAGCGATATGCGAAGCTTTCGTTTGGGATGCAAAATCGGTCTTGTGGACCGAGGTATATTTTGGTATGATCAAAATTTTTCTCCCTTGAAAGAGGGGGTCGGTCTTTGTCTACCCACCACAGCAAAGAACGACCTCCTCTTTTTTTTAACCACCTATACATCATAATCCACAGGCGGCTGGATCTTAACCGGAAACAGACGGAAGGAGGTGAGGAACGGATAATCGCGATACAGGCCCTTTAAGGAAAGAGGAATCAAACCCAGACAGACGCAAAGCACATCCCGGCTGGGATGTGGAACATTGCCGCCCATCAGATTTGCGCTGTTATCGTCAGAATTTTGGAGGATCTCGATTATGATGAAAAATGTCAAGTTGTTAGCAGTGCCGATCCTGCTTTTCACTCTGGTGCTGTGCTTCACGACACAATCATTTGCCGCCCTGGGCAAGATCGCAGGCGTGGTAACCGACGCGACCAGCGGTGAGGTACTGCCTGGCGTCAATGTGCAGGTCGAGGGGACGCGAATGGGCGCCGCCACGAATCTGCAGGGACAGTATACGATCATCAACCTGCCTCCCGGCACTTATAATGTCGTGTTTACCTACATGGGTTATGCGACGAAAAAGGTGACCGGTGTTCGGGCACAGATCGATGCGACCACGACAGTCAATGGCCAATTGAGCCAGACTGTGATCGAAGGCGAGACGGTGACCGTAGTTGCCGAACAGCCGATTGTCGACAAGACCATGACCGCCACGAAAGTGACCTTTAGCGAAGAAATGATCGACAATCAGTTGCCCGTATCCAACCTAAACGAAATCCTGAGTTCTTCAGTGACCACGCAGAACATGCGCGGCGCCAACAAGACCGGTGTTGGTTATCTGGTCGATGGTGTAAAGATCACGGATCCCTTTGCTTCTACAGGTGCGGGTTCTCAGGGTTATTCGATGCTCAAGCGCGAAACGACTGCACAGAGCAGCACCACTGGCCGTTTTGAAGACAACAGCGTTTTGGGTGCCGGTGGCCGCGATGTTTCGATGGTCCAGACTCTGGTCGATGTGGCCCAAAGTTCCGTGCAGGAAGTCAATGTCGTTGCCGGTACGATCAATGCTGAATATTCCGCTTCCGGTGGTGTGGTCAATATCGCTTCCAAAAGCGGTGGCAGCGAACTGACAGCCAAGGTCTATATGCGCAGCAGCCTCGGCGGTCTCGATCATGCCGGACCCGATGTCTATGACGCAAAAGACCCGGAACTTATGGGCGGCAAAAGCGCAGCCGAAGCTTATCTGGACTGGAAAACATCTTTGGCAGCCGGCGATGAGGGTTCACAGGCTCGCGCCGCAATGATGACCTGGACGCCCGGCAAATACGAATACGGCGATGACCCGACCATCAACACCGAAATCTATGTCGGTGGACCGTTGACGTCCAAGGGCAACTTTTTCTTCAGCGGCAGCATGCTGAACGATCACGGACGTTTCCCGGGTGAGTTCCGCCGCGGTATCGACGGTTCGTTGAAACTCAACTACAATCTCACCAACTCTGACAAGTTGACCTGGATGGGTAAACTGCAGGATGGCGGCAAGCTGGGTGGCTGGTACAACCGCTTCTATACCTACAGCAACCAGTTTTATCTGGAAGCTCAGCCCGTCAGCCAGACCCTCGGTTACATGACCTATCTGAAACACAACCACATCTTTGATGCCAACACTTTTCTGGAAAGCACCATCAGCCTCGTCGGCAATACTCGGACCTATGGTTTTG
This sequence comes from Candidatus Zhuqueibacterota bacterium, assembly GCA_016929055.1. Taxonomy (GTDB): domain Bacteria; phylum Zhuqueibacterota; class Zhuqueibacteria; order Residuimicrobiales; family Oceaniaggregativiventaceae; genus Sulfursilanivivens. The sequence continues at coordinate 4,397 of JAFGJN010000016.1, forward strand.
CTCCCAAGGACGATCAATTGCTCTATGATAACTATGGCGACGAGTTCCTGATTCTCGATTCTGCAGAAAAGGCGACAAAGTACATGACCGGTGGCGATGGTAATAACATCTTTATCCACGATGCCGGCAACAACAACAACTATGTGGTGCCTGCACTTCAGAACCAGGGTCGTTTTGGCAAAGCGGGTTACTCGTATGAAAATTACGAAACCAGCGCTCTGACCTTTGCGACCAACTTTACCAAACAGGTCAATTTTAATCATCAGATCAAAACCGGCGCCGAATACACGATCAATAGCATCGACGTGTTGACCCACAATGTTTCCGCCGGTTGGATGCCCGCTCCGTTTCAGTACATCCTGAGCGATTATAAGGTCAATCCCTGGAATCTGGGGACTTATATTCAGGATCGTATCGAATACGAAGGCATCATCGTCAATCTCGGTCTGCGTTTCGACGGTTACAGCATGGACACGCAAAGCGTCAAAGATCTCTTCAATCCAGGTGTCTGGGATACCACATCCTATGGTATGGCTTACCTGAAACAGGATCTGGGCGACAAGAACGACCCCCGCTTCTATTTCAGCCCGCGTTTGGGTATCTCTCACCCGATCAGCGAAACGGCGACCATGCACTACAGCTGGGGTATCTATACCACTCAGCCGAACAAGGCCTACTGGCTTCAGGATTACGGCGTGCTGGCCAATATCAGTCTGCCGCGCATCTGGGATTCCGATCCGGAACCGGAACGCTCAACCGCTTATGAAATCGGTGTGACAACGGCTCTGACCAGCGATATCGGTGCCGATCTGACCGCTTTCTACCGCGACAACCGCAATGCCAGTGTCCTCAATTACGAGATTTCTGGCTATACGGGTCAGCCCTTTGGCCGTATGAATTTCTTTTTGAATTACGGCTATCGCGACAGCCGCGGTTTGGAACTGTCGATCTGGAAACGCCCAACCCCGAACCGCTATTTCGGTGTTGTCGGAGTCTCGGGTAATCTGAGTGCTTCCTACTCCTACGATTCTCCGGCCTCCGCAGCGCTCAGCCTGGTGCAGGACAAAAATGTAAAGAACACCTTTGTCGCCAGTTCAGCCGCTGATCGGGCTTTTGATCTGGATCTGCGGTTCCTCTATCCGACCTACACGCGCTCCTATTCGGACATTAACGGCAAACTCACACTGCTGTTCGATTTTCCGATGGATTTTCGTGTATCGACAATCACCACCTACCGCAGCCCCTGGCGCTTTAACAAAACCATCGACGTGACCAATACCCGATATGAAGAAAAACTCGACGGCGATCACTTTTTCCAGACCGATATTCGTCTGAGCAAATTCTTTGCCTTCGGCAAATACCGCGCCGGCTTTTTCGTCGAAGCTCTCAATGCATTCGACCGGGTGAACATTCTCTCTTACGAGACCTACATTTCCAACACCATGTATGAAGAGGATGGGATTCCCTGGGGACCGTTGAATCGTCCGGTCAACAACAACGGTATTCCTTACGCCGGTATCGCACGTGAACTCTATGCCGGATTCGAATTCGCTTTCTGAGCGAAAATCGAGTAGAATGATCTGTTTGGTATAAGGAGAATTGAATATGATGAAGAAACGAATACTTTTACCGCTACTCGTATTCCTTCTGGCGTTGACAAGCACGTCCTTCGCCACGAAATATCCGGGTTCCGGTGTCATTTCCTGCGGTGATATCTGGACTACTGTGACACCGTATGGATTTCCCACACGGGAATACACGGGCACGCCTCCGGCAACCGGAAGGATGATAATGGATGGTAATGGCAGCTTTTTTAGTCCTGGCGCCATGTATCCGGCCGGTGAAGAGATGAATCTCTACTGGGGTGGCTATGTCTACATGTACGAAGCCAGTACCAACGTGATCAATATCGTCGATCCCACGCTTCCAGATGCCGACAAACACTATATCAGCGTTTTTAATCACAATAACCTGGTTGGCGACAAGAGCAGCAATGGTGGCGAAATCGGCATTGCTCCCTGGGTCGACGGTGATCGCAACATGCAGATGTACACGGCAACCTGGCCGACCAACAATGGCCTGATCGTCCGTCTGCGGGTTCGCGGATTTACCCTCAATACCGCTAATCTGAACAACAATTTGATCTATGAACTCGAAGTCACCAATACCGGCAATGCCGATTTTGATTGCGACGGCGTCGTCGAAACACCCAATCACCGCATCGATGGTCTCACCCTCCAGTGTAACACGGGTGGTAGCGTCGGTGGTGTCTTTAGCAATACCAACAATGGCGGCCGCTCCTACAGCGGCGGCTGGGCCCAGTCGCGCATGGGTGGCTATGATGCCACACCTGATGCCGAGGGTAATCCCTGGGCTATCAGCTTTAATTATTTCACCAACATCCCCCCCGGGAACATCGTCGAAGATCCGGCCACCAAAGCCAACGCCTGGTACGATGGTGAAAGAAGCATCGGTTTTCGTAAAGGCTGGATGATTCCCTGGGATGTGTGGGATGGCCATGTGCACATCGCTGTCAAAGGTGGCAAGCTTGAAGACGGTGCAACCGCACCCGACAAAAAGACCATTTTTGACACCCATGCCATCGGTGAAGGTCCTCAGCGCGGTTGGTATTCGACCTTTGTCCGCGGCGTACAGGGCCTTTCCGGCAAACAAAAAGAGTTCATGCAGAGCATGGGCGTTTTCTGTGAGGATGGCGGCCGGACTCAGACTGCCGAGCCTTTCGAATCCATGGATCCGGATCCGAACCATTTCGACGTCTCCGATCCGAGCAAATACACCGTCGGCGATCCGCTCAGCTGGGTCAATGTCGTAAAATCCGAAGGCGAACGCGGCCGCCCCAATGGTGGTGTCAATTACCGCGGAATCTGGCTGCAGAACTGGGAACGCAATTTCCCCCAGACTCCTGCTCCCAAGATTCCTGCCGGTGACGAATGGTTGGAAGGTGGAACCTCTCTCGACTATTACAACTTTTCCACCGACTATCTTTCCACCGTTGGCCCCTTTTCTCTTGAAGTCGGCGAAACCGTCACCTTTGTGTGGTCCCAGTATGCCGCCCATCGGTTGCAGGGCGCTCGCCAGACGATTAAAACCGCTCGCGATGCCTATGCCAGAAATTGGGATATTCCCAAAGCTCCGCCCATGCCGGATATGAATGTCTCTTCGACTCAGATTCCCGGTGGCGAATTCAAGACCCGCATCGTCTGGGATTCCCGTGCCGAAGCTGCACCTGACTTTGCCGGTTACAAGATCTATCGTGTCACCGCTTATCCCAAAGTCGATTATTCAAAGGTCGGAATCCGTTTCATGGATTCTCAGCACCTTCAAGGACCGGAAGCGATCGGCATGACCGATGATCAGCTGGCTGAAGCTTATGCCGCTCCCAACAATCCCAATTACAACGTCGATCCGGGAAGAATCATGTTGCGCGACGGCAGCCCGGCAGGTCCATGGAAATTGCAGGGTTATATCACCAAAGATCAGTTGGCCAACTTTGCCAACACTGGTGACGACGCCGGAACATGGGCCTACGAGTGGGTCGATACATCGGAAGAGATCAAAATCGGCTATACCTATTACTATTATGTCGCTGCTTTTGACAATGAATCCGGTGTTTTGGGCGGTGTTGCTTACGATCACCTGGAGTCCGGCAAGGATAATTGGAACGGTCGTCATGGCGAATGGATGGGTTATTACCATTTTGCCCCGGGTAGCACCGATTGGCCAACCTATAGCTTGTCCGGCCAAAAGGATCTCGGCGCGCCGTTTATTCTGCAGCCGGCTCGCGTTGAGGCTGAAAAGCTCATCAGCGGCGAAATGAAAATCGGCGTCAAGCCCAACCCGTACAAAGTTCAGGCCCCGCACGATGTCGGTTCTCAGCACAAAGTGCAGTTCTATAACCTGACCGCCGACACCCGGATCACCATCATGGATCTGTCCGGACAGATCATGGAAGTTCTCGAATACGAGGGTATGAACCCCGCCGTCGGTTCGGTCTTTTGGGATATGTTCACCAAGGACGGTCCGGAAGTGGCCAGCGGTTTGTACATTTGGATCGCCGAATATCCGGGCGGAAGCCAGCAGGGCTATGTGGCCATTCAAAGATAAGCAGCCCACTACCTGGTGGAAATTGAAAATCGATTCAACAGACTATAATATTGAGGAGAGAATACTCTATGAGACATAAAATATTCTCCCTGCTGCTTATCCTCGCACTAGTCGTGGTGGGCAGCGGATTCGGACAAACGATGAAAAAAACAGGTAACTCTGGTGCAGCCATTTTAAAGGTGCCGATCGGCGCGAAAGCGACGGCACTGGGTGGCGCGGTAACCACCGAGTTCGGTGATGTCAACCAGATGTTTTACAATCCGGCTGGCATCGCTATCGAATCTGGCAAAACCCAGTTTACTTTTTCGTACAACAACTGGATTGCCGATCTCAGTCACAACGCCTTTGGCATTTCGCACACCTTTGGCAACATCGGAACCTTTGCTCTCGGTGGCATGATGGCGGGCGTATCGGGTATCGAAGCAGATCGCGATCTTCAGCCCGGGTTGGAAGGCGTGACCTACAATACCAGCGCGACTTTCGACTATAACACCAACTTTATCCAGCTGACTTATGCCAAGCAATTCACCAACAAGTTGTCTCTCGGTGTTTCGACAAAGTACTTTACCGAAACTATCGACGACGATGCGGTGCATGCGTTGGCTGTCGACTTTGGTGTGGTCTATTTCATCGGTTATCGCGACCTGGCTATTGGCGGCCGTATCCAGAACTTTGGACAGGATGCCGAATATTTTTACGTCCCGTTCAAACTGCCGCTGGTCTTTAGCTTTGGCGTATCGATGAGCGCGATCCAGACCGAAAACCTGAATCTCAAAGGTTATGTGGATGCGACCAAACCCATCGATAATGAGCAGTTGGTCTATGTCGGCGGTGAGTTGAATCTCTACAAAGCCTTCTATCTGCGCGGCGGATGGAAATTCAACTATCTCGGCATGACCGACGAGTTCACCCCGTACGAAAGCTATCAGCTTTCCGAAGGAATCTTTCGCGATCATTGGTGGAACAAAGCTCGACGAGATCGCACGGATGAAGGCATCTCTTTTGGTGCCGGTATCGACATCCCCTATGGTGACTATGATCTTTCCATAGACTATGCCTATACCGCCTTCAACCTGCTCGATAATGTCAATCGTTTCTCGTTGACTTTTACCTTCTAAGAAACGCTTTCGATCATCGTTTCTGGTGAGGATCGGAGGGGAGTTGCAGTTTTTCGCAACTCCCCTCATCTTTAAATACCCCGACTCTATTCTCGTGGTCTGACCTCTCATTCAATCTAAATTGGAACACGACTATGTCCTTGTTCAAGATCAAGTCTGCTGTGTTTTTTATTTTCATCGCCTCTTTTAGTTTATTTTTCTGCCAGCGCAAGCACGATGATTCTTTATCTGTTAAATTGAAAAAAAGCGATTTTACTTTGAGTTTTTCAGGAAACGATTCATTGCAATTCAAACGAATTCTCGATATCGATCGCGACGATTCCGGGAATATCTATGTTTTTGATAAAGACCATCAAGCCATTATGAAATTCGATCCGCAGGGCAAGTTCCTTCGAATCATCTCTTCCGCCCCTTCACAGCAATGGCAGGATGATCCCATCATTTCCTTTGCGGTTTCCGGACAAAAAATTGCTGTGCAAAGACTTTCAAATATCGATTTTATCGACACTGAAGGCATTCTCCTCGACAAGATGCCCTTTGTCGGACGGGGCACCTTGGATATGAACAGCAAAAATTGGATCCTTGTCGATCGCGGACTTGACGCAACGTACTATAGCTATGCGTTTCATGTCGCCGATCAATCCAGCAATATGTTGGCAAAATTTCATATACCCCGACTGGGTTTGTTTGAGGAAGCCAATCCCGACTTTTACCTCAGCGCATTTTTAGATGATACCACGGTCGTGGCCGTTGCCTCGATGCTCGATAGCGCTTATCTTTACTCTGTCAGCGGAACTTTATTGAAATCAGCCAGCCTCAAGAACGAGCGCTCGACATCCGTACCCATGGATTTCGAATTCGATGATCTGGCTGTTTCGGATGGCAGAATCTTTCTTTTGCGATTGAACAATGATTCGCTTACAGAGGATCTTTTATATTTTCATATCATCGAAGAATACGACCGCGATTTACAGCTGGTCAGGGTCTACAGCCTGCCTGATCCCATTACCTTGACCGATCCTCTCGATCATTGGTATCTCACTTATCACAAATTTATCTATTTTGACGGTCAATTTCTTTTTGCGACGTCTTATCCCAAACAGGAATTTGTCGCTTATAAAGAATGAACGATCCGTTTATAGGTGATTTACAGCTGTTGATCGTTTATTGCTGTCCCAATCAGGGACAGCAAACAACCTATCTGATGTAAAAACAATAAAGTTTTCTTGAACCGCAGATCAGGTTTGCAATTTCGCCTTTTGTTGCATGTGACTGTTTTTTATCAATTAAAATCTTCATTCGAATCTATTTTTGACAACGTCTGATCTGTTATGAAAAGAATTCTTTTCTCTATTTTTCTGTTCGTAATACCCCTTCTGTTGTGGCTCGGTTTTGAGGCGCTGGCCAACCATTTTACTCAGCGCTTTGATCCGCTCAAAACCGATTCCCATAAACAGACGTTTTATGTCAATCCAGACTATTTTAAGGATTTTTTTCTCTATCGAATCGAAAACTTTATTGGCCTGTCGCTTTCCAATCAAGCTATTTTACAGGAAAAGCAACAAGCCCTGCGAATATTTTGCCTGGGTGGCTCTACCACGGCCGGCTATCCCTACAATACGGCGCCGGCATTTGAGAGCAAAGCGTCCTTTCCAAACTATTTGCGTCTGATTCTGCAATTCAACCCAGAAATGGCTTCTGTCCAGATGCTCAACTTTGGCTGCAATGCCCTGAACAGTTTGAATATTCGACAGATTGTTCAGGATATAGAGGCCTATGAACCCGATCTTGTGATCATCTATACCGGTCATAATGAATATTTTGGCCCCAATGAATTTGCTGTCAGTAAGGAAAAGACCCTTTACTATCAGAATCCTGGATTTTATTTTCCCTTTATGACTTTTAAGCGAACGTTTCTCTATCAGGGAATGCGCAATCTGATCCCGTTTTTAGTTCCGCATAGCGAATCGGGTATTCAGGATTACTACCAATGGACTCTGCAAAATGGCATCCATCCGGCTGATTCCATCAATCAACGTGTTGAACACTATTTTTCCGATAATATCGAGCAGATGGTCCAATACGCCCGGCATAAAAAATTTCGCCTTGTTTTTTGCAAGCCTGTTTCCAATCTCATGTTTCCTCCTTTTCTTTCCCTTCACGATGACAAATTGAGCGATCGACAAATACAGTTGTGCGACTCGCTTTTGGTGCAGGGACGTCGAGCGATGATCGAAGCTGACAAAACCCTGTCTTTCCAACTCTTGCAACGCGCCGTCGATATCGATAGCCGTTATGCTCTTGCCCAGTATCTGCTCGGACTGGCCAAAGTCGAAAGCGAAAGTGATCAGAGCGGACAAAAAAATCTGGAAATGGCGCGCGACTGTGACGGAATGCCATTTCGGGCTAAAAGTTTCGTCTATCGAGTACTCGATCGATATAAAGGCGATCCTCATGTCACCGTGATCGATCTGCCTGAGCAACTCTCTGCTCTGTCCGATTCGCCCTTTCCGCCCATGGAGTTGTTTTTGGAACATGTCCATCCGACTCAGGAAGGCTATTATCTTATTGCTCGAATTTTAGCCGAGTCCCTATTGCAAAAGCGATTATTACCCGGCATCACCGAGTTGCGCTACCCGGATTTTTCCGAATGTCAACGTGTCCTCTCTATCGATCCGATACACGTCGCTCAAATGGAGGAAAAATTTCCTCAAGATAGCTTTTTTCACCAACTCGCATTGCTCAACCCCGAAATTGAAAACTATATGCACTTTTTGCGTCTGCAGGCACAACAAAAACTTGCTCGACTGCGCGCCACGGCGGACGAATGATCAACGATCATTTTTTCTTCGCTCTGACATCACGAGTCGCAACGGTTTTGCATGGTTTCGCGCTTGCCATCTTGCCCGTTCTGTATGGCAGTTGTCTGATTGAAGCATCCCTGTAAATTCCAATCATTTTTCCAGTTGTCGAGAGGATCTTTATGTCGTCAAAAAAATTGTTTCTGGTCTGCAATGCCCATCTCGATCCTGTTTGGCTCTGGGAGTGGGAAGAAGGTGTTGCCGCAACCATCTCTACTTTTCGCACCGCTGCCGATCTCTGTGAGGAATTTGACGAGTTTGTTTTCAACCACAACGAAGTTATTCTCTATGAATGGATCGAGCAATACGAACCCGCACTGTTCGAACGCATACAGAATTTGGTTAAAAAAGGACAGTGGCATATTATGGGCGGATGGTATCTGCAGCCCGACTGCAACATGCCTTGCGGAGAATCCTTTGTCCGGCAGATGATGCTGGGATTCCGTTACTTTATGGAAAAATTTTCCGTTCGTCCCAGGACAGCCATCAATTTCGATCCCTTTGGCCATTCTCAGGGACTGGTTCAGCTTTTAGCCAAAGCCGGGTATCATTCCTATCTTTTTTGTCGCCCGAATCAAGTTTATTGCCATTTGCCTGCAGACGAATTTATCTGGCAGGGGAGGGACGGATCGCAAATTCTCGCCTGCCGCAGCCGGACGCATTACAATTCCGCGCTTGGCAAAGCACACGACAAAATTCTCGACTGGATCAAAAAAAATCAAAACAAGCCCTTTGGCCTCGAACTGTGGGGTGTGGGCAACCACGGCGGCGGCGCCTCACGCCAGGATCTGCATCAGCTGCGTCGGTTGATCGCCGAAGAAAAACGCTTTGCACTCTCCCATGCCACGCCAGAAGAATTTTTCGATCGTCTCGACCAGGAACGGCACCACTTGCCCGTGCATGATGCCGATATCAATCCTTGGGCTGCAGGCTGCTATACCTCCCAGGCGCGAATCAAACAAAAACACCGCAGGCTTGAAAACGAGCTCTTTTTTGTCGAAAAAATGAGCACGGCAGCTTTTCTGCAGGCCCTGATCGATTATCCGACAAAAGAGCTCATCGCCGTTCAAAAAGATCTGGCGACCAGCCAATTTCATGATATTTTGCCGGGTTCCTCTATTGCCCCGGTCGAAGACGCTGCCGTGAGATTGTTGGACCATGGCCTTGAAATTGCGGCCAAACTCAAGATGCGCGCTTTTTTTGCTCTTTGTTCCGGGCAACCGCGCGCGCGAGAGGACGAAATTCCGATTCTCGTCTACAACCCGCATCCGGTTCCGATGGAAAAGATTGTCGAATGCGAATTCAATCTGGCAATGGACAATCGCACCGAATCGTATCATCTTCCGCATATTTTTCAAAACGGTATCGAGTTGCCTTGCCAGGTTGAAAAAGAGCTTTCCAACCTTCCCCTTGAATGGCGCAAACGGGTGGTGTTTAAAGCCCAACTTGAACCCCAAACCGTCAATCGGTTCGATTGTCGGCTGGAATGGATTCCCCAAAAACCATCGACCGCAGTTCAGTCGATTGAAAATCATTTTGTCATAGAAAATGAAAAAATGCAGCTGGTTATCAATGGCGAAACCGGACTGATCGATCGCTATGCTGTCGAAGGTGTCGATTTTCTTTCTCCCAATTCCGCCCAACCGGTGGTCATGGCCGACAGCGAAGATCCCTGGGGCCATCTCGACGTCAGTTTTCGTGACCAAATTGGTGCGTTTAAACTGTGTTCTCCTGCCGAAGCAGCAGAATTCGCCGGCGTAAAAACCGTTGCGATCGCCCCGGTCCAGATCATCGAAACCGGTCCGGTTCGAACGGTCGTCGAAGCGCTTTTGCGCTACAACAATTCATGGGCAACTTTGCGTTACAAGATTCCTCAAAAAGGCAGTCAAATCGAGATCGAAGCCCGTGTTTTTTGGTTGGAAAAAGACCGTATGCTCAAACTCGCTTTTCCGACCGTGCTGAACGACGGCGAGTATATCGGTCAAACCGCCTACAGCCTCGGTCGATTGCCGACTAACGGCAACGAAGCGGTCGCGCAAAAATGGGTGGCGGTCGTTTCAGAAAAAAGCGGGCAGGCCATGACAATCAGCAATGATTGTATTTATGGTTCCGATTTTCTCGATGGTGAAGTGCGGTTGTCGCTTTTGCGCGGCGCTGCTTACAGTGCCTTGCAGGAAATTAAAGAACCCACTGTACCTCAGGATCGTTTTACGCCGAGAATAGACCAGGGCGAACGCATTTTTCATTTCTGGCTCGATGCCGGTAATGCTCGTTCGCAGCTGGAAAAAATCGATCTCCAGGCTTTGGCCCACAACGAGACGCCTTTTGCTTTGTCCTTTTTTCCCCATGGCGAGGGAAAAATTCCCCAACCCGGCATTCTGCTCAGCGACCCGCGTGTGACGCTCGGAGCCTTTAAAAGGGCGGAGGATGGAGACGGCTATATCATTCGTCTTTACGAAAGTTGCGGTGAAAAGCGCCAGCTCCGAATAACCCTGCCCTTTTTTGAGGTCGAAACAGAGATCACACTTCAACCCTTTGAGATCGCAACCCTGCGCTATTCGCTTGCAACCCAGAGATTTTTGCCGAATACGCTCTTGGAAGAAGGATTGGATTAAGCTTAAAGCTTTTGTTTGAACTGATATAATTTGTTGCTATATATTTAGTTAAAAATTTCGATTAAAGTAAAGCTTTATTGCCTCAGATATATTTGTATGGCATAATGTGCCTGTTTCCCCAACCAAAAACCTCATTCAAGGCACCCCGTCAGGGGTGCCATATTTCTAGCCTCGCATCAGGCCCCTTTTTAACCGACCCTGTGGGGACGGTCTATTGGTGTCGGATGTAACCGGTCAGTCTTGAGCCATTGACTAAAAGACGATCGGCAGGGGGGTGAATCACCCCAGATAGGA
>JAFGJN010000002.1 GCA_016929055.1 Candidatus Zhuqueibacterota bacterium
AGTCTATGTGTTGAGCAAGGAAGAAGGCGGTCGTCACACGCCGTTTTTCAACGGTTATCGTCCGCAGTTTTATTTCCGTACCACGGACGTGACCGGCGAAGTGCAGTTGCCGGAAGGTGTCGAGATGGTGATGCCAGGCGACAATATTCGAGTCAAGGCGTCTCTGATCACCGAAATCGCGATGGAAGAAGGCCTGCGATTTGCGATTCGCGAAGGCGGACGCACGGTCGGCGCGGGTGTGGTGACCAAAGTTATCGAATAGCAAAGCCGGATATATCCGAGCTTTTTAAGGATGGAACTGGGGTTTTCCGGTTCAGGCCGGGAAACCCATTCTAACCCCTGAATAGGCAGAAAGATGAGAGATCTCGTCATTTTGGAATGTACCGAATGCAAGCGCCGCAATTATACCACGGACAAGAACAAGCGCACGCAAAGCGGTCGAGTGGAATACAAAAAGTATTGCAAGTGGTGCGATAAGCGCACTGTACATAAAGAGACGCGTTAAAGCGGATAGGCCTGTAGCACAATTGGCTAGTGCGCCGGACTCCAAATCCGGAGGTTGGGGGTTCGAGTCCCTCCAGGCCTGCGCGATTCTTTTTGTGGATGATAATAAGTATGCGCCGGCCGGTCTGGCGCTAAAGTTTGTTAAGAACCGTTCATTGGCTGGGTGCTCATGTTTCAAAAACTGTTCAAGTTTCTACGGGATGTGAATACGGAAATGTCCAGGGTCAGTTGGCCGACGCGGACGGAATTGAAGGGCCAGACGGTTATCGTGATTGTTGTGTCGATCTTTTTTGCGGTTTTTATCTTTGCGATTGACCATGTCTTGTCGCGCTTGATGACCCTGATTTACTAGATCGCACCAAACTTCCTGAAAGGGATGCTTTTCGTGGGCGAACAAGATCTCAAATGGTACGCCATACACGTCCTGTCTGGTCATGAGAACAAAGTCAAGGCTTATCTCGAAAACGAGATCAAGCACTCGGGTTTGGATGAAAAGATCGACAAGATTCTGGTGCCGTCCGAAAAGGTGACCGAAATGCGAGACGGCAAGAAACGGGTGCGAAACAAGATCATGTTTCCAGGATACATGATCTTGCACATGATGGTCGATAAAGAGACCCGCCACTTGATTCAAAATGCTCCTGGTGTGACGAGTTTTGTTGGCAAAAAAAACGAGCCGGTGCCGCTCCAACCGGATGAAGCCGAACGAATTATCGGCAAGTCGGAAGGCATTGACAAAGATCGCGAACAAGCTCCGTTTCATGTGGGTGATCCGATCAAGGTGGTCGACGGCCCGTTCACCGATTTTACTGGTTTTATCGAAGAGATCAATGTGGAAAAAAGCAAAGTCAAGGTGATGGTCAGCATTTTCGGACGATCGACACCGGTCGAGTTGGATTTTTTGCAAATTGAACTGGAACAATAGGATATCGGGTTATGGCAAAAAAGGTTATCGGCACAATCAAACTGCAGATTCCTGCCGGGAACGCAAATCCTTCCCCGCCGGTCGGTCCGGCTTTGGGGCAGCATGGCGTGAACATTATGGAATTCTGCAAGGCGTATAACGCCCGGACGCAGGACAAACAGGGATTGATCATTCCTGTGATCATTACGGTTTATCAGGATCATTCCTTTACCTTTATTACCAAGACCCCGCCGGCTGCGGTTTTGTTGTTGAAAGCGGCTGGTTTGGACAAGGGATCGGGTGAGCCCAACCGAAACAAGGTCGGCAAAGTGACTCGTGAGCAGGTGCGCACCATCGCCGAGAGCAAGATGCAGGATTTGAACGCCAACGATGTCGAAGCAGCGATGCGCATGGTCGAGGGGACAGCCCGAAGCATGGGGTTGTTGGTCGAAGGATAGCGAAACGAGCGTTTTGTTACGAAGGAGCGACTGAGAAAAGATGAAACACAGCAAACGATATATCGAAGCCGCTAAAAAGGTAGACGGACGCAGCCTTTATTCGCTGGATAGCGGACTCAAGGTTTTGGCAGAAACCGCAACGGCCAAGTTCGACGAATCGATCGAGCTGGCGATCCGACTCGGTGTGGATCCGCGCAAAGCGGACCAGATGGTTCGCGGCACGGTCATTCTGCCCAAAGGCACGGGAAAAGTGACGCGAGTGGCTGTTTTGGCATCCGGCGCCAAAGAAAGCGAAGCCAAATCCGCCGGCGCCGATTTTGTCGGTTTAGCCGATTTGGTCGAAAAGATTCAGGGTGGTTGGGTCGATTTCGACGTCTTGATCGCCACTCCGGATGTGATGGCTCAGATCGGCAAATTGGGCAAGATTTTGGGCCCGCGCGGTCTGATGCCCAACGCCAAGAGCGGGACCGTTACATTTGAAGTCGGTCAGGCGGTACAGGATGCCAAGGCTGGCAAGATCGCCTTTCGCGTTGATCGCAATGGTATCGTGCATGCGGCTGTCGGCAAAAAATCTTTTTCGGCAGCGGATTTACGCGAAAATATTCTTTCTTTTATTGACACGGTCAATCGTCTCAAGCCGGCTGCAGCCAAGGGTGTCTATGTCAAGAGCATTACCCTTTCCAGCACCATGGGCCCCGGCTTGCGCATCGATAAAAATCAGTTGAGCGAGGCTGCCTAACTGCCGGTTCAGGAAGCCCCGGATAGAATTGAGGAAGCAGGATCATGCCACAACCCGAAAAAACACAAAAGGTCGATGAGCTCAATCGGACATTGGGAGAGGCCACCAGTATTTTTTTGACCGATTTCAGTGGACTGACCGTCGAACAGATGACGACGCTGCGGCGTGAATTTCGCAAACAGCAGGTCGAATATGTGGTGGTCAAGAATACTCTGGCTCGCATTGCGGCCAAACAGACCGGTTTTGAGCAGATCGTTCCCTATTTGACCGGTCCTACCGGTCTGGCTGTCGCCAAGGGCGATCCGGTTGCACCGGTGCGCATCATTTACGATTTTCGCAAAAAGTCCGAAAAGCCAGCCATCAAGGGTGCGGTCATCGAGGGACAGTTTGTCGACAAGACTGCCGCCGAAGAGCTGCGCAACATCCCGACCCGCGAGGTCTTGTTGGGTCAGGTCGTTTCCGCCATCGCCGCTCCCCTTTCCGGTCTCGCAGGCGGCCTGCAGGCTATCATGAACAAGCTGGGCTATGCCCTGAATGCAATCAAGGAACAAAAAGAGCAATAAATCATTTTCATACTTTTTCCGATAACACGTTAACGGGAGGTTAAAATGCCCGAAGAAGCAGCTGTTGAAAAAGACGTCCAGACCGCCGATCCCAAGGTCGAAGAAATCCTCAAGTCGATCGAAGAGATGACGGTTCTGCAGTTGTCCAAGCTGGTCAAAGCATTGGAAGATCGTTTTGGTGTAACAGCCGCCGCTCCGATGGCGATTGCTGCCGCCGCTCCGGCCGGCGGTGCCGCTGCCGAGCCTGTTGAGGAACAGACCGAGTTCGATGTTGTACTCAAGAGCGCTGGCGCCAACAAGATCAATGTTATCAAGGTTGTTCGCCAGATCGTCGATGGTCTCGGTTTAAAGGAAGCCAAGGATCTCGTTGATAGCGCGCCGAGCAAGGTGAAGGAAGGCGTGAGCAAGGACGAAGCCAATGGCGTCAAGGCCAAATTGGAAGAGGCGGGTGCAGAAGTCGAGGTTAAATAGACCTCGAAAGTACAGCGACCGGAACCCTTTGATCCGGTTTTTTGAACGTTTGCGCGTGTCCGGCACCAGCCGGACACACCCGTTTTGACCAAAGACCGCAGTCAATCGCCTTAACGCGGCGACGAACCGTGGTAACGAAGAAGGAGAGAGGATCTCTTGCCCATAATCTCTGAGAGAGAACGCAAATCCTTTTCGAAAATCGTTTCACCGGCTGCTCTGCCCGATCTGTTGGACATTCAGCTGAAATCCTTTCAAGACTTTTTGCAGCCTGATGCCGAACCCGGCGAGAGATTGCCGCAAGGACTTCAGGCTGTTTTTGAAAGTGTCTTTCCCATCATCGACAGCCGTGAAAATTTTCGACTGGATTTCATCGAGTATTATATCGATCCTCCGAAATATTCGGTGGAGGAGTGCCACGAGCGCGGTATGACTTATCATGTAGCGCTCAAGGCCAAATTGCGCCTGTCGATCAAGGACGAGCAGGATCCCAATGATCCGCTTGCCGGTTCGATCGAGCAGGTCGTCTATTTGGGAAATTTGCCCTATATGACCGACCGGGGTACCTTTATCATCAATGGTGCCGAACGCATTATTGTCAGTCAGTTGCACCGTTCCCCGGGTGTCTTTTTCGACGAATTGGAACACCCCAACGGCACACAGATTTATTCCGCCCGTATCATTCCGTTGCGCGGTTCGTGGTTAGAGTTCACTACCGACATCAACGATGTCATGCACGTTTATATCGACCGGCGCAAAAAGTTCCTGGTTACCACGCTGTTGCGCGCCATCGGTTTTTCAACCGACAACGACATTCTCGAACGCCTGGATCTCATCGAGACGGTTGATATGAGTCAAGCATCCGAAGACGATCTGGTCGGTTACCGCGTTGCCGAGGATATTTTCAACAAAAATACCGGCGAAGTAGCGCTCGACAAATACGAAGACATTGTGCCGGAACACGTCGAGGTCTTTAAGCAGCTTGAACTCGATTCGATCAGGATTCTACGTGTCGATCGTCTTTTCGGCCCCGAGATTATTTCGAATACGCTGAAAAAAGATCCCACTCACAGCGAGGCCGACGCGCTGGAGCTGATCTACCAGCAGATGCGCTCAGGCGAACCACCTGATATCGACACCGCCCGTCAACTGATCGAGCGTTTGTTCTTCAACCCCAAGCGTTACGATCTGGGTGATGTCGGCCGGCACCGATTGAATAAAAAGCTCGCTCTGCAGATCGAAGAGAATTATACCGCCTTGACGCGGGATGACATCGTCGGGATAATCAAATATCTGCTCGATCTTCGTATCGGCAAACGGTCGTCGGACGACATCGATCACCTTGGCAATCGGCGTGTGCGCACGGTGGGCGAGCAGCTTGCTGCGCAGATGAGCGTAGGACTGGCTCGAATGGCGCGTACCATCAAGGAGCGGATGAATCTGCGGGAAAGTGAAAACCCGACGCCCCAGGACTTGGTAAATGCCCGCACCATTTTGTCGGTCATCAATACTTTTTTCGGAACGAGTCAGCTATCGCAATTCATGGATCAGACCAATCCTCTGGCCGAATTGACCCACAAGCGCCGACTGAGCGCGTTGGGACCTGGAGGTCTGACGCGGGAGCGCGCCGGCTTTGAGGTACGCGACGTTCATTATACCCATTACGGCCGCCTGTGTCCGATCGAGACGCCTGAAGGACCAAACATCGGTCTAATTTCCTCGCTCACGACTTTTGCGCGAATCAATGATTTCGGTTTTATCGAAACGCCTTACCGCCTGGTCAAGGATGGCAAGGCGACGAAGGAAATCCATTATCTCACCGCGGATGATGAAGAGGAAAAGATCGTCGCCCAGGCGAACGAACTGATCGATGAGAAGGGCAATTTCGTCGAAGAGCGCGTCAAATCGCGGCTGCGCGGCGAATTTCCCCTGGCGGATCCCGCCGATGTGACGTATATGGACGTTTCGCCCAATCAGATCGTTTCCGCCGCAGCGGCCTTGATTCCTTTTCTGGAGCACGATGATGCCAACCGCGCTCTCATGGGATCGAACATGCAACGCCAGGCTGTGCCCTTGCTCAGCCCCCACTCCCCCTATGTCGGTACGGGAATGGAGGAAAAAGTGGCCCGCGATTCCCGTGCGGTGATGGTGAGCGACTATGATGGCGAAATCGTCAGCGTCGATTCGCGCCGGATCATCTTGCGCAAGGATAAAGCGGCCAAACCGGATTTGAAAGAACTGCTCAATTTCAACGAAAGTGAACTGATTACCTATAATCTCATAAAGTTTCGCCGCACCAATCAGGATACCAGCATCAATCAAAAACCGATCGTCAAAACCGGCGATCGGATTAAAGCTGGCCAGATTATTGCCGACGGCGCTGCGACGCAAGGCGGTGAATTGGCTCTCGGCCGCAATGTGCTGGTCGCGTTTATGCCATGGCGCGGTTACAATTTCGAAGACGCCATCGTCATTTCCGAGCGCATCGTGCATGAGGATATTTTCACCTCGATTCATATAGAGGAATTCGAGCTGCAGGTGCGCGACACAAAACGCGGTGAAGAAGAGCTGACGCGTGAAATCCCCAACATCAGCGAAGAAGCGACCAAAGATCTCGACGAAAACGGCATCATCCGCGTCGGCGCCGAGGTTTCCGCTGGTGATATTCTTGTCGGTAAGGTGACACCCAAAGGCGAAACCGATCCCACACCGGAAGAGAAATTGCTCAAAGCAATCTTTGGTGAAAAAGCCGGCGATGTCAAGGATGCTTCCCTGAAAGCACCGCCGGGATTGAAGGGCGTGATTATCGACAACAAGCTCTTTTCGCGCAAGAAAAAAGATCCGACGACCAAAAAGAAAGATAAAAAAGCTCTGGACGAACTCGATCTGTGGTTGGATCAGGAACGCGCCAAACTCAAAAAGATGCGGGATGCCAAAGCGACGAGCGTCCTGGTCGATCAGGTTGTGAGCGAAATGCGCGATACCGAGAGCGGCAAGGTGATTATCAAGGCCAACACCAAGCTGAACGAGTCCAATCTGGAAAAGGTGGATTTCGATCTGCTCAATACAACCCTGAATATCGTCGTCGACGACAAGACCAATGCTCTGATCCGCAAGATCTATGGGCGTTACCGCACCCGGCTGCAGCAACTGGACGAGGAATACGAGCTGCGAAAGTTCAAGGTGACTGTCGGCGATGAGCTGCCTCCCGGCATCGTGCAGATGGCCAAGGTCTATGTGGCGAAGAAGCGCAAATTGATGGTCGGCGACAAGATGGCGGGGCGCCATGGCAACAAAGGAGTGGTGGCCAAGATCGTGCCGCTCGAGGATATGCCTTATATGCCCGATGGCACGCCTGTAGACATTGTGCTCAATCCATTGGGTGTACCGTCGCGAATGAACCTCGGCCAGATTCTCGAGACCAATCTCGGCTGGGCTGCACACGAGCTCGGTTTAAAATATGCCACTTCGGTTTTCGACGGTGCCTCGCTGGAAGAAGTCAAGACAGAGATGGAAAAGGCCAAGGTGCCTCTGAGCGGCAAATCCCCGATCTATGACGGTCGCACCGGCGATTTGATCGATGAGCAGGTGACGGTCGGCTGGATCTATATGATGAAGCTGTCGCATCTGGTCGAGGACAAGATTCACGCCCGCTCTATTGGACCTTACTCGCTGATCACGCAACAGCCGTTGGGGGGCAAGGCCCAATTCGGCGGTCAGCGATTCGGAGAAATGGAAGTCTGGGCGCTCGAAGCCTATGGCGCTGCCTATACCTTGCAGGAAATCCTCACGGTCAAGAGCGACGACGTCAAGGGTCGGTCGCGCACCTATGAGGCGATCGTCAAAGGCGAAACCATTCCCGAACCCGGACTACCCGAATCTTTTAATGTGTTGATCCGCGAATTGCAGGGATTGGGTCTGGATGTTGAACTCATGAGCGACGCAAAGAAAAATTGACGGCCGGTGACGGCCGCCGAATGAATTGGCCAGGCTCTGTCACTGAGTTTGGAGGATAAGATTGAATTATATGATCTCACACGATATTCCGGTTCAATCACCGAATATCAAGTCGATCTATATCGGTCTGGCTTCGCCGGACAAGATTCTCGAACGGTCGCATGGTGAGGTGACCAAGCCCGAGACCATCAATTACCGCAGTTTCAAACCCGAAAAGGATGGTTTGTTCTGCGAAAAGATATTTGGCCCGGTGCGGGATTGGGAATGCCATTGCGGCAAATACAAGCGTATCCGCTACAAGGGTATTGTTTGCGACCGTTGTGGCGTGGAAGTGACTCAAAAGAGCGTCCGCCGCGAACGTATGGGCCATATCACCCTGGCAGTACCGGTGGTACACATCTGGTACTGGAAATCGCTGCCCTCAAAAATCGGTTATATTCTCGGTCTCTCGATCAAAGAGCTGGAACGGATCATCTATTACGAATCCTTTGTTGTGATCCGGCCAGGGCAGAGCGATCTGGCGGAAAAGGAACTGCTCAGCGAGGAAGAATATATCGAGATCAGCGCCGAGATGGCGAAAAGAGAAGCCGATGTGCCGGAAGAAGAGCGTTTTTACGCGACCATGGGCGGCCAGGCGATTCTTGATCTTTTAAAGCGCGTCGATATCGACCGGCTGTCTCGTGAATTGCGGCATCAGGCCGACACCGAGACCTCGATTCAGCGCAAAGCCGATGCTCTCAAGCGGCTTCGCGTGGTCGAGGCTTTTCGGCGCGCCAACCGTCTTCGTCAAAATCGTCCGGAATGGATGATAATGGGCGTGGTGCCTGTGATTCCGCCCGAACTCCGTCCTCTGGTGCCACTGGAAGGCGGTCGATTTGCCACTTCAGATCTCAATGATCTCTATCGGCGCGTCATTATCCGCAATAACCGCTTAAAAAAGCTGCTCGAGATCAAAGCACCGGAAGTCATTTTACGCAACGAAAAACGTATGCTTCAGGAGGCGGTCGATTCGTTGTTCGATAACGGCCGCAAATCTGCGGCGGTTCGCGGTGACGGCAACCGAGCACTTAAGAGCCTGTCCGATATGCTGCGCGGAAAACAGGGCCGATTTCGCCAGAATTTGCTCGGAAAACGAATCGATTATTCCGGCCGTTCGGTGATTGTGGTCGGTCCTGAGCTCAAGCTGCACGAATGCGGTTTGCCCAAAGAGATGGCGCTCGAGCTCTTTAAGCCGTTCGTTATCCGCAAACTCGTCGAGCGCGGCTATGTCAAGACGGTCAAAAGCGCCAAGAAATTGGTCGATCGACGCGGCATGGAAGTGTGGGACATACTCGAGGAAATCATCGAAGGTCATCCGGTGATGTTGAACCGCGCACCAACCCTGCACCGGCTCGGAATTCAGGCGTTTCAACCTCTGCTCATCGAGGGAAAAGCGATCCAGATTCATCCACTTGTCTGTGCGGCCTTTAATGCCGATTTCGATGGCGATCAGATGGCGGTGCACGTACCTCTATCCAGCTATGCTCAGGTCGAAACGAAAATCCTCATGCTTTCCAGCCACAACATCCTTTCTCCGGCGAATGGCCGACCCCTGGCGATTCCGAGCCAGGATATCGTGCTGGGGATCTATTATCTGACCAAACGCAAGGCTGGCGCTCGTGGTGAAGGAATGCTCTTTTCTTCTCCAGGCGAGGTTACCATCGCCTACGATGATGGCCGCGTCGATCTCCACGCACCGATCAAAGTGCGCATAAACGGTGAGATGGTCGATACCACTGTCGGACGGGTTATTTTTAATCAGCTGTTGCCGAAAGAAATTTCGTTCGTCAACAGTTTGCTGACCAAAAAGGGTATAGAAGAGCTGGTCGCCAACGCCTATAACCAGTTGGGAAATTATCGCACCGCAGTTTTGCTCGATATTCTCAAGGAAACCGGCTTTACCTATGCGATGCGATCCGGCGTAACTGTCGGAATCGACGACGTCATCGTCCCGCAGGAAAAGAGTGATCTGATTGATTCGGCCTACGGCAAGGTCGAAGCGATTCAGAAGCGCTACGAACGCGGTATCATCACCGACGGCGAGCGCTACAACCAAATCATCGACATCTGGACCCACACCACCAGCAACGTGGCGGAAAAGATGTTCCAGCGTCTGCGCCAGGACCGCCAGGGCTTCAATCCCATCTTTATGATGGCCGATTCGGGCGCCCGCGGTTCCAAAGAACAGATCCGACAGCTGGCCGGTATGCGCGGATTGATGGCAAAGCCGCAAAAAAAGATGACCGGTTCGATGGGCGAAATTATTGAAAATCCGATTACCGCCAACTTTCGCGAAGGGTTGACGGTTTTGGAATATTTTATTTCCACTCACGGTGCCCGCAAGGGTTTGGCGGATACCGCTCTCAAGACCGCCGATGCGGGTTACCTGACTCGACGTCTCGTAGATGTGGCTCAGGATGTGATCGTCACCATGACGGATTGCGGCACCATTCTCGGACTGCGTGTCAGCGATCTCAAAGAGGGTGAAGAGGTCATCGAGTCGATGCATGACCGCATCGTCGGTCGTGTGGCCGCAGAAGACGTTTTCGATCCCGATAGCGGCGATGTTCTCGTTCAAGCCGGTGAATTGATCGACGAAACCAAGGCTACGCTCGTTGCCAACACCGGCATCGAGTCGGTAATGATTCGTTCGGTACTGACTTGCGAGGCTCTACGCGGTGTATGCGCTTTCTGTTATGGTCGCAACCTGGCCAGCGGCAAGATTGCCAACATCGGTGAGGCGGTGGGCGTCATGGCCGCTCAGTCGATCGGTGAACCGGGAACGCAGCTGACCCTGCGTACCTTTCATATCGGCGGAACCGCTGCGCGCATCGCGGCCCAGTCGCAGATCCTGACCAAACATGATGGCAAGATCTCCTGGGACAATCTCAAAGTGGTGCACCGTCAGGACGGCGAAATGATCACCGTTGGTCGCAACGGCCGGATCAATCTGTTGGATGATGATAACCGGGTGATCGAACGACTCACCGTGCCCTACGGCGCGACGATTCTAACCGAAGATGGCCAGATGGTCAAAGTCGGCGATCTGATCTTCCGTTGGGATCCCTATTCTGCCGTTATCATTACCACCAACGAAGGAACAGTCAAATACCTCGATGTGGTAGAAAACATTACCTATCGAGAAGAGCTCGATGAGACCACTGGCATGAAACAGCGGGTGATAATCGAGTCGCGCAATCGCCACCTCAGCCCGACGATTCAAATCGTAGACGATGCGGGTGAGGTGGGCTCGACCTATGTTCTGCCAACGCGATCGTTTCTGCTGGTTCGCGAGGGCGACAAATTGGCTGCGGGAGATATTCTCGCCAAGATTCCGCGCGAAATCGCCAAAACACGGGATATCACGGGCGGATTGCCGCGTGTGGCTGAATTGTTCGAGGCGCGTCGCCCCAAAGAACCTGCCGTGGTGAGTGAAATCGACGGCATCGTCCGTTTTGGCGAAATCAAGCGCGGTGTGCGCAAACTGATTGTCACTTCCGAAGACGGTAATGAAGAAAAGATCTACATGATCGGTTACGGCAAGCACATCCTGGTGCATGACGGCGACTTTGTTCATGCAGGCGAAAAATTATCTGAAGGCACGGTTGCACCGCACGATATTCTGTCCATCATGGGCGCCAACAAGGTCCAGGAGTATCTGGTCAATGAAATTCAGGAAGTCTATCGGCTGCAGGGTGTGCGCATAAACGACAAGCATATCGAAGTCATAGTGCGGCAGATGTTGCAAAAGGTCAAGATCGAAGATCCCGGCGATACCGACTATCTCGAAGGAGACCAGGTCGACCGACTCCACTTTTTGCGCATCAATGAGAAAATCCGCAATATGGTGGTGGTGACCGACAAAGGCGATTCGGAATTTGCCGAGGATCAACGCATCGAAGGCGACGAATTTCGCCGCATCGAGTCCGAATTGTCGGCTGAAGGCAAGCAAGTACCACAATCACGTGCAGCACAGCCGGCCACTTTTCAACCATTGCTGCTGGGCATCACCAAAGCGTCGCTGACCACCGAAAGTTTTATCTCGGCCGCCTCCTTTCAGGAAACTACTCGAGTGCTGACCGATGCCTCGGTGGAGGGCAAGGTCGATATGCTGCTCGGTCTGAAAGAAAACGTGGTGATGGGACATCTGATCCCGGCCGGAACGGGTATCGCTTCGCGCAAGGATCTGCAAGTCGTCGGGCCACCTTTGGAACCGGAGGAAGAGGCCGATGTTTTAGAAGCCGATGTGGATCAAATGCAATAAAAAATGCGCGAGTTGAATAAAATGCTTGAAAAGTAAAAATTTATTTTATATATTACCAGGCTTTTGAATTGAGGAGGAATTGTGCCCACGCTTAACCAGCTTGTTCGCAACGGACGAGAAAAAATTGCAAAAAAGGGTAAAACCCCGGCATTGGTTCGTTGTCCACAGCGACGCGGAGTGTGTACGCGAGTTTATACCACCACGCCGAAAAAGCCGAATTCGGCTCTTCGCAAGGTCGCTCGTGTGCGTCTGACCAACGGTTTCGAGGTGACAGCCTATATTCCGGGTGAGGGTCACAACTTGCAGGAACACTCGATCGTGATGATCCGCGGCGGTCGTATCAAGGATCTGCCGGGTGTCCGTTATCATATTATCCGCGGCGTGCTGGACACCAGTGGTGTGCAGGATCGCAAGAATGGCCGTTCGAAATACGGAACAAAGTTGAAAAAATAAAGCGCTGAGAGACGTTCATGCCACGTAGAAAGAGAGCTACAAAGAGACGGGTGTTGCCGGATCCTGTTTATCACAGTGTTTTGGTGACCAAGTTTATAAATGGAATGATGAAGGACGGCAAGAAAAGCGTTGCCGAAAAGAGCTTTTACCAGGCCATCGATATGATCGGCGAGAAGAGCGGAAGCAATGGCATCGATATTTTTGAGAAAGCCATGAGCAACGTCAAACCGATTCTCGAGGTTCGGTCGCGTCGGGTTGGCGGTGCCAATTATCAGGTGCCGGTAGAGGTCCGTTCGGATCGCCAGCAAGCGTTGGCCATTCGTTGGCTCGTGCAATTTGCTCGCGATCGATCGGAAAAAACGATGGCGCAAAAGCTCGCCAATGAGCTGATGGCGGCCGCCAAGAGCGAGGGCGCTTCGATCAAAAAGAGAGAAGATACCCACCGCATGGCCGAGGCTAATAAAGCTTTTGCTCATTTTCGGTGGTAGGTTTTTCGATTTTGCCAGTCTTGCAAGCCAACTCCTCCCGCAGGCTATGGTGCTGAATCTGTGGAGCTGGACGGTTGACAAGGGAAGGAAAGTAGCTGTAAAGACATGGCGCGTTTACACTTCTGTTTACGGATCCACTTGTTTTGAACAGAAGAGAGCGTCAGTCCTTTACAGCAGATCTTTCGTGGCTGTGTAGCAGTGACGCTTTCAAGAAAACAAGTGGTTTTTTTATGTCCAAATACGATGCGCTCGAAAATATTCGCAATATCGGTATCATGGCACATATCGATGCCGGTAAGACGACAACAACGGAGCGAATACTCTATTACACCGGAAAGGTGCATCGCATCGGCGAAGTCGATGACGGTTTGGCGACCATGGATTGGATGCAGCAGGAACGCGAACGCGGCATCACGATCACTTCCGCGGCGATAACCTGCTATTGGAAAAAGAGGCGCATAAACATCATCGATACGCCCGGACACGTCGATTTCACAGTCGAGGTCGAGCGTTCACTGCGTGTTTTGGACGGAGCGGTTGCGATTTTTTGTGCAGTCGGTGGAGTTGAGCCGCAAAGCGAGACGGTCTGGCGTCAGGCCGATCGCTATCGCGTCCCACGGATCGCCTTTATCAACAAGATGGATCGAACCGGCGCCGATTTCGATCGCGCCGTGCAAATGATGCGCGACAAACTCGGCGCCAGACCGGTGTCGGTGCAATTGCCGATCGGAGCTTCGGACACTTTTTCCGGTCTGATCGACCTGGTCACTATGAAAGCTGTGCGTTACGACGAGCAGAGTCTCGGCGCCAACTGGCAAGAAGACGATATTCCGGACGACTATCGCGAGAAAGCCGATGCGATGCGTGTTGAGCTTTTAGAGGCGGTAGCCGAACTCGACGATACGCTGATGGAAAAATATCTGTCCGGTGAATCGATCCAAGAAGAAGAAATCCATGAGGCTCTGCGTCGAGGAACTTTGCAGGCGCACCTGGTTCCTGTGCTTTGCGGTGCCTCGCTGCGCAACAAGGGCGTGCAGAGGTTATTGGATGCGGTTGTGCGTTATTTGCCCAGCCCGTTGGATGTTCCGTCGGTTGAAGGAAAAAATCCTTATACCGACAAGATCGAAGAGCGACATGCATCGGAGGAAGATCCTTTTACGGCTTTGGCTTTCAAGATCGTCACCGATTCGTTTGTTGGACGATTGACCTATCTGCGCATCTATTCCGGTGTCGTCAAGCTAGGAGAAAGCGTCTACAATCCGGCTACCGGCAAAAAAGAACGCCTCAATCGGCTGCTGCTGATGTCGTCAAACAAGCGTGAGGAGTTGTCGGAGGCGCGGGCCGGTGAGATCGTCGCCGTCGTCGGATTGAGAAATACGCGCACCGGCGACACCTTGGCCGACCCCAAACATCCGATCGAGCTCGAGCATATGCAATTTCCGGTTCCGGTAATTTTTCTGGCCATCGAGCCTCGCTCAAAAGCGGATGAGGAAAAACTGGGCTCTGCGCTCGAAAGCCTGGTCGGTGAGGATCCGACATTGCACTATCGGCTGGATCCGGAAACGGGTCAGATGGTAATGGCGGGAATGGGCGAGCTGCACCTGGAAATACTTCTCGATCGCCTCTCCCGTGAGTTCAAGGTGCAACTCAATGCCGGTAAACCGCAGGTTGCCTATCGCGAAACCCTGACCGAAACCATCGTCGTCGACACGGTTTTTGAACGGCAGGCTGGCGGCAAAGGACAATACGCCCGGGTTCAAGTGCGGTTCGAACCGACCGAGATGGGAAAGGTTTTTGAATTTGAAAATCAGGCTGATGAGCTTGAGGTCCCTCGGCAGTTCGTCAAACCGGTTCAGGATGGCATTCACGAGTCGATGTCCAGTGGCGCGATTGCCGGATTTCCTGTGATCGATATTCGAGCTGTCCTGATCGGCGGTGCTCATGAGCCGGACGATTCAACGGAATTGTCCTTTAAAATAGCCGGTTCCATGGCGTTGCAAGAGGGGTTGCGCAAAGGCAAGCCCATTCTCATGGAGCCAATGATGGAACTCGAGGTCATTACACCGGAAGATTATTTTGGTGGTATTCTCGGCGATCTTGCAACTCGTCGCGCCAAGATCGAGCAGCATGACCACCGAAATGAAGTGCAAGTGATTGATGCGATTGTTCCTCTGGCGGAGATGTTCGGCTATGCAACCGCTCTCCGCAACATGTCGCAGGGACGAGCGACGTTTACAATGCAATTTTTGAGATACGAACGGGTTTCGCCTGAAGTGGAAAAGAAACTGCGGGAGAAAATGGGTCTGGCGGCCTAAAGGATTGAACCCGGAAGATCGGGCTGCAGCGGAGCTATCCGTCAGGGTTAAAACCATCGCTCTGCAAAATTGGCTACAATGAGCCGTGTGGCACGGTTCCAATATTTCTGACTTTTATTCAAATCCTTATAAAACGGAAGTTAAGGAGAAGAGACCAATGGCAAAGGAAAAGTTTGAGCGCACAAAGCCTCATGTGAATATAGGCACGATCGGTCACGTGGACCACGGCAAGACGACGTTGACGGCGGCGATCACACAGACGCTG
>JAFGJN010000183.1 GCA_016929055.1 Candidatus Zhuqueibacterota bacterium
AAAGCCGGTGTGATGCAACCCATCTGGGGTGCCACCCTTACGCCCATCGAGGAACGATTTTATGCAGGCGGCAGCACCTCCATACGGGGATGGTCTCGTTCGCAGCTGGGCCCTCTGGGGCGAAGCGGCGAACCACTTGGCGGAAACAGTCTTTTTGAATTTAGCCAGGAATGGCGGTTCCCGATCCATGGAAATCTGTCCGGTGTTTTCTTTTTCGAGGGCGGTAACGTCTGGAGTTTGTGCCTGACCTTGCCTCTCACTGACTTGAGGTATGCAGCCGGCTGTGGCCTGCGTTTTTCCACACCCATCGGTCCCATTCGACTCGATTTCGCCACACCTGCGTTGGAAGGCTCTCAGCCATGGCAAATCTATCTCAGTTTTGGACAGGCATTTTAGGAGACCGGCGATGAAACGATTTGCGATTTATATAGGCGTCGGCTTCTTGATCCTCTTGATCTTTTTGGCCGTTTTCACTCAGACAGCCGTTTTTCGAAAGCTGCTCAAAGAACAATTGACGACACAACTGAATCCTTTTCTGCAAGCCGATCTGTCGATCGGTCGATTGAACGGCAATCTGTTCACCCGTGTGGTCCTGGAAGATCTGACACTGGTTCAGGAAGGTGATACCTTGCTGAACGTGCCCCGTCTGCGTGTCGCTTTTCGACCGCTTTCGCTGTTGCATCGTCAGGTGGTTGTGCGTGTCCTGGATATCGACGATATTCAGCTTTTTCTGGTGCAGCGACCCGATTCGACCTGGAATTGGCAGAATATAGTGGTTTCTGCTGATTCCCCGGCCGATGCCGACACTGCACAATCGCCTTCACCCTGGCGCATCGACCTTAATCGGGCAAATCTCAATCGCGCTCGAATCCAATTGCAGCCTCTCGATCCTTTGCCTCGCGGCCTGCCGTCGCAAATCGATCTGCAGGCTCGGTTAACGCTCAAGAGTCAAAGCGGATCGCTAGAGATCGACCTCGAACATCTCCGCTTGACCACGCCGGACCAGAGTGCGGCAGTCGATTCAATCATGTTGAGAATGGCGTTGCGGGATCAAGTGTTGGACATTCCTGTGTTCAGCCTCCATGTCGGCGGTAGCCATCTGCAGGCTCGAGGGTGGATCAAGCTCGAGCGAGATTTCGTTTTTGCGCTTGAGATCGATGGCAAAACCTTGCACACAGAGGATTGGATCTGGCTGCCACCTCTGCCCAAAGCGCGTACCTTCGATACCCACCTCGAGCTTCAGGCCGACGGCAGGCGTGGCGACGGACGGCTTGTGCTGCAGAGCGGCCGGGAATCTCTGCAGTTGCAAACCGATTTTGTGGTTTTGCCCGGACAACGCTCATTGGCTGTTAACGGCGAGATTCACTCTTTTGACCTCGGTCTCTGGTCACATGCGATGCCCCAACATGGTGCAACAGACGCGCAGTTTATCTTCAACGCCGATAAAGTCGCTTCCAAGGTCTGGAAGCTTGAGGCGCACGCACAGATCGATTCTTTTCGTCTAGAGGATCTGGTTGTGCAAAAAACCGTTCTCCAGGCAGAAGGTCGAGTGGATTCCGTGATTCAAAACCTCGATTGCCGGATTAAAATCGAGAGCAACGCCATCATGGCCGAGGCGGTCGGCTCTCTGCAGGGTGAACGGTTCGATCTTGAAACCAGGTTTAATAATATCGACCTTTCAGCGTTCACCGGCGATGAAAAGTATAAGAGCGATCTGGCGGGCCGAGGAGAAATTCACGGACGCGGGATTAGGAAGGGCAAGCTGGAATGGGTGGCGGATGTGGAGCTGGCCTCTGGTTCCATCTCTGGTATCGCTGTCGATACCCTGGCCTGTCGGGCGATTTATCGTCAGACGATTCTCAATCTGCCCTGGTTCCTTGTCGAGAGCGAGGCACTCATTGCCCGCGCTTCGGGTTGGATCGGGCGGAGACAGGAAGGAGAGATCGAGTTTTATTTGCGACCCGGTCGGCTCGAAAACCTCACTTTTCTGCAGGACACGGATATTCTCCGACTGGAAGGCCGGATTGACGGCACGCTGGGCGGCCGACTCGATTCACTGCTGATGAACTCTCGAGTCGATCTTTTTAATCTCGCCTGGCAGAGCTGGCAAATTGATTCGCTGAACGGTCCGGTAACAATTCTTTTGCACGACTCGCAGCCAACGGCGAAAGTGAATCTTTTGGCTGATGGTGTGCGTTTCGACGACCGGTCTTTTGCCAAATTAAGGCTCAATGGAGAGGCCTCGGCTGATTCTGCCGACTTGCAACTGCTGGCCGAACACGTCGATTCTCTCCGGCTCGACTTGCACGCTGGGATCCGTTGGATGCCGCATTTATCACTGACGATTTCACATCTGCATGCGGATGTTTATGGCAGCGAGTGGCGCTCTCAGGAAAAAATCTATTTGTCGCATCGCGATTCACTCTGGCAAATGAGTGGAGTCAACCTGCTCTCGGGCTCGGAATCGCTGCTTTTGAATGGCGTTTATCGGCCGCTAAAGCGTATCGAGATAAACCTGCGTTTGTTGGATACGGACCTGCAGCTCGTAAACCGGTTTTATCCCGATCAGCCTCACCTCGACGGCAGGGTCAGTCTCATCGCGCGGATAAGCGGTACACCCATGAGCCCCCGGGCTGAGGTCGAGTTTTCGGTCGATCATCTGACACTGGCAAAGACCGCGCTCGGCCGCCTCTCGGGTCAAGCGACGGCTGATTCAGGCAAACTCTCAAGCAGGCTCGACTGGCAGAACGATGATTTTCATCTGCTGATCACCGGCGACCTGCCCCTTGCAGTCGATTTGACCGCACAGTCGCCCGTTGAATTGCACCACGATCAGCCGTTGCAGCTGCTTTTTGAGCCGGAAAACGTCGATCTCTCCGCCGTGCGCCATCTCTCCGATCAATTGACTCGAGTTCAGGGACGTCTGGATGGCCGACTGCAGGTTGGTAACTCTTTGGAAGATCCTTCTATCGACGGTTTTTTACGCCTGCGCGGCGGTAGAGTCAACAATCCGACAGCAGGCATGGATTATCGGGATATCCGCTTTAACCTGCACATTGTTGATCAGGAAGTGATTTTGGATTCGGCGCAAATTATAGGCGGTGGCGGTATTTTGCGTTTACAGGGCAATTTGGTTTATCAGGGTGATCCTGAAGGCGTGCGGGTGGAAGCGATCGATTTGCAGGCGGGGATGGATAATTTCCTCGCCGTGGAGAACCGTACGATGACGTTGCGCCTGGACGGCAAAATCGGAATTTCCGGTACGATGGACAAGCCACAGTTGCAGGGACGAATGTCAATCCTCCGCTCGCGTTTCAACCTCGAGGGACAAACCGCCTCCGCTCAGGCTGCTCCGCGAGCCTTGCTGGTGCAAAGCAGTGAAGCGGCCGATGGTCAGAAAGAGTCATCTCCCTCGGCTGATTATTTTGAAAAGTTGCGCGGAACCGTGCAGGTGTCCATACCCCGCAATACCTGGATTCGCAGCCCCGAGATGAATATGGAAATTTCGGGTGATGTAGCGGTGGTTAAAACCGGACAGGGATTCGAGTTGTTCGGGAGCATTCAGACCCTGCGCGGAGCCTACGAATTATATGGCAAGCGATTTTCACTGCAAAAAGGGCGATTGGAGTTCCTCGGCGGAGACCGCATCGATCCGCAACTGGACATCGAAGCTCTGTATATTTTTCGCGATTTGGAAAGACAAAAGCGGCGCATGACTCTTTTATTGCAGGGAACGCTGGAAAAACCGGACTTTACTTTTTCTCTTGACGGATTAGTGATTGAAGAAAAGGACGCATTTGCCTATCTGTTGTTCGGCCGAGGATTTGAAGCTCTGACCACCGGTCAGCGATCGGAATTGGGTGAGAAGGAGGGCGGACTATTGAGTCAGGCGACCGTGACCAACGTTCTGGCTGGCCAATTGGCGGAACAACTGACCGCTCGTCTGCGCAGCGGCCTTGATCTCGATGTCATTGAGTTTTCCAGCGAGCAGGATTGGCGACAGGCGACCTTGCTCATCGGCAAATATTTGACCAATGATCTGTTTATCAGTTATGAACGCACTCTGTCTCTGGGCGGTTCGGCCGAGCTGGTGCCGGAAAAAATCAATCTCGAATATGAAATTGGTCGCAATTGGTATCTGCAGGCTACCAAAAGCGATGAGAAATCGACCGGTTTCGATCTGATCTGGAAATTAACACGGCCCTGAGGCTATACTCCTGGCAAGGGCTGCCCTTTTGGGAGGAGCGAATGCTGAAACTGATCAAAAAAAGCGCGCGCAAACTCGGGTTGGCTCCTGGCACTCTTGTTCTGCCCGAAGAAAAACCGCCCGCTCCGATGACTGCCATTCTGACACTCTATGACGCTGGCCGGCTGGAGAAACAAACCCTTGAACCGGATTTCGATCTTTTGCAAATCAGAAACGGCAACATCTGGCTTCACTTGAATGGTATACACGATCTCGGTTGGATCGAAAAGATCGGCGAGTCTTTTCAATTGCACCCCCTGGTTCTGGAAGATATACTCAATACCGCGCATCGCCCCAAACTTGAAGATTACGACGACTATCTCTATTTTGTCGGCAAACTTGTCAATTGGGATGCCGAAAAAAAAGAGCTGGTTTCCGAGCAAATCAGTCTGGTATTGGGCAAGGATTTTGTTGTGAGTTTTTCCGAACGAGAAAACCCGTTTTTCGATCATCTCTTGCCCCGAATGCAGCGCGAAAATGGACGCCTGCGAAAGGCTGGTGTCGATTATCTCTTTTATGCACTTGTGGATTTACTGGTCGACCGTTATTTCCTGACGCTGGAGCAGGTGGGTATAGAGATCGAAGAGGTGGAAGACGAGATGATGACCAGAGCCGACCCGGGTGTGCTGTATCGAATTCACCGCCTCAAACGGGAATTGCTCTTTTTCCTCAAATCGGTGTGGCCGATGCGGGAAGCCGTGCTCTCCCTGGATCGGATGGAAACCCCTCTGATCAACGAAACGACGCGTCCCTTTCTGCGCGATCTTTACGATCATGCCGTACAGGTCATCGATACCCTGGAGAGTTATCGTGAACTGACGACAGCCTTGCTCGACACGCTTCTCACGCTTTCCGGCAACCGCATGAATGAAGTGATGAAAGTCTTGACGATTATCGCAACGATTTTTATTCCGCTGACCTTTATCGCCGGGATCTATGGCATGAATTTTAAAAATATGCCCGAGCTCTCCTGGCCCTGGGGCTATTTTGCGGTTTGGGGGGTTATGGTGGGTGTTGCCATGATCATGTTGATCTATTTCAAGCGTAAGAAATGGCTCTAGTCGGCCGGAACGAGTTCGATCAAGGTGATTTCCGGCCGGCTGAAAAAACGCAATGGCACATGAATGGTGCCGATTCCTCGGTTGACCTTGAGACGAGTATAACCGAGATCATGAAAACCTTCCATATACCGACGGCCCAGACCGATGCGGACAAAGATGGAGCCCATTCCAGGCAAGCGCACCTGACCACCGTGGGTATGGCCGCTGAGCACAAGGTCAACATTTAACCCGCGGGTATAGACAGCCTGATCGGGAGAGTGGCACAACAGCACGGAAAAGACGCTGTCGGGAACTCTGGTAAAGAGAGCTGGCAGTGCCTGGTGGTGATAATTGAATGAAACCCAGGTCCCAACCGCGCTGCCAAAATCTTCTTTCCAGATTACACCTCGATTGTCTGTGACCAAAAAATCATCAAAGTCGTGATCGCCCGCTTTGGCGCTCCAGACGCCAATGGTGCCGCCGGAAAGACGCGTCGACGTGGTATCGATCGCTTTTGCCTGCCAACCCTCGGGTTCCGGTTCATCGGCGGGCCAGAACCGAGCGCGTACCCGTGTTGCCAGCGAATCGTTTTCAGTTTCGATGGCAAAGCGGTACCAGCGATCGGCCTGTGGAACAATGCCGGTATCTGAATCTTTTGTCTCCTGCAGATGGGTGCCATGAGCTGAAAAGTGCAGAGTTGGACGCCCGGCATAGGTGCGCAGTCGATAAAAACGGTCAAATCCCCGGTGCATCTGCGAATAAAAGGTCACGCCTATGGCGGTGGCTTGTGCAGAGCGGCGGAAACGACCGCTGAACCGATAGTTGCGCCATTCAGGTTCTTTTTCCGGTCGATGCAGATGGGCGTACGAGTTCCGTTTCGAAGCTCCGGAATGGAGCCATTGGTTCAGGGAATCGTCCTGGATGGTGAAAACAGCCCGGTCTTTTTGGGGGAATTCAGGAAAATCGATTCCGGCCAGCCACAGCGTTGTTCCCTGGACGACGATTCGGCGTCCCTGATCAGCCAGCACGTGGACGCCGGTCTTTTGCAAGATTTCCAGCAATCGGTTGCTGGTTTCTTTGTCGTTACTGAAATCGTGGTTGCCGCGCACCACATAGATGCCGTGTTCGGCTTGCAGTGCGGCAAAAAAGGAACGAATCGCTTCGAGTTGTCGGGTAAATTCGCTGGAATGCGGATTTTCCAGAACAGCTGCCTTTTCAAAATAGTCGCCTGTGACGCAGATCAGATCCGGTTTCAGGGCGTTGACCTGGCGAATGATTTTACGCTCGTAAGCGCCCAGATCCTTCAGATGGAGGTCGGAGAGCTGGACCAACCGTATGGGGCGACATGCTGAATTCACTCGCGTGGATGTGATGGTCAAGTGTTCAACCACCACATTTCTGGGCTCGAAATAGAAACTCCACCCGATCGCCAGAGCTGTCAAAATGAGCAGAATAAAGAATCGATTGCTGTTGAGAATTCGCATCTATTTCCTTTGGTATTGGGGGGAATGATTTCAAAGTTGCGATAGAGTCCGTTTTGTCAAGTGGACACGACAAAAAGAATATATAAAAAAAGTCAGACCTGTCCAAAATAGATTTTATCGG
>JAFGJN010000184.1 GCA_016929055.1 Candidatus Zhuqueibacterota bacterium
GATGTTTTTCAACGATCTGTCCACTCAGCCGGCGGACGCGGAGGAATACGCCCTGACCCGGGAACTGCTTGGGGATATGCAGCCATTCGGTTTTGTCTTTGGCTGGCATTCCTATAAAAAGGACCTCGAGGAAGAGTCGGTTCGGCTCTTTTCCAGCTATGCCCTGCGCGTCGAGGGTCTGCACACCCTGCCCAACATGAGCTTTAGTTCCCAGGTGCCCGCAACACCCGGTTTTAGCTTTAAAAACAATCACAATCTGGTGCCGGGCAAGCGCTACAAGCCGGAGAATAAAGTCTATATCGCCTGCATTCAGACCGACGGCATCGGTCTCGGCGCCTGGACTCAGCCCGGACGAGGGGAATTGCCCTATGCCTGGGAGGTGGGCATGAACTATATCTGGCTGGCGCCGGTCATGCTCGAATACTTTTACTCCCAGGCTACTCCCAATGACTATTTCATCGGCTGCCTCGGCGGTCCGGGCTATGTCTATCCCAAGGCCGTCCCTGCACAGCATCTGCCCCAAATGGTAGAGATCGCCTACGATCTGATGAAACGCCTCGATCTCAATGTTTTTGAAATCATGGATTATTCCGAAGGGGTGATGGTCGAAGGGAATTCCGACCTGACCCGCGAGGTGGTGGATGCCTTTTACAACGGCATGCCCGACGCCATCGGTTTTGCCAACGGCTATGTGCAGTCGCACACCTTTACCGTGCGCGACAATCGGCCGCTCATCTCCTATGACTATTATCTGGCGCCGGATGTGTCCGAAGGTACCGCCATCGCCGATCTCGAGGAATTGGCGGCCTACAATTCCGATCGTCCCTATTTCCTCCTCATGCACGTGCGGCAGTGGAGCTCGATCAAACGCGTCAAGTCGATTCTCGACAATCTGGGACCGGAATTCGAGGTGGTTCCCCTGGATCTCTTTTTGAAACTGGCCGGTGAACAACCCACGTTTCAGGAACGCTATCGCGGGGAATAGTCTTTTTGTCGCGCCCTGCATCTTTCCGGCCCCTTTGCCAGGGGCTGCGACAAGCGCTTGCACCGGGAGGGGTTTTTTTGTGGTGTGCTTGCGCAGAGGGGTTTGTCTGATGTATACCCTACAGCGTTTGGCGCCGGATCGGCCGATCCGGCGCCAAACGCTTTTTTTTGTGGCAAGAATCTTAGCGAATCAGCAGCATCTTTTTGGCGGCGGCAAAACGATCGCTTTCCAGCCGGTAGACATAGATCCCCGAGGGCAAGGCCTGGCCGTCGCTGTCGCGGCCGTCCCAGACAACAGAATGTTCTCCGGCCGGCTGCTGGCGGTCGATCAGCGTTTTGACCTCCTGTCCGTGGACGGAATAGATCGTCACGCGAACCCGTGCCGGCTGGAAGAGGCGATAGGGTATGCGGGTGAGGGGATTGAAGGGATTGGGGTAATTCTGCTCCAGCGTGAAATCGAGCGGCTGGCTTGGGGCAGTAAGCTCGGCGACGCCCGTTGCCGGTTCCAGCCGCTCAAGAATATAGAGCCCATCCCATTGATCCGCCAAATAAACGAGGCCATCCGATAGGGTGACTCCGCTCGCAACGTCCAGTGTTCGGTAATAGCCATAGTCCGCCGGCTGTGTCGGATCGGAAATGTCGAGGATGCGCAAACCTCCGGTTCCTTCGGCCAAATAGGCATAGGATCCCTCAATCGCAACATTCAGAACCGCATTCTCGGTGGCCACGGAAGCGATGGGGACGGGATTGACCGGATCGCGGATATCGAGGATGGTCAGGCCTTTGCTGTTGTCGGCGACATGGGCAAACGAGCCGTCAATCGTTACCTTGAGGGCATCGCCTTCGTAAGCGGTTGCGCCGGCTTCGGACAACTCGCTCGGGTTCGAAATGTCGATGATGCGCACACCCGCTTCTCTCGCTGCGACAAACGCGTAATCTCCACTCAGAGCAATTCCGTTCGCTCTGCCGGGCAAAAGAAGCCGGCCCATTTCCTGGGGTGCGGCGGGATCGCTGATGTCATAGACGCAAAATCCGCTGTCGCCATCAGCGATGAAGAGCGACTGTCCCCTAACCTGAATCGCCTCTGCTCGGTCGCGGGTTCGAATGGCGCAGATCTGTTCGAGCTCGACCGGATCGCTGATGTCAAAAATTTTGAATCCCCGCCAGGAATCGGCGAGATAGGCATGATTTGCATCCAGATCGATTTCGATTATCAAGCCGTCCGTTTCAACTCGATTCACCTGAAATAGATGGGCAGGATTGGAAAGATCGAGGAGTGTCAATCCTTCGAGGTGGCTGGCAAGATAGGCAAATCGATCGTGAACCCGCACATCCAGTGTATAGCCGGAAGCGTAATAACCCGTTTCAACCGGCGCAGCCGGATTGGTGATATCGAGGGAATAGATACCGCCATAATCGATCCCCAGGAGCAGGGCGGTGCCGTTGGTCGCAATTCGCTCAGCATTGCCGGATGAAGAAAAGCGGGCGACACGAACCGGCTGGTCCGGATCAGAGATGTCGACGACATAGAGACCGTTGCTGCAGAACAAAACAAAGGCATAATCCCCGATCAACGCCAGGTCGGTGCCGACGCTGCCGCCCAAATAGGATCCCATCTCGATCGGAGCGGCTGGATTCGAGATGTCAAAGATGCGCAGATAGCCGCTCGGAGTGACGTAGACATGGTTGCTTCGCACCGCGATTGCCTCGGTTTTTATGCCATAATTCACAGCCGATACCTCAACGGGTGCTTGTGGATCGGAAACATCGATGATGCGAAATCCGTTGATCGTCGAAATAAAGGCATAGCTGCCATCGATGGCAAGAGCATAAAAGCTTTCAGAGATTGTCGTGCGGCTTTTTTCCACCGGAGCGGCGGGATCGGAAATGTCATAGATAACCAACTCTTGCCAACCGCCTAAAATGTAGAGATACTGCCCATCGATGTCCAAATCGACCCCGTATCTTTCCACTTCCAGTGTTGCCACGAGCTGCAGTTGAGCCGGATTGGATCGGTTGTAGATATGCACTTTATTTGATTTGTCCACAGTGCATAAAAGATCCCCGCTTGCGGCGATGCCGGTGAGCGGGGATGCGATATCGATCCGTCCGACTTGCAGCGGATGAGCGAGGTCGGAAAAATCCATCGTCACCAGAGAGGCGCCATCGTCGAAATAAAAGAGGTTTCCTGCCGATGTCAGGGCGCTACAGGGTCCATGATTCCAGCGACCCACCAGCCTGCAGTTGAGGCTGTCCTGGGCAATCAGGGTCGAAAAGCAAAACAGGGCCAGGAAAAGAGTGAAACTATATTTGGCTGTTTTCATTCGCAACTCCGCTTGTTAGAGAAAGGTGAGAGTTTGCTTTGAATCCCCGTTTAAGGCGGACTTTGTAAAAAGCAAAAAATACGCACACGGCGCAAGTGAAAAAAATATAAATTTCCTGGGCAAGGGGGATCGGATTGAATGAGGGTGTTGATAAGCAATTGGATTGTATTATGAAAGCCGAACGCCTGATTTATATCAAACTGAAACGGGCTGGATTGTCGAAAGAGGCAACCTGCAGAATTTCTTTCAGGAAAATCTGTCGGAATATGGGTTTAACCCGAACGAAACAAATGATTTCATTCACTATTGGATTCCCCGATTGCAGCGCGCTGAATTCTATGCGATCTATCCTCAAACCCGTCCTGTTCTGGACAAAATCATAAAACTCGGATTTTCACACCAACCCGACTCGATTCTGCGGCTCTTTTATGTCATAAAAGTTGCGAATGACGACTCGATGGTGCCGGCTCCGCAAATTGAACCCTTTGAAAGAAAGGGCTTTGCCGTTGCAGAATGGGGAGTTGTTCTGAAATAGGATAGACACTCTTTTACCTGGTTTCTTAATAATCCGAACAATCGATAAGGTCAAACGAGAGAATAAGAGTTACCGATGAGGAATGTCTTTTTTGTGTTTGTGCAGAGTTTGTGGGTATGAACGCTTGGGATCCGCTCCGGCTCCGGCCCCGCATGAGGGCCTTGATGGTCGACCTCAGGGGATGAGCAGAACACTCCTTGTATGTGTGCCCAGCGGTGCCGGGATCCTCCGCGGGCTGCGCGCGCCTCCTCGGCCGCAAGAACGGCGGCCTGCGGGGTCGCGCTCCGCTTACATGAGGTGAAAAAAA